>DAOUBS010000036.1:0-6166 GCA_034432435.1 Anaerolineae bacterium
ACACGTAACCGCTGCCACCCGGCAGCTTTGGGCTGCCCGTCATCGGCGAGCGCCCACGCTTGTTGGATGTTGATTACCTGCTTGCGATGTACAAGAAGTACGGCCCGGTGTTCAAAACGCGCGTGGTCGGCTTTGGCAATGTGGCCGTCTTCATGGGGCCGGAGGGCAACCGCTTCTTGCTCTCAACCGGCATGCATTTGTTCTCATGGCGCGATGGCTGGCCGATCACGTTTAAGGCCCTACTAGGGGAGTCGCTGTTCGTGCAAGATGGCGAAGAACACCGCATGAAACGCAAGCTGCTTATGCCGGCGTTTCATCGCCAATCGCTGCACAACTACACCGAGACGATGGAGAGCATTGCGCAGCGCTACCTCGCTAAGTGGGAGGCGCAGCGCCGCATCAACTTCCTGAGCGAGTTCAAGCAGTTCACATTCGAGGTTGCGAGCATCTTGATGACCGGCACCGAACCGGGCGAGAGCACCCAAGAGCTGAGCCGCCACTTCGTCACGATGACGGCCGGTTTCATCTCGATCCCGATCAACGTGCCATGGCTGCCCTATGGCCGCGCCATGAAAGCGCGCGAGGCCCTGCTGAACTTTATTGACCGCGCCATTGAGCACCGCCGCCAGCAGCCCACGACTGACGCGCTCTCGCTCTTGGTGCAGACGCGCGATGAGCACGGCAACGGCCTGACCAATCAAGAGCTGCGGGCGCAGATGTTGTTGATGCTCTTTGCTGGGCACGAGACGAGCGCCTCGATGATGACCTTCTTGGCGATGGTGCTTCAGCAGCACCCCGACGTGCTGGCCAAAGCGCGCGCCGAGCAGGACGCGCTCCAGCTGGGCGACCGGCTGACGATGGACGACATCCGCCGCATGACCTACCTCGACATGGTGCTGAAGGAAGTGGAGCGCATGTACCCGCCCGTGCCCGTGGGCTTCCGCGGCGTGACCGAGACGTTCGAGTTCAACGGCTACACCATCCCCAAAGGCTGGACGGCGCTCTACCCGATCAGCGTCGCGCACTACGACCCGGACATTTACACCGATCCGAAGCGCTTCGACCCAGAGCGCTTTAGCGACGAGCGCGACGAGAGCAGCGTCCCCTTCAGCTTGGTAGGGTTTGGCGGCGGGGCGCGCATCTGCTTGGGCTATGCCTTTGCGCAGCTTGAGATGAAGATCATGGCCAGTTATCTGCTGCGCTACTACGACTGGGACATCCTGCCGGGGCAAGACCTGCGCACGACCTACCGCCCGACGCTCTTCCCACGCAGCGGCCTCGACGTCGAGTTCCGGCGGCGCTAGCTAGAGCGTGCGCGCCAGCACAACCCGCTGCTGCGGGGTGGCCTCGCCATCTTTCAGCAGCTTGCCGAGTTCCGCGCTGCCCCACATGGCCAGCGTGCGATAGCCGGCGCGGTGTGCCCAATCGCGGATAGCCGTCAGCAGGGGGGCAGACTCGGGCTTGTTCGACCAGCAGTAGACCGCTGCCAAACGCGGATCGTACAGATCCTGCTGACAGCACAAAAAGGCGTCCTGCCCGCTGGCGGAGAGGTGCAGGCGGTGGATTGGCTCGGCGGCGATGCGCGGCACGGCGTCCCACACGCCCGGCCACAAGCGATGCCACTGCTGGGCGGCGCTGCCTGTGCGCCCGATGGGCATGTGCCAGCCGTGGATCGTCGTCGGGTCAGCGGCCGGGTGCGGCACGGCGCGGTAGAAGCCCTGCCCGATCTGCGTTTTGACGTCGTAGCGCGTGAGCGCCTCGAGCTTGGTCAGCCCATAGCGGCTGTAGAACTGGCTGTTTTCCTCGTCGTAGGTGTAGAGGTTGACCGTGACGCGGCCCGCGGCGGCAGCGTCGTGGAGGATGCCCTGCATGAGCGGGTCGCGCATTTCGGCGTAGCCGGGCAGCGTCAGCAGTTGGGCGATGTGCCAGTGCTTGCCGTAGGGCGGCGCTTCGACGTTGGGGAACACCTCGGCGTAGGCCACGATCTGATCGCCCTCTTCGACCACGTAGGGCGCGCCTGCCCCGCGCAGCAGATGGCTGAGCCAGAGCGTGGCGGTGTAGGCGTTCATCCACGGGCCGCCGTGCTGCCACTGCTCGTAGAGGCTGAGCTGCTCATAGGGCACATCCTGCACGCTGCCATCCGCGGCGAGGCGCTGCCAGCGCTCGATGCGCGCGCGGAACAGGGCGCTGATGGGCAGGGTGTCTTCGAGTTGGGCGCGGCGCAGAAGCATACAAGATCCTCTGTCGATGGTGTTGCTTGACAGAAGACATTGTATCACAAGGGCAGGGTGATATTTTCGATTCATTGCGTTTATAATCAGGCGCGTCCGATTTGAGTTGGAACCGAACCGCTATGACCCCACGTTGGAAAACCTGCGATTTGATCTTCTTTGATTGCGACAGCACGCTCTCGACGATTGAGGGCATCGACGAGCTGGCGCGGCTGAAGGGGAAGGAACTGCGCGTCAGCGTGCTGACGGACAAGGCGATGAACGGT
This sequence comes from Anaerolineae bacterium, assembly GCA_034432435.1. Taxonomy (GTDB): domain Bacteria; phylum Chloroflexota; class Anaerolineae; order Aggregatilineales; family Phototrophicaceae; genus JANWYT01. Next base: position 2,498 of record DAOUBS010000036.1, read on the forward strand.
GAGCTTGACCTCTCTGAGGTGTACGGCAAGCGCTTGAAGGCCCTCCGCCCGTCGCTGGCACAGTTGAAGGCAGTGGAAGACCTCTACGCGCGGACGATCGTCCCGGACGCGCCAGAGGTGATCCACGCGCTGCAATTCCTCGGCAAAGAGGTGTTCATCATCAGCGGCGGTCTGGTGGACGCGGTGCGCGGCTTTGGCCGTCGGCTGGGGGTCGCGCCCGATCACATCCGCGCGGTCGAGCTGGAGTACAACGAGCTGTCTGGTGAGTGGTGGCGCTATCATGAGCCGCAGGCCCAGCAGCAGAAGACCTATCTCGAGTATGTCGAAGGCCCCTTGACCGAGAGCAGCGGCAAGACGCAGATCATCGACGACCTGAGCCGCGGGCGGGCAGGCCGCCGCATGATGATCGGCGACGGCTCATCCGACTTGGCGACCAAGCCGCACGTGGATCTGTTCGTCGGGTTTGGTGGGGTGGTCGCGCGCGAGCGCGTGCGGCGCGAGAGCGACATCTTCGTAGAAGCGCCCTCGCTCGCGCCGATCCTGCCGCTGGCGGCGGGGCGCCCGGGCTACGACCGCGTCCGCGGCACGCTGCATCAAGACGTGTTCGAGCGCGGCCTCGAGTACATCCGCCAGTCGCAAGTCATCTTCCGCGACGCAGACAAGCGCGCGGCCTTCTTGAGCTTATTTGCCCCCTCAGAGGAGAGTTGAACGGTGTTTGAAGGCATCATCTTCGACATGGACGGCACGCTGGTGGACAGCGAGATCGTTTGGCAGCGGGCGGAGCACGAGCTGTTTGAAGCGCGCGGCCTCATCTACAACGACGCCGTGCGCGAGCAGGTGATCGGCCTGCGCTTGGACGAGTTCTTCGCGCAGTTGATCGCGCTCTACGGCCTAGATGAAACAGTTGAGGCGCTCTCAGCCGAGCTGCAAGACCGTCTGATCGCCTACATCGACTTGATCGAGCGTAAGCCGGGCGCGCAGGAGATGATCGACTACGCGGCGGCGCTGGGCGTGCCGTTCTGCATCGCGTCGTCCTCACCGCTGCGCATCATCGAGGCGGTAGTGGCAGCGCAGGGCTGGTCGAGCGTCATCACCCGCTTCTACAGCGCCGACGACGTCGCGCAGGGGAAGCCCGCCCCCGACATTTACCTGCACGCCTGTGAGCAGTTGCAGGTAGACCCGCAGCGCAGCCTCGCATTGGAGGACAGCCCGAACGGGGCGCGCTCAGCGGTGAGCGCAGGCATGACCTGCGCCGTCGTGCCGGATTACCACAGCACGCCCGACAAGTTCACCGCCATCACGCCGCACGTATACGGCTCGCTGCATGACGTGCTCGACGCGCTCAAAGGAGGACGCCTCAGCCGTGTTTAACGTCCTAGTTGCCACCGATTTGACCCCGCCCAGCCTTGAACTGCTCAAGCAAGCAAAAAATGTGCACGTGACCGAGGTCGCCCCCAACCTGACCGCGATCAAGGCGCACCTCGCGCAGGCGCACGCCCTCATCATCCGCAGCGATTTGGCGATCGACGCTTCCACCCTTGAGGCCGCCCCGCAGTTGAAACTCATCGCATGTGTGTCGATCAACGTGAACAACATCGACATGCAAACGGCCACGGAACGCGGCATCCTCGTGATGAACACGCCGGGGGCGAGCGCTATTGCCGCCGGGGAGCACACGCTGGCGCTTATGCTGGCGCTGGCGCGGCGGCTCGTCAGCGCGCACGACATTATGCGGCGCGGCTTGTGGCTGCTCGATCGCTCACGGCAGGCCGGCATCCAGCTGATGGGCAAGACCGTCGGGATTATCGGGCTAGGGCGCGTGGGCAGCATCGTCGCCCAGCGCTGCTTGGCGTTTGGGATGAACGTGCTGGCCTACGACCCATACATCAGCGATGATCTGGTGACGGACGCGCGGGTACAGCTCGTCTCGCTGCGCGACCTGCTGGCGGACAGCGACATCGTGACGCTGCACACGCCCAGCACGCGCGAGACGCAGAACATGGTCAACGCTGATTTTCTCGCCCAGATGAAGCACGGGGCGTACCTCATCAACACGGCGCACGGCAGCTTGATCGACGAGCAGGCGCTGGCCGAAGCGCTGCGCAGCGGGCGCGTGGCCGGCGCAGCGGTGGACGTCTACCGCGAGACGCCGCCTTATCACTCGCCGCTGATTGGGTTAGAGAATGTCATCCACACCCCCAACATCGGCGATAACACCGTAGAGGCCATGCAGGACGTGTCCACGCGGGTCGTGGAGCAGGTGCTGGACGCGCTGCGCGATGTGGACTATCGTAACGTGGTCAACCTGCCACTGCTGCCGGGCGTGGACTATGAGACGATCCGCCCGTTGATGCACTTGGCGCGCTGCATGGGCAGCGTCGTCTTTACGCTGGCGCGGCATCCGATTCAATCTGTGGCAGTGCAGATCAACGGTGATGAGCTGTCCGGGCTGATTAAGCCGATCACCGTCGGGCTGCTGCAAGGGCTGCTGCTGCCGATGATGGGCGAGCGGGTGAGCGCGGTCAACGCCCCGCTGCTGGCCGCCGAACGCGGCTGGCGCGTCACCCAGACGAAAAAGCTGCCCAGCGGCGAGTACTCGAACACGGTGACCTGCGCTGTCACGCTGGAGGACGGCGAGACCATCGTCATCACCGGCACGCTGCTCGACAAGCGCGAGCCCCACATCGTCCGCATCAACCAGTACCGCATGAACTTCATCCCGCAGGGCTACCTGCTGCTGATGGGCAGCTACGACCGCCCCGGCGTCATCGGGCGGGTGGGCACGCTGCTCTCAGAGCGGCAGGTGAACATCGCCAGTTGGCACACAGGCCGCACCGAGCCAGGCGGCAACACGCTCACCGTCCTCACGCTGGATGAACCTGTGCCCGACGACGTCATGGCCGAGCTGCGCGCGCTCGACTTTGTGCGCCACGCTCATCAGTTGAAGATCTGAGCGCAACAAAAGCCTGACAACGCGCGGCGTGGGTTCATGCTATGATAGACGTGCCAAGTAAGGGGGAACCATGATGATGCTGCGTGCGACACTCATTCTTCTGCTGCTGCTGACGCTGGCTGCGTGCGGCGGCAGCGCCGACACGCCGACCGAAGCTGCGCCACCAGACGCCCCGAGCGACCCCAGCGCCAACGTTGACCCCGCAGCGGAGGCCACTGCGCCCGCCTTCGTCATCGTCACGCGGGCAGTGGTCGATGACGACCCCGAAGTCCTTGCGACGCTGCCCAGCCCAGACGAGGTCAGCGTGGCCTCTGCCACCGAAGACCCCGAGGTTGACCTGATCTTCGATCAGATCGAGCTGTTCGTATACGGCGGCGAGCCGGGCGCAGAACGGATTGAACTCGTCGTGCGGCAGGATGGCAGCTTCGTCCGCAACGGCGTAGCAGGGCGCATCAGCGAGGCGCGCGTGCTGGAGATTGATCGCCTGATCGACGCGCTGAACTTCTTCGGCCTCAACGCCAACTTCATCAGCCTAGCTGAGACGCGCAACCGCAAATACCAACTGCGCATCGACCGCGGCACGCGCTCGCGCACCATCCAAAGCGAGGACGGCTTTATGCCGGTCGAGTATCGGCTGCTGCTGGCAGAAATTCTCAACGTTGGGGTTGTGCCCTAAGGGCGCGACTTGTCGCGCCCCTACGGTCATCCACATCATC
>DAOUBS010000037.1:0-17845 GCA_034432435.1 Anaerolineae bacterium
GAGGTGGACGAATTCGTACACGTACTTGTCATCGCCGCCTTTGTAGGTAAACATCAACTGGACGTGGCGCTCGTCCAGATCGCGCGCCCAGCCCCAAATGCGCTCGGTGTCAAAGATGATGCGCTGGTTCTCAAAATCGTAGTTGCCGGGGAAGAGGTGTTCCTCTTTGCGGCCATCTTCCCACAGGTAGCGGTTCGTCTGGTGGTAATCGCAGGAACCGTCGGTAGGGTAGACGGAGATCAAGTGTGAGTAGTGACGGTCGATTTCTTTGCCGAGCGCGTCCGTGTGAACGTAGATGCCGTACCAATCGCCCGCATGACGTGCTAGAACGGGCATAAGCTCTTTCGTGAACACTTGTGACATATTCCCCTTCCTTCAGACGTCTAACAGTTGAAAACGTTGAAACATAAGTTATTTGCCTTGAATTATATCTCGCGTTTGGCTTCTGTGTACCACCATGGGTCATCTCGATGATCGTGTTTGTGGATGAGGGCTTTGGTGCGCAGGAAGCGTTTGATCGCGCTTGCGCCCATGCGCGAGCCGCCGAGGCCGCTCGCTTTGAAGGAGGTCTTTTCCCCGTCGTAGATGATCGCTGTGAGCGCAGCATCGTTGATGCTGACTGCGCCTGCATCGATGCGGCGGGCGACAGCGTAGGCCTCTGCTTCAGCACCAAACACAGCGGCGCTCAAGCCATAGGTGGTATCGTTGGCGAGCTGTACGGCCTGCTCGGTTGTGGCAAAGGGCATCACCGGCAAAATGGGGCCGAAGGTCTCCTCGCGCATCACGAGCATGTCGTGGTTGACATTCACGAGCACCGTCGGGCGGCAGTACGCCCCACCGTCGTGAATTTCGATCTGGCCGCCGCATCGGGCGACTGCACCTTTGGCATAGGCGTCGTCGAGGTGAGCGCGGATGATTTCGACTTGATCGGCGGCGATGATCGGCCCGATGGGGCCGCCTTCCACCGTCAGTTTCGTTCGAGCGGCTTTGGCCATGAGCCGCGACACAAATTCTTCATAAATGGACTCGTGGGCGTAGATGCGCTCGATCGATTGGCAGGCTTGGCCGGCGTTGCTAGTTGACCCCCACAGCAGCGCGCTCGAGGCGTAGTCAAGGTCGGCGCTGGGCAGCACGATGGCGGGGTCTTTACCGCCCAACTCCAGAAAGGCAGGGATGAAGTGAGCAGCGGCGGCGGCCCCCACCTTGCGCCCTGTCTCGACGCTGCCGGTGAAGGCCACGCTGTCCACGTTGGCGATCAGCGCTTGGCCGGTCTCAGCCGCGCCGACGATGACTTCCAGCACGTCGGCCAAGCCGCCCACTGCTTGGATGGTGGCGCGCAGCGGCTCGATAAAACGCGGGGTGATCTCACTCGGTTTGACCAGCACAGCGCAGCCGGCCATCAGGGCCGGCACGGCGTCGATCAGCGCTAGCAGCAGCGGGAAGTTCCACGGGCTAATGACCCCCACCAACGGGTAAGGCACGTATTGACTGCTCACGGTGATGTTGGGCGCGGACGTGGCGACGGGCGCGCTGTCGGCCAGCAGGGGCGGAGCCTGCCTGGACCACCGCTTGATGAGTTCGGCGAGGCCGTAGACCTCTAGTTCGCTCTCGCGCGTTCGTCCTGTATCAGCCGTCAGAGCGTCTATCAGCGCGGATTTGTGCGCGAGGATGCTTTCTGCCCACTGCTGCATGATTTGCGCGCGGCCTTCTGCCCCGCGCTGCTGCCACGTCGGCTGGCCTGCTCGCAGCCGAGCAGCGACCTCGCGCACGTCGTCGGCGCTGGCGGCAACACACTGATAGTTGACTTGGCCGCTGCGGGGGCAGCGCACGTGTAAGGTCGTTCCCTCTGCCATCGTGTTAGATCACCTCTGATTCGGACAGCTTGCGAATTGTGGCAAGCTGCTGTTGGACGAACTGGCTCTTGTCTTCGATGCCGTTGAGCAGCGTGTTAGGCGGGTAAAAACTGTGCTGGGCGTACATCTGCGCGTACAGCTCGAAGCGCTGACGGGCGAGGTAATTGCTCATGCCGGGCCGACGGCGCAAGCGGCGCAGCGACTCAAGGTCAACCTCGGCATGCGCGACCATGCTCTCTCCTTGTGCGGCTTCTGCTATCACGTGCCCTTTAGGGTCGATGATCTGCGAGTGGCCATTGGTCGAGTCCTTCGGGATGGCAATCCCTTCGATGGCGGCGCTGTTAGCTGAAATCACGTAGGCCATATTCTCGATGGCGCGGGCGCGCTTGGCGATCTCTTTGGGCGTCTGCTCTGGGCTGGATGCTTCGCTCGACGAGTGGAGCAAGAGTTCTGCCCCGCGCATGGCCATCATGCGGCTGATCTCGGGGTAGAGAATTTCCTCACTGGCGACGGCAGCCAAGCGGCCAATGGCGGTGTCTGCGATTGGGAAAACCTGCTCAAGGCTGTAGACCTCAAGGTATTTGTCCCAAACGTCGTGGGGGGTGGGCGCAAACATGCTGTTAAGGCGGCGATACCGCAGCACAACCTCACCGGCTGGGTCGATGCAGAACGAAGTCTGAAAGTACAACTGTGGGAAGTGAGGGTCAAGCTCGTACAGGTTGCCGCTGAGGTAAACGCTGTTGCGCTGCGCCACGGCGCTGAGCGCGTCGTACTCTGCGCCGTGCATCTCAACACAGGCCAGCGCTTGCCACTGTGCGATTGTCTCGCGCAGCGGGAAGCTCGTCAAAAAGTACTCGGGCAGCACCACGAGCTTGAGGTCTTGGCCGATGAAGGCTTTGCTCGCGCGGATCTGTGCGTCGATGCGCTCGATGGTGGTCATCATGCGCGCGCGCGCATCTGATGGGCTAAGCCCGTTGACGGCGAAACAGGTCGTTTGCAGCGCCAGCGCGTGATAGTGAGGGATCAATTCGCCAACCATAGCAGTTTCCTTAACGACTTATCAACGTCCAGAAGTAGCCATCTGGGGCGATGAACGAAAACGCCTGCTGGCCGAATTCGTCGGTCAAGATGGGGGTGACACTGTGAGCGGCGCTCTGGGCGACCCGCTGATGGTAGGCGGGCAGGTCGCTCACGCGGTACGTGTACAGGGAACACCCCAACACCCCTGGGCGAGACTGGGCGTGATGATCAGGCAGGGGCGTGCTGTGCTTGTAGCGGATGATCTTCAAGCGCCCGCTGTGGGCCAGCATCGGGTTGGGGCTGGAACGTGGGTCGTCGAAGTCTGTGCAAACGTATTGTTCCCCTTCCATCAGTTGGAACACGTTGGCCCCATCTTTGACCTCTTGATACTCTGTGATGAGGTTGTCCCGCGCGCGCAGCAAGCCGAGCGTGTGTTCATAGAAGTCGATGAGGTCATCTCCGCCCTGCACGACGAGGCCGCAGTGGGTGATCTGGCTAGTTTTGAACGCGGAATGCGGGTTGACTGCGCCGTAATGTGGGATGACGTACCCGAAGCGTTGGAACAGCACCTGCCGCGCGTGGGGCTGGATCATGATCACCTCGCGCACACAGGGGGCGTCGTCGATGAAGGGCTGACCGCTGGGAGACTTGTAGATCTGCTGGCGGATGGGCGGGCTGAATGTGATGGGCAGCCCCTGAGCGCGCGCGTCCTCGGCGTGGTTGATGATGTTGTACAGGTCGTGGGTGAGCGTTGCCCCCCAACGGTTGCCTAACGCGCGCATGGACGTAAGCTGTAGGCCGTCGTTGGTGGGGGCGTCCCACAGCATGAGCCGTATCAAGCCGTGGTCAGCGGCTTGATGGCCTAAACGATAGCTCTTGAGCGCTGAGGGCACGCCGTAGAGAGCGCGCGCGTCGTCCGCGCTTAGCGTGCCGATCTTGTCTAAGTGGTAGCCGAAGCGCTGCCAGTACAGCAGGTCGCGCATGGGGTCTAGTGTGCCGATGCACAGTTCGTAAACGCCGCCAATCGGGTGAGTCATGAGGATCCCCTTGTGAACCTAGAGTAAAACCAGGCCAGAACCGCGCCGCGAACTAGGCGCCGAAGTACTCGCGGTAGCCACAGATCTTGTCAGCGCGCACGTCGAAGGCCACGATCACCCGACCATGATACGGGTTGCCGCGCAGCGTGCCTTCATCTTCAAACTCAAAGAGCACCGTTTGGTCGCCGGTGGCCACGCTGTGAACTTGCGTGATGAACAAGCCATCGGGATAGGCGCTGCGCACGTAAGCGAAGAACTGCGCCATGCGCTCTTTGCCCTCGTGGACGCCCTTCCACTCCCCGATCGGAAACCGAAAGACGACATCCTCGGCGACCATGTCTAAAAACGGCTGCCATTCGCCAGAGGCCAGCCCATGACGGAAGTGCTCAAAGGCTTGGCGAGCGATCTGCTCTGGGGGTGGGGGTTGGCGTCTGGGCGTGAAGTAGGCGGTGTGCAGGTCTTGGACGGCGGTCTTTTGCAGCGCGCTCAGCTCACGATAGGCGGGATCGGCGAGAAACTGCTGCATTGCCTCTTCGCTGGGGAAGGTCAGCACGGCGTTATTGACGTACTGATGGGTGCCGCCGGGGATGCCAGCGCCCACAAAGGCCACCCCTCCGCCATATTTGACGAGCAGGGGGATTGTCTGTTGGATGTACTGTTGGTAGGTTTTTTCTTGGCCTTCTACGAGGTTGCTTTGTGTGATCAAAACGACTTGTGCGCTCATGAACGGTCACCCCTGCACCGGGTACAGTTTCTTGAAGTAAGTCCAACTGGTTTCGTTGGGCGTCACGAACTCGCGCGGGGATTCCGCATACTTGGGCTGATGCGTCATCACGTAGTCGCGCATCTGCTGCGAGAGGCCGGCGAAACCCGCGGCGAGTTTGGCGCCGCGGCATTGATAGATTAGATTGCCGGGATGATCGCCCATTTCCATCCATGGCAGCCACTGCCCAAAGCGCGTCCATGAGGTGCTGCATGGGATATCTGTAGTGTTGGGATCGTTCAGTTGATCCGTGTTGACGAAGAATTGGAAAAGCTCTGCCCCTTGATACAGGTCAGATTGTGAATGGAGCGGATATTGGCTGCGTGGCAGTGGGGATGGGTAAGCTAACAGCACATCAAAATAGAGACAGGTTGTGCCGTTGCCAAGATCTTCAGATGGGACAGCGAACGGACCGCGTGGGCCGTTGGGCATAAACTGTTGGTTGACGGGGTCGTTCCAGACTTGGATCACCTGCACCTCGCGCCCGTTGAGGGGGTTGTGCCAGCGCTCTAAGATGTTGCCGCTGGTGGGGTCGCTGTAGAACGTGACCTCGCGCGTGATCATGCGATAGCCATCCTCATACGGCTCGATGTGCGCGATATTGTAACCTTCGATGAGGAATAATCTCTGACTGGGCTGGCCGGGGATGTAGCTGTAAACGTAGCCTTTCCACCAGAAGACAGAATCTGTGCCGTCGAGGTTGGCGCGCGCTTTTAGAAACCGTTTGAGCTGGTCTTGAGGGGAAGAGGAAGTCATAGATAAGTTGCTCCGATTAACCTTTGTTAGCAGTATCTATTGTGCTCAACACTACACTGCGGTACGACAAACTTTTGTTTAAAGTATACCCTCCACACGCAATCTATTCGACAAAAAATTGAAGCGCTAAATGTCGAGAATATTTTATACTTGAGCCAAAATTAGCGCATCATATCCACAATGTTCATCGTGCAGAGTTGGCGTTTTACTTTACACTTTATTGTTGACTCAGCAGATAGTTGATATAATATTCTTATGTGATAAAGTTATCCTAAATCAACCTAACAATTTTTTCAACGTTTTAATCAACACACGCAGCTCAAGGTAAGGAGGAGCTATATTTAAAGTTAGTTGAACTTTGTGCGAGTTTTGCCCACTTTAGGACACCTAATGTTTTAAATATCTGAGGGAGATTCGATCATGATCAGAAATAAACTTGCATACTTATGTGTAATAGTTGTGTCTCTCGTACTGATCTTGATGCCGTCTGCGGCGCAGAGCAACATCTCAGCCGATGAGACCTTCCGTATCGCCATCGGCGTGGCCGTGCGTGACCTTGAACCAACCGTCGCCACTGGCATCATTGCCAACATGCTAGACTACGTGCTTGAGACGCTGGTCCAAACTGATGAAACAGGCGCAGTGCTGCCCGGCCTTGCGGAGAGCTGGGAGATCTCAGAAGATGGCAAGTCGGTGACGTTTAAGCTGCGGCAAGGCGTCACGTTCCATGATGGCGAGCCGTTCAACGCGGAGGCGATGGCCTTCTCGCTGGGGCGTTGGAAGAACCCAGTGGTGCGCGGGCGCGCCAACCCCTTCACGGAGCAGCTTCTGGCCAACATCGAAGTGATCGACGAGTACACGCTGCGCGTGGACACGCTCTTCACGGCTGATCTGCTGCTGTCGAACTTGCTGTTTACGGGCTACGGCGCTATCTCGCCTAAGTCGATCAATGAGAACGGCAACAGCTATACAGAACCTCAGGGTGACACACCCGGATCGAGTGTCTACCAGTTCCCAATTGGCACGGGGCCGTACAAGTTTGTGTCGTTGACGCCAGAGGGAATGAACTTGGAGCGGTTTGCCGACTACTGGGGGGAGATGCCGTACTACGCGGGGGTGACGTTCCAGTTCATCCCAGAGGCGGCGACCCGTGAGAGCTTGCTGCTGGCAGGCCAAACCGACATGATCGTGCTGCCGCCCGTGTCGGACATTACAGCACTGCAAAACAACGACGCGGTGGAGGTGCTGATCGCCCCCGGCAACCGCGCCATCTACATTGCGCTGAACACGACGCGCGAGGTGCTGCAAGACGTTCGCGTGCGTCAGGCGATCAACTATGCAGTGGACAAAGAGGCCATCGTGAACGACTTGCTGTTTGGTGCGGCTACGGTTGCGACCTCCATCGTCAGCAAAGATTCGTTTGGCCACTGCGCCACGGGGCCATATGAATACAACCCCGAGCTGGCTCGTCAACTGCTAGCAGAGGCCGGCGTGAGCGATCTCACCCTCAATTTTGCTGCGCCGACTGGCCGCTTCCTACAAGACTTCCAAGTGGCACAAGCTGTAGCGGCTTATCTATCGGCGGTGGGCATCAACGCTGAGCCGACGACGAGCGACTACAGCACGTATGTTGGACAGTTGTTCGTGCCAGCTGAGGCGCAAACCCTCGACATGAGCATGTTCGGCTATGCGCCGCCTGGCCCAGACGCGGCGCTGGGCATGTACTTCATCAGTCACAACACGCAGATCACTCCACGCGGCTTGAACACAGCCTACTACAACAACCCTGAATACAGCGCGTTGATCGACGAGGCCTTCACCAACCCAGATCGTGATGTGCGTGCACAGTTGTTGTGCGACGCTCAGAAGATCATCTGGGAAGATGCCCCGTGGCTGTTCTTGTACTTCCAAGATTTCCCGATCGTGTACCGCGCTGGCCTTGAGGGGATCACCTATCGCGCTGGCGAAAAGTTTAACTCTATTTACGCTCGTCCAAGTGGTTCGTAAGCTCACTTCCTGTCATGTACAGCCCTCTGCTGCTTTCAGATGGCAGCAGGGGCTGTCATGCTTGGTAGCGGCTATGCACGCTTGCGAAACATCAGAGAGGAGCAGTCAAACGGAATCATGTGGCGGTATGTACTGAAACGACTTCTGGGGTCAGCAGTTACAATCTGGGGGGTGTTAACCATTGTGTTTTTGCTGCTGCGCATCCTTCCGGGGGACCCTGCGCGGTTGGTGGCTGGCTTGACAGCTTCCCCCGAAGAGATTGAGGTGGCGCGTGAGCGTTTGGGCTTGAACGAGCCGCTTCCCGTCCAATACGGCATTTTTATGGGAAGAGTTCTGCAGGGCGATTTGGGAACCTCGCTTTTTACGAGAAGGCCGATCATGGACGACATCATCGCGCGGCTGCCTTATACAATACAACTGGCGCTGGTCACGATGATGTTAACAGCTCTCTTGGGGATTCCGCTCGGCATCTTAGCGGCAACGTACCAAAAGACATGGGTTGACCATGTGATCTCGGTTGGAGCGTTGTTGGGTATCTCAATACCCTCCTATGCGCTGGGGCTGCTGCTGATTGTGATATTTGCCGTCAATTTGAAGTGGCTGCCGGCGGCCGGCGCAAGTGAGGGGATAAATAGTCTCATTTTGCCATCATTTACGTTAAGTTTGATTTTTCTAGCGGTCATTACGCGCATTACACGTGGGGCGATGTTAGAGGCGCTGCGTCAAGATTATGTGCGCACGGCGCGCGCGAAGGGGCTGCCCAACCATCAAGTGTTAACACAACACGCCTTGCGCAACGCGCTTTTGCCGGTGGTGACGATACTAGGCTTGCAGTTTGGTGGGCTGATGAGCGGCGCAGTGCTGACTGAGACCGTCTTCGGTTGGCCGGGGTTAGGGTTGCTGCTCACCGAGTCGATCTTCAACCGCGATTACCCAATGGTAGAGGGGTTGGTGCTGTTTATCGCGGTAATATTTGTTTTTGTGAACCTTGTGGTAGATCTGCTATACGCTGCCATTGACCCGAGGATCCACTATGGTTGATCACAGTGTCGCCCCAACCGCAAATGTGATGCCCTTAACGGATAAGCTGTCGCGCCCGTCATGGGGGCACAAGGCGTGGCAGCACTTTGTGCGGAACCCGATTGCGCTGCTGGGTTTGTTGATCGTGCTGGTGTTTGTGTTGATTGGGGTGGCTGCGCCCCTGCTCGCGCCCTATGATCCTAACGCCTTTAGCTTGAGGAACTCGCTCAGGGTTCCCAGCGCCGAACATTGGCTAGGGACGGACTTTTTAGGGCGGGATATTCTATCGCGGTTGATGTACGGCACGCGCATTTCAATGTTCATTGGGATTGCGGCAACTTTTCTTGGGATTGTGATCGGCGTGCCGTTGGGTGCCATTTCTGGGTATTACGGCGGCTTCATCGATATGGTGATTCAGCGTTTGGTAGACATGATGTTCGCGCTGCCGGGCATTTTGCTGGCGCTGCTGCTGGCGTCGATGTTGGGCGCGGGCTTGGTAAACGTGATCGTTGCTATCGGTGTTGGCTCTATCCCGCTGTTCATCCGCCTCATGCGTGCGACGGTGTTGAGCGTGCGTACCCAAGATTATGTGCTCGCGTCGTATGCGTTGGGGGCGCGTTCTTCGCAAATTCTGCGCTGGCACGTCATCCCGAATTCGCTTGGACCGGTCATGGTGCAGGCGACGCTCAACGTGGCCATTACGATCCCAGCTGCGGCGGGGTTGGGGTTTCTAGGGCTGGGGGTCAGCACGAGCATTCCCGAGTGGGGGGTGATGCTAGCGGAGGGGCGTCAATACTTGTTTAGCGCGCCGCACATTGCTGCTGCTCCCAGCGCGGCGATCATTCTAGTGGCGATTGGCTTTAACTTCCTTGGGGAAGGGTTGCGCGAGCTGCTTGATCCGCTAAGTAGCAAGAACATGATGTAATCATTTCATCTCATCCATCAAATCACTTTAGGTTCCTTTACGTCGTTGTTCTAAGGAGATGTGAACGTGGCAAAAGTGTTGGTGACAGGCGCGACCGGTAACGTGGGCCAAGAAGTAGTCAAAGCCTTACTTGCGCAGCACGTCCCGATAAGGGCAGCGGCGCGCGATGCTGAGGCGGTGCGGCGTTTGGCAGAGAAAGCCGCTTGGCAGGGGGACTATGAGGCGGTGGCACTGGACTACGCCAACCCTGAGTCGTTGGTGGCCGCCCTCGAGGACGTTGATCGGGTGTTTTTGGTGACGCCGACGATGGGCGCAGTGGCGGAGATGGTCACGGCGTTTTTGGACGCAGCGAAAAAGAGCAACGTAAAACACATCGTGCGCCTATCTGGCATGCGCACTGTTGACGAACCCAGCCCGACCCACGCCGAGTCGGAACGGCTGATCGCCGAGAGCGGCATCCCTTATACGTTCCTGCGCCCGAACTTTTTCATGCAGAATTTCAACACCTTCTACGCCGATGGCATCAAACATCGTGACAGCATTGCGCTGCCCGCTGGGGAAGAGCCGATCAGCTTCATTGACGTGCGCGATATTGCAGATGTGGCGGTGGCCGCGTTCACGCAGGAGGGGCACGCCAACCAAATCTACACCCTGACAGGGGGAGAGTCGATCACGCATTATGACGTGGCCGAGGCGCTGTCAAATGTTTTGGGGCGTAAGATCACCTACATCAACATGCCCGAGGACAAATTCCGTGAGGTGTTGATCGCCGCGGGCCGCCCTGAGGCGATGGCCAACGGCGTTATTGCCTTGTATGCGCCCGTTAAGCAGATGCTGGCTGCGCCGGTCACTCAGGACGTGCAGCGCGTGACGGGCAAAGCTCCGCGCACGATTCATGAGTACGCGCGCGACTATGCGTGGGCGTGGGTGAGGGACTGACAAGTGTGTGTGGGCGAAGCCGCTTTGTTTGTGTGTGGGGCGGCATGCGGGGTTTGTCTAACTGATTTGTGCTGATGTTCTTTCTAAAGAAGTTGTGCTCATGTCGAAGATGATTCACATTGTGGAAGTGGGCTTGCGCGATGGACTCCAAAGGGAGACCACGCCCATCCCCACTTCGGACAAAATCCGCATGATTGAGCGCCTGACCGCGGCGGGCATCAAGCAGATTCAAGTGACGTCGTTCGTGCACCCCAAGCTCGTGCCGCAGATGGCCGACGCCGAGGCCGTGTGTGCGGGCATTCAACGACAGCCCGACGTGCGCTACAGCGCGCTGGTGCTAAACGCGAAAGGCGTCGAACGGGCACACGCGGCTGGGATCACCGACATCGATTTATCGATTTCGGCCAGCGACGCGCACGGGCGCAAGAACGCTAACATGGGGCTGCAAGAAGCGGTGGCGCACTTCGCTGAGATGGTGGCCCTTGCGCGCGGGTATGGAATGCGGGTGCGCGGCGGAATTCAGTGCGCGTTTGGCTACTATGTAGACGACGTGACGCCTGACCTCGTGCTAGAACTGGCGCGCCAGCACTTGGCGCTGGGCGTGGACTCGCTCGCGCTGGCTGATTCAACGGGGATGGCCAACCCGTCCCAGATACGCGCGATGCTGGCCGCGGTGCTGCCGCTGGCAGGCGATGTGCCGGTGGTGCTGCATCTGCACGACACGCGCGGCATGGGGCTGGCCAACGTCTTGGCGGCGGTCGAAGCAGGCTGCGCCACGTTTGACACAGCCTTTGGCGGGATGGGTGGCTGCAACTTCATCGAGGGCGCAGCCGGCAACGTGCCCACCGAGGACACCGTGAACATGCTGCACGCGCTGGGCTACGTGACGGGTGTTGATGTGGAACAAGTTGCGCAGGTCTCGCGCATGCTCGCTAGCCTTTTGGGGCGGCCATTGCCGGGCAAGCTGTATCAGTTGGCCCATGAGCTTGGATAACACAGGATAACACAATGGGACAAACAGTCGCTGAAAAAATTATCTCTCAACACAGTGGTCGAAGCGTTCAAGCAGGAGAGATTGCCATCGTAAGCGTAGACGGTGTGATGGCGACCGATGCCACCGGCCCGATGGCCATCAAGGCCTTTCACGAGATGGGCGGGGAAACGCTGTGGGATGCGGCGCGTGTGTCGATGATTTTGGATCACGCGACACCTGCCCCCAACGAAAAAATTGCGAACTTGCACAAACTGCTGCGTGATTTCGCCGCTGAGACGGGCTGCCACTTCTACGACGTTGGGGAGGGGATTTGCCATCAGCTGATGGTGGAAAACGCTCACGTTCGCCCGGGCGACATCTTTCTGGGCGCAGACAGCCACACGCCCACGTATGGGGCGCTCAATGCGTTCGCTGCTGGGGTAGGCGCGACTGACCTCGCCGCCGTGATGTTCACCGGCAAGACGTGGCTGAAAGTCCCGGAGACGATCCGCATTGAACTCGTCGGGGAGCTGCCGCGCGGCATCAGCGCGAAAGATGTCATCCTAACGCTCGTCGGGCTTCTGGGCGTCGACGGGGCGAACTATATGGCGATCGAGTACACCGGCGAGGCCATCCGCAATTTCACTCTTGCCAGCCGGATGGTGCTGGCCAACATGGCCGCTGAGATGGGCGCCAAGACCGCGTTTGTCGACCCGACGGGGCTGCAACTTTGGTACGACTGGACGCCCACCTACGCCGACAACGACGCGCAGTACGTGCAGCAGCATGTGGTCGACGTGTCCAACCTCAAGCCTAAGGTGGCCGTGCCGCACCTGCCGAGCAGCGTCAAGGACATAGATGCAGTGATCGGAACGAAGGTACACCAAGCGTTCATCGGCTCGTGCACGAATGCGCGCCTAGAGGACTTGCAGATGGCGGCGCAGGTGCTGCGCGGCAAAAAGATCGCACGCGGGGTGCGCCTGCTCATCGCGCCTGCGTCGCGCCGTGTCTTCAATGATGCGCTAGCCGACGGCACGATCCAGATCTTGTCCGACGCCGGCGCGACGATCATCAACTCCGGCTGTGGACCGTGTGTGGGCACGCTGGGGGGCATTCCGGGCGATGACGAGGTCATCATCTCCAGCACGAACCGCAACTTTAGGGGGCGCATGGGCAACCCCAACGCGCAGATCTACCTCGCGTCGCCGGCGGTGGTGGCGGCTTCTGCCCTAACAGGCCAGATCACGAACCCAACGGACGTGCTGGATACAACGAACGAATGGGAGGTGCTTTGATGCTGCGGGGCAGAACGCACGTCTATGGGGACGACATCGACACGGATCGCATCATCCCCGGCAAGTACACGAAAACGCTCAACATGAGCGAGCTAGCGGCGCACGTCCTAGAAGACCTTGACCCGAACTTCAGCAAGATCGTGCAGCCCGGCGATATTTTGGTGGCGGGCAAAAACTTTGGGTCAGGGTCATCGCGTGAACAAGCGCCGGTGGCGTTGAAGCAGGCCGGCATTTCGGTCGTCATTGCGCGCTCGTTCGCACGGATTTTTTTCCGCAATGCCATCAACATCGGCCTGCCGCTGGTTGAAGTCAAGCACCACACGATCCACCCTGGGCATGAAGTCGAGGTAGACTTGACCGGCGGGATCGTTCATAACATGACGACCGGCGAAACGTATCAAGCTACCCGCATGCCCAGCGTGATGATCGATATTCTCGACGCTGGGGGGCTAGTCAATTACTTAAAGACGCATAGGGACTACAAGCTTTAGGCCGTGTGCCTACACAGGGATTGAGGTTGAGCTGAATGGCAGAAAATGGGGTCTTGCCTTTGGCGCATGTGCGCGTTGTGGAATTCACGCACGCGGTGATGGGGCCAGCCGCAGGGTTAGTGCTTGCTGACTTGGGCGCAGAGGTGATACGGGTGGAGCGTGCGCCAGAGGGCGACCCGACCCGTCGGTTGAAGGGGTTCGGGACGGGGTACTACACGTTCTTCAACCGCAACAAGAAGAGCATCGCCCTCGATCTCAAGGCCGAAACTGGGGTAGCGATTGCGCGCCAGCTCGTCGAGAGCGCCGACGTTCTAATTGAGAACTTCGCGCCGGGCACAATGGAGCGGTTGGGCTTCGGCTACGACGTGCTGCACCCCCTCAACCCGCGCTTGATCTACTTGAGCCTCAAAGGGTTTATGGCTGGCCCTTACGAGCATCGCCCTGCGCTGGATGAAGTGGTGCAGATGATGTCTGGGTTGGCGTATATGACGGGGCCAGTGGGCCAGCCGCTGCGCGCGGGGGCGTCTATCGTGGACATCATGGGCGGGACATACGGCGCGATGGCCGTGTTGGTGGCCTTAATGGAGCGTGAAAAAACAGGCCGCGGCAAATTCGTCATGAACGGCTTGTTTGAGACGGCTGCGTTTATCATGGGGCAGCATATGGCCTACAGCGCCATCAGCCAAGAGCCGATCCCGCCCATGCCGGCGCGGGTCAGCGCATGGGCCATCTATCGCACGTTTCACACCTCAGACCAGCAGATGGTGTTCATCGGCATCACCAGCAACAAGCACTGGCAGCAGTTCTGTGAGGTGTTCGAACGGCCAGACCTGCTGGCGCGTGAGGAGTTAGCCACCAATGAAGGCCGCATCGCTCAGCGTGACTGGCTGCTGCCGCAGCTTGAGGCGTTTTTTGTGACGATGACGCGCGATGAGATCGTTGAGAAAGCAGAACGCGCGCAGATTCCGTTCTCCCCGATTGTGCGGCCGGAAGAGCTGTTTGACGACCCCCAGCTTAACGCGGGCGGGTCTTTGTTAGATGTGCAGTTGGAAGATGGGCGCTGGACGAAGCTCCCGCGACTGCCGTTGATGGTGGAAGGCGATGAGTTCGGCCTGCGGCTTCAAGCGCCCAAGATCGGCGAGCACACTCGTGAACTGCTAACCCAACTTGGCTACGACGACGCTCAAATTGAAGCGCTGTTCGCGCAGCAGGTGGTGGCGTAGGGCTGGTGCGCGCGTTGAACGTTTGCTGGTGAACCCTTTAGGAGTGTTACAGGTGGAAAACAAGACAGCGTATGACCTTGTGGTGAAGAATGTGCAGGTAGTGCGGCCGAACACTGATCAACTTCTGCCAGCCGACATCGCCATCAAAGACGGCAAATTCGCGTTGATTGCAGCGGACATCGCGCCGGAGAGCGCGGCGCGAGTCATCGATGGCGAGGGATTGATGGCCATGCCCGGAGCGATCGACGCGCACACCCACGTTGGCATTTACGTACACCCCCACGATGACGCGCCGACCGAGTCAGCGGCAGCGGCCTATGGCGGTGTCACCGTGCTCATGCCATACGTGCGCACCGGCAGCCTCTATCTCAACATGGGTGGGTCGCTCACTGAGTTTTGGCCGAAGCTGCTAGAGGCCAGCAAAGGCCGCTACTACGTGGACTACGCCTACCACGTGTCGCCCATCACCGGGCGACAAATCGGCGAGATGGAATATCTGCTGACGACGTGCGGCGCGCCCAACTATGGCGAGGTGTTCATGTTCTATGGGCTGCACGGGCTGCATGGCCGCTCGGATACGCAGTCGAAGTGGCTGATGTTGGAAGAAGGGGATCACTACGACCTTGCGCACTTCGACTTTATCTGTCGTGAGGCGGCCCGCCTGCAAGCAGCCTATCCTGAACTCGCGCCCTACATTCAAGTCAGTTGGCACTGTGAGACCCCCGAAATTCTGCGCGCCTACGAGAGTAAGATCAGAGCAGAGGGCAAATTAGACGGCCTTGAAGCCTACAGCGCTGCTCGCCCGCCGCACAGCGAAGCCGTCGCCATTCAGATCGTGGGCGCGTTGGCGCATGCCGCCGGGTTGAAGCAGGTGAACATCTTGCACATCACCTCGCGCGAGGCAATGGAAGCCGTTATGACCGTGCGGCAGATGTACCCGGAGGTGCGCTTCGGCGCTGAGACCACTGCCGGCCATCTGCTGCTGGATACGAGCTGCAAGATGGGCGTCTACGCCAAAGTGAACCCGCCGATCCGTCCACCGGAGCACAAAGAATACCTGTGGCAGCGCGTGCTGGACGGCACAATCGAGTGGGTCATTACAGACCACGCCAACTGTCCGTCTGAACTCAAGGTAGACGCGGACGACCCAAAGAACATCTGGAAGGCCAAAGCCGGGTTTGGCGGCACAGAGTACTTGCTGCCGGGCGTGTTCAGCGAGGGCACAAAACGCGGCCTTAGCCCCAACCGCGTGGTGGAGTTGGTCTCATGGAACCCATCGCGGCGCTTTGGCCTGCTGAACAAGGGGGATATCGCCGCCGGCTATGACGCAGATTTAGTGCTGTTCGACCCCAACGAGACGTGGACGATCCACGCGGAGGAGTCGTTCTCTACACAGGGCTACACGCCGTTTGAGGGCATGGAACTCACTGGGCGAGTGCGGTCTACCTTTGTGCGTGGTCATCTGGTGTACCATAACGGGGAAATGGTCGGTGAGATGATCGGGGAGTATCAACCGCGCCCCGCGCCAGCTCCGGCGGGTTGATGGGGGGCACCAGCGGGTCGTGCCACCATCACAGCGTGAGGGTGGCATTTCGCTGCTGGCGGAGGTAGAGGACCTTCATCCTGCGCCAGCGTGGCGAGAGGGTGTTTACACATGTTCATAGCTAAACAGCCGCCAATTTGCTATACTCCATTTCAGCAGTGAGGGCAGTCGGCTGTTGGCTAGCCCCTTGTGGTAAAGTTGAAAAAATTACTCATGTTACTTTGAGTCACGTTTATGAAGAAAACTCCATTGCTGAATCAAGCTATCTCTGCTGTGATTGCCGGCATGGGACACAGCGATACGCTGGTAATAGCCGATGCAGGGCTGCCAATTCCTGACAGCGTGCAACGCATCGACCTTGCGGTGACAGAAGGCGTTCCAGCCTTTGGTGACGTCCTCAAAGTCGTGATGGGTGAGCTTCAAGTTGAACAAGCTATCCTCGCGGAAGAAATCAAGACAAAAAGCCCTGATATGCACACGGCAATTTTGCATTGGCTGGGTGATATACCTGTGCACTACGTGTCGCATGAGCAGTTCAAGCAGACCACGTCTAATGCTAGGGCGATTGTCCGCACTGGTGAATTTACACCTTATGCCAATGTCATCTTGATTGCAGGAGTCATCTTTTGATTGAGGCCAAGCTGACGCTAACTGGATTCGACGTCAGGCGGTTCGTTCAGAATTACGGCCTGCTGCTCTCGTTGCTGCTGTTGTGTGTGCTGCTGACGCTGTCTACAGACCGCTTCTTGACCACTTCGAACCTGCTGAACGTGCTGCGACAAGCGGCCATCAACGGGGTGATTGCAATGGGCATGATGATGGTCATCCTGACGCGCGGGATCGACCTGTCAGTGGGGTCAGTCTTGGCGTTTGCAACGGTAGTTGCCTGCGATTTGATGATGCGTTCTGACTTACCGTTGATAGGGACACTTGGGCCACTGGGGGCTGTTGTAGCAGCAATGGGCATCGGGGCGGCGATGGGCGGGATAAACGGCTTGCTTGTGAGCATCGTGCGCATTCCGCCATTTATCGCCACGTTGGGGATGATGACGCTGGCACGCGGGGCAGCGCTCGTTTATACAGGAGGACGCCCGATTACTGGTCTGGGCGACTTAGGGGAAGGCTTTCGTTATCTTGGCAGTGGCGTAGTGCTGGAAGTGCCCGTCCCAATTTTTGTGATGTTTGGGGTGTTACTTGGCGGGTATGTCTTGCTCAACCACACGCCACTGGGGCGCTATGTCTACAGCCTCGGCAGCAACGAGGAAGCCGCCTTACTCTCTGGGCTGCCTGTTCGCGGCGTAAAAATATTCGTGTACGTCATGTCGGGCATGCTGGCGGCGCTAGCCGGGGTGATCTTGGCCGGGCGCTTGAACTCCGCACAGCCCACGGCAGGCGCATCGTTTGAGTTTGACGCGATCGCTGCGGTGATCGTCGGTGGGACGAGCTTCACCGGCGGCGTTGGCACAGTGTGGGGCACGTTCATTGGCGTGCTGCTCATTGCGGTCGTGAACAACGCGCTGAACTTGATGAACGTATCTGCGTTTTATCAGGACATCACCAAAGGGCTGGTGATTGCGCTGGCGCTGCTGCTGTACCGCGTCGTCCGTTGATTGTACATCCATTCAAATGGTAAAGGAGGAGATATTTGAGAAAGAAATAGTTAGTGTGTAATCGATTACAAAGCAAACTTGCTCAACCATCACAATCGAATAAAACTTTAGGAGAGGTTGTTATGTTGCAAAAACTCGGAAAATTGCTGGGGTTGGTCGGTCTCCTTTCGCTTGCGCCGATGGCGACAATGTCACAGGAGGGGTACACCATTGGCGTGTCGATCTCGCGCCTGTCGAACCCGTTCTTTATCTCGCTCGTCGAGGGTGCGCAGGAAACAGCGGATCGGCTAGGGGTTGAACTGATCGTGGTGGACGCAGCGGATAACCCATCGACCGAGGCAGCCAACATCGAAGACTTGATCGCGCAGGGGGTGGACGCCATCTTGATCA
>DAOUBS010000038.1:0-5143 GCA_034432435.1 Anaerolineae bacterium
ACACATCTGGCTCGCGTATTCCCAACAAGTTCAAGTTGGGGCCGTGCAGCAGCAACAGTTCACGCTTCATCGACGCACATCTCCTCCAACACAGCCAGCACGTCCTCAACTGGAACGCCTGTGACAATCGTCGGTTCACACATGCCCTTTAGCAGAACAAAACGTGATGCGCCCGACTGCCACTTTTTGTCAGTGGCCATTGCGTCGTACAGCGCCTGTGGATTAAGCGCGCCCATGCGCGTAGGCAGACCAATACTGCACAAGACGCCCTCCACCTGCATCACCAGTTGTTCATCTAGCATGCCAAGACGCTGTGAGAGACGCAGCGCCGCCACCAGCCCCGCCGCCACCGCGAACCCGTGCAGCCAGCGATACTGTGTCACCTGCTCGATCGCGTGGCCGAACGTATGGCCGAGGTTCAGATATGCCCGGATGCCGCGCTCAAACGGATCCTCCTGCACGATGCCTACCTTGACGCGCACCGCACGCGCGATCAGCTCCGCAGCACGCTCTGGCGTGTGCAACGACGGATCGAGTAGGTCAGCGTCCGCCAACAACCCATGCTTGATCACCTCAGCCATGCCAGCCTGCCACTCCACTGATGGGAGCGTAGTTAACACATTCGGGTCAACTAACACCAGCGTCGGCTGTTTAAACGCGCCGACAAGGTTCTTTCCCTGTGGCAGATCCACCCCGACCTTGCCACCTACACTGCTGTCCACCATCGCTAACAAAGTTGTGGGGATTTGAACCAGACGCAAGCCTCGCATATAAGTTGCAGCGGCAAACCCTGCGGTATCTCCTACTACACCACCGCCCAACGCGACGATGGTTGTGCTGCGGTCGGCGCGCGCCACCACCAATTGATCGTAAAGCATCCGCACAGTGTCGAGTGTTTTGTGCTGCTCGCCCGCTGGCATCACAATCAAGGCCGCCTGAGGCGTCTGCTGCACCCACGGCTCACCGTACAACTGTGCCACGTTGGTATCTGTGATGACGACGGAACGCGTCGCGATGTCGTAGCGCTCAGGATGCGCCACGACATCGCCCAGCAGTCCACTGCCGATCAAGATGTCATATGCCCCATCGGGCGTCGTTACAGGGATGCGTTCCACAGCCTGATGATCTCCTCCCCAACCTCAGACGGGGTTTTGTGATCTGTCCAAATGTGGTGCGGCAGCGATTCGTACACGGCCTGACGCTCCGCCAGAAGCGCCTGCCACTGGGCAGCCAGTGGGCGCTGTGGGCTGTCCGCCAGGCGCTGCGCTAAGGTTTCTGGGCGTGCCTGCAAACAAACCACAAAAGCCGAAGTCAAGAGCGCCTCGCGGCTGAGAGGGTTCAACAGCGCACCGCCACCCGTCGCAACCACCAGCTCCTCGCGCAGGGACAGCTCTAGGCACATAGCATGTTCCAGCGCACGGAAGAACGATTCGCCCCGTTCAGCAAAGATGCGTGCGATAGGCCAGCCGGTGCGCTGCTCGATCAGCGCGTCCATGTCCACCAGCAGGCGATCCAACCGATCCGCCAGCCAGAGCGCCACCGTGCTCTTGCCCGTCCCCATAAACCCTGTCAGGACAATCGAACGGTGGTCACTCATACCCAAACCGCCAAACTGCGTTGTCCATCGGCAGGTCAGCAACGCGGTTGCGCCGCAGCGCTTCAAAGCGCGGCTTCATCTCGTCGATGCTGTCGCCGCCGAGCTTCTCCATCAGCGCGTCCGCCAGCACAATGGCCAGCATCGCCTCGCCGATCGGGATCGCGCGCGGCAGCGCACAGAAATCGCTGCGCTCGTACACGGTGCGTTCTGCCTCGCCAGTGACAAGGCTCACGCTGTCCGCGCCGCGCAGCATGGTCGCAATCGGCTTCATCGCCACCCGCGCCACAATCGGATCGCCTGTCGTGATGCCGCCCTCCAACCCACCCGCGCGGTTCGTGCGACGGCGGATGCCCCCCTGCCCGTCTGGCTCCATTTCATCGTGGACTTGGCTGCCAGGCAGGCCGGCGTTCTCAAATGCCCGGCCAATTTCTGCCCCTTTCATCGCCTGAATGCTCGTGAGCGCCCCAACGATGCGCGCGTCCAGCCGTCGATCCCAATGCACGTGCGACCCCAGCCCAGGCGGCACGCCCAACGCTACGATCTCCATCACGCCGCCCAGCGTGTCCTTGTTGATCTTCACTTGGCGGATGGCTTCATGCATCGCCTCCTGCACGCTCACATCTGGGCAGCGCACGTCGCTCGCCTCGGCAATGGTGAACAATGCGCGATAGTCAGGGTCAGATGGCAGCTTGGCAACCACCTCACCGATCTGCGTGACGTAACCCAGCACCTCGATCCCAAACTGCGCCAGATACGCCTTGCAGACCGCGCCCACTGCCACTCGCATCGTCGTCTCGCGCGCGCTGGCGCGTTCTAACGACAGGCGCAGCTCGCGATAGCCGTACTTCACCGCGCCGGTCAGGTCAGCATGGCCCGGGCGCGGCACAGTGATCGGCTCGATGTCCTTCTCTTTCCAATTCTTGAAGTCACGGTTTTGTACGGTCAAGGCGATGGGCGCGCCGGTGGTGTGGCCTGCCATCACCCCTGCCGAGATGTGCACCTCGTCGCGTTCGATGTGCATGCGCCCGCCGCTGCCATAGCCCGTTTGGCGGCGCGCTAAATCAGCGTTGATCGTTTCGGCGTTCAGCGGAATCCCAGCGGGCAGGCCCTCTACGATAGCCGTGAGGTAAGGGCCATGGCTCTCACCGGCCGTCAAAAAGCGAATTGGCATCCTGAACTATACTCCACACACTCACGAACGACTTGATAAGGCATCCCGACACGCTTGAAACATCACCTCAATCGGCGCAGGGCGTCCTGTCCAAATTTCGAACGCCTTCGCCCCCTGCCGCACGAGCATCCCTAACCCACCCAGCGCACGCCCGCCAACCTGCTCAACCTGCGCCATCAGCCGCGTCTGCTCAGGCCGATAGATCATATCATACACAGTCACATGGCGCGGCAGCGGCACCCCGTCGATCCACGGGCTGGCGTCCACATCCGGGTACATCCCGACCGGCGTGCAGTTGACGATGAGCGACGCATCACGCTCGGCAGCCTCGTCTAGCGTCAACACTTCGGCGTCGCGCAGGCCAGCGCTGATCGTGAGCTGTGTGAGCAGGTGTTCGGCGCGTTCACGGCTGCGGTTCACGATTAAAACGCGCGCGCCCTGCTGCCACAGCCCATACACTGCGGCGCGCGCTGCCCCGCCCGCGCCCAAGACGATGGCCGTCTCGCCTCGCAAGCGCACCCCATGCGCCAGCAGGTCACCGATCAAGCCGTCAACGTCCGTGTTCGTCCCAACGTCGTTGCGGAAGTCAATCGTGTTCACCGCGCCGATGGCGCGCGCCTTCTCATCTGGCACGCAGTAACGCATCGACGTTTCTTTGAACGGAATCGTCACGTTCAAGCCGATGTAGCCGTGACGGCGCGGCTCTTCCACCGCGTGCCGTGGGATGTCCGGCGGGATCTCCATCGCATCGTAGAGCCAATCATCCATGCCCAACGCTCGAAACGCGGCGTTGTGCATCGCTGGGCTGAGCGTGTGCGACAGCGGAAACCCGATAATGCCGACGCGGTTCACGACGCGCCCCCTTCAGCTACATTGGCCCCGAGCTGTATCATCGTCTGCGGGAACTCGGGGAAGCTATCACCCGCACAGCGAATCTCGTGCACCGTCGTTTCCCCTTGCGCCACCAGCCCCGCGACGGTCATGCTCATTGCAATGCGATGGTCATCATGGCCTTGTACTTCAGCGCTGTGTAGACGCTGCGGCCCCACCACGCGGAACCCATCCTCACGCTCTTCGATCGTCGCGCCCATCTTGCGCAGCTCGCCTGCCATCACCGCAATTCGATCCGTCTCTTTGACGCGCAGCTCTTTCGCGTCGCGCACCAGCGTCTCGCCCTCGGCGTGCAGCGCCGCCACCATGAACACGGGGAACTCGTCGATCATGCGCACGACGACGTCCCCACCGACCTCCACGCCGCGCAGGGCGCTCGTCTGCGCGCGGATTGTTCCCACCGGTTCGCCCGCTTCCAGCCCCGTCTCGTGGATTTCAAGCCGCGCCCCCATCGCTTGCAGAACGTCGAGGATGCCGGTGCGCGTCGGGTTCAAGTTGACGTTCGTCAACGTGATGTCGCTGTCTGGAACCAGACATGCGGCCACGATCAAAAAGGCTGCCGACGAAATATCGCCCGGCACAGTCATATCCATCGGTCGCAGTTGGCCCTTAGCCGTCACGCGGATCACATTCCCCTCAGTTTGGATGTCCGCCCCCATGCTGACGAGCATCCGCTCTGTGTGGTCGCGCGCTGGGCCGGGTTCAACGATCTCGGTCACGCCCTCCGCGTACAGCCCAGCCAGCAGAATCGCGCTCTTCACCTGCGCTGAGGCCATCGGCAGCTCATAGCGCACGCCGCGCAGCTTGCTCGGGCGGATCGTCAGCGGGGCGCGGTCGTTGACAGCCTCAATGTCCGCGCCCATCAGCCGCAGCGGTTCAATGATGCGGCGCATCGGGCGACGACGAAGCTGCTCGCTGCCGTCTAGGATGCTAGAAAAGGGCTGCCCAACCAAGACGCCAGCCGCCAGCCGAATGCCCGTGCCCGCGTTGACGAAGTTCAGCGGCGCGGCGGGCTGGCGCATCGTGCCCCCGTGCACAGTCAGCGTGTGCTCGTCGTGTCGCTCTACGACCACGCCTAACGCTTGCACCGATGCTAGCGTCGCCTCGGTGTCACCAGCAGCCAACCACCCCCGCACGTGGCTCACGCCGTCAGCCATCGCGCCCATCAACACCGCCCGATGCGACAGGGATTTATCCCCCGGAACGCTGCTCGTCCCGCGCAGCGGGTTGCCGGGCCGCACTCGCAGCAGATCCATTGTGGCCATTTCGCTTTTGTTCATATCGTTCCATCCACTCCAATCGTGCTTGACGCACTGGGAAAAGCATCTTCGTCAGCTCTTCGTATTCGCCGCTGATGAGCAGCGCTTCCATCAACGCTAGCTGTACGCGAAACTGCGCGAGCAACGTCGCCACCGCCCGGCTATTGCTGCTGATGATATCGCTCATCATCTTGATGTCGCTGGCGGCCAAGCGCGACGTATCCC
>DAOUBS010000039.1:0-13076 GCA_034432435.1 Anaerolineae bacterium
TGCGTTTCGCTCGTTAAGGGCGGGTGTGCGCTGCTGTTGGGCAGTATCTCCCACGCCCAGCTGTTGGCATTTAGCAGGGCGCAGTAGTAGACATAGCCATACACCGGTCGCATCTGCGTTAGCTCATGGGCGACGTACAGATCCGTGCGGGTCTGTGTGAGTTGATCGGCGGCTAACACGTAGTTCGGGCAGAGTTCGACCCCGCGCAGGCGCGCAAAGCGCACCAGCAGCACGGCCAGCGCGCGCGCCAGCCAGACGCGCCCGGGCTGCACAATCAGCATGTAGTCGATGTCATCGTCCGCGTGTGACGGGTTGCGCATGGCCACCGCGCCCGTGATCGCCACCATGCGCACGAAGGGAAGCTGCGCCAGCCAGTGGCCGTAGCGCTGGGCCGTTTGCAGCAGTGGGGCGGCGTGTGCCTCGCGCGTCAGCCGCCGCTCAATCAGTTCGGGGCGTGTGCGTAGGAATACATAGCCCTGCTGTTGGCAGAGCAGCTCTTGCAGGCGGTTGGACGACCTCAGCAGGCATGCCACCTCAAGCGGGGATTCAGCCGCGTGCCCGATCAGATACAAATAAATTTCTTCAGCGGTCAGTGGATAGTCGAAAATGTCGGCATACAAGACTGTGCGCAGGATAGCCGATTCCATTTTAAGTTCCCCCTTAGTTGCTGCTAATGATTGTAAGCGATTTGGGGGAAACTGACGAATTACCAGCGCCACACCCAGACGCTGCGCAGCCGGCAGGTGGTGTCTTGTGGGTCAAAGTTGACGCCTGCGGTGGCGATAGGGCCGCTCATGGGGGGGTGGGTGAGCGAGGCAAAGTAGCGCCCATCGACGAACAGATCAACCCGATCCCCCGCCGCGATCATCATCAGCCACACCTGTGGGGCGCGAGTGAGCATTTGGGCGTAGCTCGTGTCGTGGAAGGCGTCGCCAGCGCGGCGCGACAGGCCGTAGCCACCGTCGGTGTCTGTGTATGCAAGCAAATAGTCCGAGCCATCCCGTCGGGCGATGAGGCCGCAGCCGCCCACGCCCCGCCGCGCGGTGGTGATCGACACAACCGCGCTGTAGACGAAGTTCTCCACGCTCAGCCCGCGCGCCAGCGGCGCTTCCGTCACGCCTGCGCCGCTGAAGGTGTTGGTAGTCTCAGCGATGTCGAGCACTTGTTCGCCGCCGAGTGGGATCACGCCGGAGCGGTGCAGTTGGCGCGCGACGAAAGTCGCTGTGCCGGGTTGAATGGTGCTGGGCAGCACGCGTGCCTCTGCTACTTGTACGGGCACGGTGATGAGCAAGTTGTCGAAGGTAGCTTGTGCTGCTGCGTCGAGGGCGCTGCGCGACTGCACGACGAACCCCAGCAGACCATCGCCCTCCAGCGCGCGCGTTGGCACTGTGCCGACTAAGAGGCCGTCGTAGAACACGTCAAAGCCGCCCACAGCCGCCAGCACCCCGATGTTGAAGCGAGTGCTGCCCGCGCGGATGGCAGGGTGGGTGTTCCAGTCGCGGATGATCGCGCGCTCTGTACCTTGAAAGAGCAGCATGCGCCACAAGCCGCGCTCGTCGAACTCGACTTGATAGCGGCTGCCGTCGGGTTGAACGCGCACGGCCAGCCCGACGATCCAGCCGCCGCGGTGGCTGACGCTGGTGATGTCGACGCTGGCGTAGAACGTGCTGCTGCGGCTGCGGGGGTGGGCTGCAACGCCGAGTTGGTCGATCCCTTGAACGCCTATGACCAGTTCCCCACTGCGCTGGAACAAGGCAAGCGGGCTGCTGACGTCCAGCGGGACGGCATCTGTGTCTACTTCAAAGCGGTCGGACAAGATGATGCTCGAGTAGCCGATGCTCATCGCCAGCCGAAATGCGCCCCCCTCAGGGTTAACCGCGCGCAGCTCAAGCTGATACTCGCCGGTGCGCGGCACGGTGAAAGCTTCAATGAGCGCATCCGTGTGATTGGGGTAGTCGTAATCATCGTTCGAGGCGAGGACTGTGCCGCTGGCGTTCAAGATGGCGATAGCTGGGTCAAGCCGCCCATCATCAGACTGAGCGATGAAGGACAGCACGTTGCCCTCCCGCGCGCTGAAAGCGTACACGAGCGTTTGGTTAGGTGCGATGCGTCCCGTGATGGTCTCACCTGCGGTGAGCGGTGGCGTCTGCGCGCTCGTTGGGCGGGGGAACAGCAGGGCTGCACACCACACCAGCGCGAATGTCAGTTTTTGGGCATCCAATGAGTAAACTGCTCCTGAAGGGTGTTCAACAGCTGTGTGAACTCATCGAGGGTGACTTCTGCGCCGTGCATGCTGCGGTAGGTCTCAGCAGTGTGGAGGCGGCGCATGACGCCGGCTGACTTTAACGAGTCGTCTTTGGGGCGTTCTAGCAGGTGGAAGAGGGGGCGCTGGGCCAACGCTTCGAACTGTTCAGGCGAGGCAAATGTGTAGACGGGGATGTAGGTGTCGTCTTGCTCGAGCGTGAGGACGATCACATGCCACCCTTTGCGCACGCGGCTGTTGCGCTTGACCACGAAGTGATAGAGCATGGCGTTCACGTGCTGCGCTGGGTTAATGGCTTCCTCGACTTGCTCATGCTTCAGCAGACGGATGGACTGTGCGTCAACGCTGAGGGCGCGCCCGCTCGGCCAGCGGCCACGCAGCAGGCGCTCCGTCAAGCTGGCGGTGGCGGCGGCCACGGCAAACCCTACCATCAGCCCGATGAGCCAGCCCTCGGGCATGATTGACACGATGCCGATCAATGGCAAGAGAAAACCGATCAAGAGCGACACACAGCCCACGGCGCGCTTGCCGCCGTGTTCTGCGTCCACAGGCATCTGAAAGGGGAGCGATAAAGTTGTCATGGCAAACGTTCAGTTGGCGTCCGTTGCTTAACGATAACGACGATGCGGCCTTCTGGCAACGGGCAGTTGGCGCTCAGCGGTCGAGGGGGATGTAGTAGCCGACGTTGGGCACAGTGATGATGTAAGTTGGTTGGCGGTCTTTCTCTTCGATCTTCTGACGCAGCCGCGAGATGTTGACGCGCAAGACGCGGTAATCGTTGCCGAAGTTTTCGCCCCACACGCTGCGGCTCAGTTCTTCATGAGTGACGACATGGCCGGCGTTGCGCATAAGCTGGGCGAGGATGGCGTACTCGATAGGGGTGAGATTGACGCGCTGGCCACGCACGAAAGCGATACGCCGTGCAATGTCTAGCTCCAGCTGGCGGACGACTATCCGTGTGGGGGGGCGGGGTGACCACTCAATGCGGCGGCGAATGGCTCGGATGCGCGCCACCAGCTCCTCTGGGCTGAAGGGCTTAGACAAGTAATCGTCAGCGCCATCTTCAAGGGCAACGACGCGGTCGCTGCCTGTGCCGTAGCCGCTGAGGATAATCATGGGTTGATCGTAGGATTCGCTGCGGGCGCGGCGCAGCACTTCTAACCCGCTCATGTCGGGGAGTTTGATGTCAAGCAGCACCAGATCATAGTTCTGGCTGATGTACTGGAGCGCTTCCTTGCCGCTTTCAACAGCAGTCGCTTCGTACCCCGCGTTTGTCAGAAGCTCACAGATAACTTCAGCCGTATCTAGCTCATCTTCTACGACAAGAATTTTTGTGAGAGGTTCTGTAAATTCTGCCATGACCATAGGATCAGACCTGATAAACAAACGGTAATCAAACGTCAGTGTAACATGACTTTATTTTTCGCACAAAACGTCTCACGGATATTGGTTGTAAAAGCCCTCCGGTAGCCTTATTCGGCTGCGCCGAGTGCAGACTAGGTGTAACCTTATTCGTAAACCTATTATAGCCCTTGAGCTGAGTTCAGGCAACTGAGGGGATAGATGCTGGTAATGCCCTACATGCACCAACTCAAGATGGTCTTTCATTCAGCTTGCTTGCCTTGTCCTTCTGCTTTCCTGCTATTGGTCGATAGCATCTAAAGAACTTTACTTAACGGCAAATACACGTAAATGCCCAACACGTCGGGCGGGCGCTGCGCTTTTATATCATACTGTGGTCGGCGTTCCCCACGCCGATACGCCGCCTCACGTACCCGTGTGTGCGCCTTTAAGAGGTCTTCTCCGCGCTTCTGCGCAATCTCGTCCAGGGTAGGCGCGAGGTGCTCAAAACCATCGATCACCATCTGCACAAACTTCACGGCTTGCTGGTGGTCGATGTTTTCGTCGGGCTTCGCGTTTAGCAGGTCTTCGACGGCCTTCGGGTTGAGCCAGTCAGGCTTTGCAGGCGGCCCTTCAAATGCCACCGTTAGGCTGTCTTCTGCCAGCAGTTGGCGCTCGGCGCTGCCTAGCCGCGTGATGAGATGATAGCGGAAACGCACTAGCAGCAGCGTTGTTCTGCGTTGAACGGCAGCAGTGCGTATCACGCCGGCACGCCGGGCGCGGGGCTGATCTTCTTCTAGCTCAACGGCGTCCAGCGCGGTGTTCATCACATAGGTCGCCAGCGACTCAACCAGCGAATGGGTGCGCGTCAAGTAAAGCTGAC
The DNA here is from genome assembly GCA_034432435.1 of Anaerolineae bacterium. Lineage (GTDB taxonomy): Bacteria > Chloroflexota > Anaerolineae > Aggregatilineales > Phototrophicaceae > JANWYT01. Next base: position 4,488 of record DAOUBS010000039.1, read on the forward strand.
CTTCTTTAACAGGCAGCTCAAAGCGGGCAGTGAACTTTGTAACGCCGAGCATATCGCGCAGTCCGCGCGGGGCTTCGGTCAAATCAAAGCTCACAGCGCTCTGTTCCGACACAACCCCGCGGTGCATCAGGATGCTGTCCTTCACGAACGCAGCGACATCTACCCCTGACCCGACCACCTCACGGACGGCTTGCAGTTCAGCAGCCACTTCATCGACGCGAATTGCCTGCTGCGCGAACATCGTTCGTGAGCGTTTTTCGCGCTCAGCCACTGCGTCCCACTCGGAGTTCAACTTTAGCTGGCGTGGCTTCATGTATTCCTCAAAGCCAGGGAGCATCGCTTGGCTGAAGCTGGCGTTCTCGCGCAGCAGCAAGCCTTCAAAGATGGCCTCAATCACGTCCTCGTTGTTGCCCGGCACAGGCACAGAGATGCCAAGTGAGCTGCGGATCGCCTTATGTTTCCGCAGCAGCACATCCAGCACGATGCCGTCAATCTGATTGTCGATGCCGTAGTAGGTTACCACCTTGACGCGCTCACTCGGCTGCCCGTAGCGATCTACGCGCCCCTCGCGCTGTTCGTGGCGTGTGGGGTTCCACGACAGATCATAGTGCACGACCGCGTCGAAACTGTGCTGCAAGTTGATGCCCTCGCTCAAACAGTCGGTGCAGACTAGGACGCGTTTGGCAGCTTGGCTCAACTGGTTGACGCGCACTTCGCGCTCGGTGGGGGGCAGCATGCCCGTGACGCCGACCACCTCCACGTCGTGCAGCGCCTCCCGCAGCGCAGCGGTCACATACTCCACTGTTGGGATGAAGCGGCAGAACACAATCGGGTGATAGCCCTCGCGCAGCAGTTCTTCGACGATTGGGATTAGCCGCTGGAGTTTGCTGTCGGCTTCGCCTTGAAGCGCTTCCGCCGCGCGCGCCATATCGAGCAGGCGGCGGCGATGCTTGTCCGTATCCGCCTCTAACTCGCTGATGTCGCTGCCCGGGATGACGTCGATCCCCTCAGCAGATTCATCTGCCATCAAGTCAAGCACAGTGCGCTGCCCAATGTCGTCCACGTCTGCTTCATTGTCGGCTTCTGCGGTGGCAGCGCGGCTGCGCAGCGTGGCGGCAGCGGCGGCTGGGCTAGACGCCAGCGAGCGCAGCAGGGCCAGCGCTGACCACCAGCGCACCCGCTGACGATAGCCTTCGCCGGGCTGCGAGACAGTCTCGCGGGCGTAGCTCAACACGCGGTCAAACAGGCGCTTATAGGCATCCGTGAGCTTATAGGTCTCTTCGGCGGTGTCGCGCTCGGGGAATGGCGTGATTGCGTCCATGTAAGCGTGGATGTCCCCACGCCGCCGCTGAACCAAGTAACGCGCTAGTTCGCGCCTCTGCGGCTCGTTTTCGGCTCCGGTCAAGTCAGCGGGGAGGTGTTGAAAATCCGCGTTTAGCATGGCCAGTAGCGAGCGGAACGCTTCTTCGTTGCCGCTGTGAGGGGTGGCCGTCACCAGCACAAGATGGCGATTGGGGTCATCCGCCAGCGCTGCCACCAGTTCATAACGCTGATGCTTGCCGCCTCGCTTGTCGATGGCGTGGGCTACGGTGTGGGCTTCGTCCACGATGATGAAGTGCGGCGCGGTGCGCAAGAACTCAGCGCGCCGCCGCTCTGATTTGATGAAGTCCGTCGACACGACCACAAAAGGGTGACGTTCAAAGATGGATTCGTTTATCCGCAAGTTGCGTTCTAAACGGGTGGCCGTGCTGGAGAGCACCAATTCGGCGTCGATGTAGAATTTCTCGCGCAGTTCCGCATGCCACTGTTCCGCCAACTGCGGCGGGCACAAGACCGCCAGTTGGTTGATCTCACCGCGATCTAGCAGCTCCCGCGCAATCAGCAGCGCTTCAATCGTCTTGCCGATACCGACGTCATCCGCGATCAATAGGCGAACGGGGTCTTGCTTGAGTGCCATCAGAAGCGGCACGAGCTGGTACGGGCGCGGTTCGACGTTGATCTTGGCGAACGAGCGAAACGGGCCAGCACTGGAGCGAAAGCCAAGCTTGACCGCAGCACGCAGCAAGCGCGCCGAGCGATAATCGCCAATTTGTGTTGGATCGGGCAAAGCAAAGGTTGCAGGCTCGACGCGTTCAAGCTGCGTTAGCACTGCGGTCACTTCGTCGTCTGTGCCGCCCAACGGTCGCACTCGAACCAGCTCATTTGTTGATTCGGGCAGCACGACCCACTCACGCCCGCGAACTCTCACCAGCGAACCAACTGCGAACGAAGAAGGTGCGTTCACGCTTTATCTCCAAACACGTGCTTGTTCGTCTCAAAAATCATATTCCAGTCATCCTGATAGCCAAAACGAATCACGCAGTAGCCGTAGTCTTCCACACAATCGGTTTGCTGGCGATCCCGCTGCTGTTGCTGGGGGGAGTCATGGTGTGCCCCGTCGATGTAGATCGCAGCGTACACGCCACTGCTGTTGTAGAGGAAGTCGGGGCGCGTTTGGCAGTCCTTCAGATAGGCTTGCGCTGCATCGGGCAGTCGCAGGCCGTGCTTGTACAAAGTTTGCAGCCAGTTGCGCTCAAGCTCGGATTCACATAGGCTGAGCAGATGTTGTAAGCGTGTGTTGCGGCTTTCTGCGGCTGGGCTGGCGCTCACTTGAGCGTCTGCTAGCGTCATCAACACGTCGCGGATCGTCTGACGATCGAGAATAGCATGTTCGCGCTGGTTGCCGTAGCTCAGCAGGCAGTCGTAACAAGCAGCTTCGCAGTCCTCACTAGCACGGACAGCGCGTCGCAAGTCCTCACCTGTGTTGGGGTCAAAGTGGCAGATGCGCAGCGCCTCACGAGCAATGTGTGAGAGAGTTGCGGGATCATCCACCAGCCGCCGCAGGACGCCCGCGCCGCCTTCGGCGGCTTCATAGAACAGCAGCAGTTGGCGGTTGTTCTCATCAGGGAGGGGTTCGGCTGCCAGCTCGTTGTCTTCAAGTTGGAAGATGGTTTCAAGCGCGCGCTTGAGGGCAGCCTGTAAGGAAGCCATCTGCTCGATCGACCACCTGTCAAGCGGTTCGAACAACAGGCAGTTGCGGTTGTCCTCCACGTAGGGGATGACGCGCCGTGTGCGCGCTGACATGGGATCATCAGGGTCATCTTCGTTCTGTTTGTTGCGCTCCCAGTAGCCGCGCTCGATGTCCAGCACGAAGCCGTGTTGATGCTTTTTATCGCGCCGCGTCCAACCCAAATTGATACGCCACAGCGTCGCCGTTTGTGCGTAGCTCAGGCGAGCAATGTCACGCTCTTGGCAGCGCACCGACGCCGTGCGAATATCTAGCTTGCCATCTCGTTCGCTAAAACGCACGCCGGTGCGAATTTCATAGCCCAAACGCAGGCGATTTTCTTCATCGGCGCTGATGCGGTCACGTCGCTTGGTCACCACGTTTTGCAAGCGCAGCAGCGATTGCAGCGACAGGTCAAGCGACATTCCACAGCGCTGACACAGATCGTAGTCCACACCAGCCTTGATCGGATGGACATAACCGCAGTGGTGGCACTGCTTGATCTGCGCGGTCAGCGGCTCGTCTCCGTCATCGGTCACTGGCATGATGACTCGATTGATGAGATAACGCGAGCCTTCATGGTAGATGATCGCCCTCGGGCCGAACTCTGAGATGGCCAAGAAGCGCGGGCGCGAGAGGAAATTGTCGCGTTGTTTAGCGCGGCGCGCCGGGATGAAGGCCGAGAGAGGCAGTCGCGGGAAGCTGTAGCCAGGCAGGAAGCCCTCGGTGGCGAAGTAGCGGTAGCTGTAGAAATCAGACTGGGCGAGACTCTCGACCTCAATAAGCAAGTCGATTTGCGACAGCGCCTCTTTCCGCAGTCGCTCGGCCTGATGCTTGTCGGCTTGCGGGCGCGTGGGGTCACGGCTGATCTCCTCCTGCGCTTTCACTTGCTTGAGCGCTGACCGGTACAAGCCGCGCCAACGCTCACAGGCGTTGTTAAACGCGCGGGTGACGTTCTGCACCGTGACATCCAACAGCCCTTGAGGATCTGTTATATTTGGGATGGTCTTGAGGATGCGATCTGCTCGTTGGCGTGCGGCTTCTCGCGCGACGCTCGATTCGGCCTGCTGGAGCACCTCTGGCAGCAGCGCAAGCGACGGCGGATCACCGTTCATGTCGAGGATTTCCTTGAGCGTGCTCTTGAGGTCGATGCCGGTTTCTGCTAGCCAGATGGCGTGAATGTGCGCCCGCAGCAGGTCTTCGTTGCTTAGGTCAAGGCGCGGCGGCGCGACTTCCCCGGCAATCATGCGGTCTGGACGTTTAAAGAAATATTGGTCATGGGGGCTGCCGCTGGAACAATAAGTGAACACCAGCGCTGGCTGGCCGCTGCGCCCGGCACGCCCGCTGCGCTGGGCATAGTTGGCGGGCGTGGGCGGCACATTCCGCATGTTGACGACGTTCAGCTCCGCAATGTCCACGCCCAGTTCCATCGTCGGCGAACAGTACAAGATGGGCAGATCACCTTTGCGGAACTGCTCTTCGCGCTTTTCTCGCTCATCATAGGGCACTTGGGCGGTGTGTTCGTGCGCCACTAATCCGATTAAGGACGCAGCGACATCACGGTAGAAGTTGACAAAAAAGGCATTCGGTCGCCCGCCTTCCTGCGATTCGCTGGGCACGCGAATCGGATCGTAAAAGGCGCGTTCGCCTGTGCCGGCGTGCCAGCGCATAGCCGAGGCGACAAGTTGATAGCCCGGCACGTCGTCGTCGTCTTCGGGCGGGCGCACAATCACCACCAGCCCGGCGACGCGCAGCCCTTCCAGTAGCCCCCGAATGATCGTTTCCGTGTCGTCTAAGCTGATTTTTTTGTTGATTCCCAAAGTGCCGGGGCGACGCAGATAGAGGCCGAACCCCCCTCGTGCCGAGACATAGGTGTAATTGCCACGCCCATTATCGCCACCAGACGAGCGCGGGAACAGGATCGAGGCATATTCCATCTTTTCATCTTCGTCAATCGCCCAAGGGTCAATCAGACGCTGACTGCTCAACTGCTGGATACGTTCCTGATAGCTGCTGTCCAGATAATCCACTTTGATCGCCAGCTCGCGCCGCATGTAGTCTAACAGGGTTTTGGCGATGGTCATGCGCGTTTGGGGGGAAGCGGCTGCCAGGGCTGGGTGCTTGTCGGCCCACACGTCTTCTGCTTGGCACACTGCATCTAGATCAACATAACTGATCTCCAGCAAGCCGCACTGTTCTAAGTTCGGCAGCGCAATCCGCCAGCCGCGCCGCAGGTCACGATAAATCCGATAGCCCAGCACCTGCCTTAGGGCGCGCTTGGTTTCCTCGAGGGCTTGAAAGCGCACCTCTGGATCGATGGCGTAGAGCGCTAGGGGCAAATTGAGCGCGTCAAACACCTTCTGTGCAATCACGTCGTGGGTCAGCCCTGCCGGGCCAGCGTCGACCGCTGCGCGGTAAATGGCCCCGCGCAGCAAGCTGACCTCGATAAAGTCGTTGAAGTGCCCAGCTTGCAGCGATGCATCCTGCCGGTTATCGGTGAAGCTCAGCAGTTTCTGGGCGTGCGGGGGCAGATCGCTCACTTTGAGGGAACGAATGGCCGACAAGCTGAGCAGGGTGGTGGCGCTGCTGCGCCCCGTAGAGCTGAGCGTCGCCAGCCTGGCGAAATCCTTTTGACGCGTTTTATACGACACGCCACAGTTCAGGCAGAACATAAAAGGTGACGGGATGTAAACGCACTCTAGACCCTCCTGATCCAGTTCGCCGGATGGCAAAACGCGCACATGCTGCGGGAGCTCTTTACGACGGTGTGAACGGATTCTTATCGTCTCGTTGTGCTCTTCGAGCCAGTCATCCGGCAATCGGCCGCTGCGGATGATGTCTGCATCGTCGTGTGGCCAGGGCTTGTGCGAGCCGATATACAGATACCCCGCTTCGCTGTCCTCATCGGGCTGGTTATCGGCAAAGTCACGCGGGAGGACCTGCTGCGGCTGGCTATCAGCAGGTCTTGTGAGGCGCACGGTGTAGTACTCCTGCCCGCACTCCCGACAGAAGCACAGCGGGAACAACACCTTGTCGCGGTGGCCGGGCACAAAGCGCTGCCCCTGCAGAGTGATGTAGCGCACGGCTTCGGGTTCGATCGTGCTGTAGGCTGTGTCGCCGGCGCTGATGAACTGGTGCAGGCGGAACGCAAACGGCGCGGCCCCAGTGGTGGGGTTGGGCTGGCATCGGTAACCGGCCAGCAGCCAGCGCTGGATGACCCGTTCGCACATAGGCTCCTGAACGCCCGTGAGTTGGCTCAGCGCCTTGGCAGCGGCCTGGATGCTGAGCGGCTGCTGGCGCACCAGCCGACCGTCTTTCTCTTGCAGCCCGAACGTGCTTTCGATCCACGAAGACAGCGGGTGCGCCACGAACGCGGCGTACTCAGTGGGCGCGGTGAGTTGGTCCCCCTGGGCGACGAGTGACTTGAGCGCATCAACGTCCAGCTTTTCAGGGGTGACGCGCCGCAGCGTCTCGCCGATGACGTGTTCTGGCAGCACGGTCGCCCCGAAGATCTGCGTGCCGACCTCGGCCACCTGCGCCCGCTGTTGATCGTAACTGCCTTCGCTGGCCAGCGTGGCGGAGGTGCCGATGAACAACAGCTCGTGCTCAGGCGTTTCCAGCCGGTCGCGCACGCGCCGCACCAGCAGCGCCACGTCCGCCCCCTGCCGCCCGCGGGAGGTGTGCAGCTCGTCCAGCACCAAGAAGCGCAGCCCCTTCGCCCGCGCGATCAAGGTGCGCTCGCGCGGGCGTGTCATGATGAGTTCCAGCATCACGTAGTTCGTCAGCAGGATGTCGGGCGGGTGGGTGATGATGCGTTGGCGCTCTTCTTCAGTTTCCTGCCCGGTGTAGCGCGCAAAGGTCACCGGCTCTTGGCCTTGTGGATAGCCTTCCTTGAGGAACTTCTCAAGCTCGCCGGCTTGGCTGTTGGCCAGCGCGTTCATCGGGTAGACGATGATCGCCTGAATGCCCTTGCCGCGGCCACGCCGCAGGACGTGATCCACAATGGGCACGATGTAGGCGAGGCTCTTGCCCGAGCCTGTGCCGGTGGTCACGATGTAGTTGTGCCCGCTGCGGGCAATCTCGATGGCCTCGCGCTGGTGACGGTGAAAGCGCAGCGGCTGCCCACCCTTGTGTTTGTCTTTGCGGAAGATGCGGCTGCATTCGGCGTGCAAGAGGCCGGCCTCGACCAGCTCAGGCACGCTGCCGCCGCTCTCGAAGCTGGGGTTGAGTTGGATGAGTGGGTCTGGCCAGAAGATCCCTTCCCGCAAGCTCTCGTGAACGGTCTCGTACAGGCGTTGATCGCGGATTCGGATAAAGCTGCTGGCGTAGCTGGCATAATCTTCGATGAGCTGCTGGTGCAGCTTGAAAACGTCCATATGGGGGCCTCACAAATTTTTGTGTCCATTGATTTTATCAAGGATCATAAAACGTGCGTTAACCCTTTAAGAGACGCCGGGCGCGCCCTGAGCCCCCGGCAGCGCAGCGAGCGGCGTCACCCACTGCGACACATCCGGCACGGCATACGTCGCGGACTGGTCCTTCGGCGCGGGGACGTGCATGGCAGGCAGCGCCGCCATCTGATCGTACATCTCTAAGATGACGCGCTTCGTCCGATACTCACCGTGGGCCGCCTCGTCCTTGCGCTTCACAAGCGGGAACGTCTCCAGGATGTACGCCACGTCGTCGCGCGCGATCTGGTAGAGGTGGAAGTAGAGCGCGTCCAGCTCGCAGCGCAGCAGGAAGCGCCGTCCCTCATCCCAGATGAAGGGCGGGCCATCGTACCCCAAATCCTGAGCAAAAGGCTGCAAATCCCACGCCGTATAAGTGAGCTCCAACACGCGCGGCACGATGAAAGCCAGCAGGACGGGCGTGTACGTGTGCGGCGGGAGGACGGGGAGCTGTTTAACAATGAAAAAGCTGAGGCTTACCCCGCCCACCTTTTGCCGCGCGACGTAGTCAAACGCAAAGGCATTTGCGTTCGCCAGCAGGGCCGCCGCCAGCCGCGGCTCAGCGGGGGTGAACACCAGCGGTGCTTTATGCCCCACCGCCACGCGCGGGATGAGGCCGAAGATGGCGGTGCGCTCATCGGTACTGCGGACAACATTTCGAAAACTCAGCAGCCAGCCGCGATCCCGCGCGCCCAGCCGCGCCGCCACCTCCCGCGCGTCCAACCAGTAGCGGGGGCGGGGCAAGGCGTGGGGGTCCCGGAGTTCTTCAGGGGTCAGGCGGCGGGTTGAGCCGTCCTGTTCATAGGTCGCCCAGCGGTGGGTGAACTGGTGCATCAGCTTGGCCTCGTACAACGGCAGACAGCGCTCACCCCCGCGCACAAAGTGGTTGCCCACCAGCGCGTACCCGGCGCTTTCGAGTTCGGCGCGGGTGCGGAACAGGCCCGAGTCGCTGGCCATGTGGAACATCGTTAGGAAGGAGATGTCCCAGGGGTTTTGGGGGGCCCTCACCCCTGGCGCCCTCACCCCCGGCCCCTCTCCCAGGGGGAGAGGGGGGGTGGTTCTTGCCGCTGGTTTTTCTCCCGGGGGGAGAGGGGG
>DAOUBS010000040.1:0-5053 GCA_034432435.1 Anaerolineae bacterium
GGGGAACATACGCAACGCAGCGCTGGCTGCGGCCTTCCTCGCCGCTAGTGAGAACAGCAGCATCACCATGCAGCACATCAAACGGGCTGTGCGGCGCGAACACCAGAAGATGGGACGCCTGCTGGACACAGTAAGGGACTAGGAGATGATCAACGACCTCGACACCACGCTTGAGCGCCTCATCTACAACATAGGCAACATCCCGCGCACCGAGGTTGACATCTCGTTCGAGCAGCCCAACCGCGACTGGTCAACCCGCTTGAGCCGCCCGACCCTCAACCTGTGGGCGTTCGACATTCGCGAGAACCTGAAGCTGCGCCCCAACCCGATGCAGGTGCAGCCCAAAGACGCGCGCACGGCCACCGTCTACAACCCGCCGCTGCGCATCGACATCAGCTACTGGGTGAGCGCGTGGGCGCGCCGCGTCGAGGATGAGCACAGCCTGCTGTGGCGTGGGCTGGCCGCGCTCAAGAAAACGCCCAGCGTCAAGCCCGCCGACGCCCACGGCGAGCTGCGCTACGCTAACTTAGACATCCCCTTGAAAGTCGCCTTGCCAAGCGAAGGCGCAATCAACATCTCCGACCTCTGGGGTGTGCTGGATAACAGCATGAAGCTCGGCTTCCTAGTCGTCGCTACGGTTGAGATGGATATGGACATGGCCGTGGACACCCCGCTTGTGTTGGAACAGACGCTACGCGTAGGGCAAAAAGCCAGCCGTACCGAGCAGCGTCTCAGTATAGTTGATGTTGAGTTCACGAAGAAAGGAGACCCCACCGCACAGCCAGACAGCACCGAAGAGTAGTTTGATTTTCGTTTAGTAATCAATCAGGAGAAAAACAACATGCCCAACTATCTATCACCTGGCGTCTACATGGAAGAGGTAGACCGTGGTACAAAGCCGATCGAAGCTGTCGGCACGGCTGTCGCTGCGTTCGTGGGCTACACAGAAAAAGCCGAAGAGGTCAAGAACGGCAAGGCGGTTTCCCTCGTCGGCAAAGCAACGCTCGTCACCAACTGGTCACAGTACGTTCAGAAGTTTGGCGGATTGATCCCGGGCGCTTACACCCCGGATGCCGTCTATGGCTACTTCGCCAACGGTGGCTCAATCTGCTACGTCGTCAGCGTCAAAACGCTTGGGGCCAGCGCAGGCGATGCCACCGTTAAGCCCGCAACGGCTGCCATCCCCAGCCTTGCCGACAAGCGCCGTAACCTGCTGGAGTTCAAAGCCAAAGAGGGCGGCGCAGCTGGCAACAAGCTCGAAATCGAGGTCAAAACTACCCCCGCCGAAGGCGAAGGCAAAGAGCCGCCCGGAACCTTCACCCTCAACGTCAAGCTAGACGGCAACATCGTCGAAACGTTCCCGAATGTCACCCTCAACAAGGGGGAGAACAACGTCCAGTCGGTGGTGGCGGCCAAGTCCAAGCTCATCACGGTAGAAGTGGTCAGCACAGCCAAAGGTGACATTCTACCGGCGGACGGCAGCTACCCACTCTCGGGTGGCAAAGTGGAGACGAAGGCCATCACCATTGACGACTATCAGGGCAGCGCCTCAGAGCGCCGCGGCATCGCTGGCCTTGAGGCGCTCGACGATGTGACGATGATCTGCGTCCCGGACTTGATGATGAGCTACCAAAACGGTGAGCTCGACATGAAGGGGGTACAGTCGGTGCAGCAGTCGGTCATCGACTACTGCGAGCTGGTGCGCTACTGCTTCGCCATTCTCGACGCGCCGCCCGGCCTCATGCCGCAAGAAATCAAGGAGTGGCGCATGCAGGTCAACTACGACACCACCCGCGCCGCGCTCTATTACCCATGGATCGAAGTGCCGAACATGACAGGCGAGGGCGGCACGACCCGCTTGATCCCGCCCAGCGGCCACATCGCCGGCATCTACGCCCGCACTGACAACACGCGTGGCGTCCACAAAGCGCCGGCTAACGAGATCGTGCGCAACTGCGTTGGCCTTGAGGTCACCGTCACCAAAGGTGAGCACGACCTGCTCAACCCGATCAGCGTGAACGTGATCCGCAGCTTCCCCGGGCGCGGCATCCGCGTGTGGGGCGCGCGCACCCTCTCCAGCGATGCGTCGTGGCGCTATATCCCCGTGCGTCGTCTGTTCAACATGATCGAAGAGAGCATCGAGCGCGGCACGCAGTGGGTCGTGTTTGAGCCAAACGATCAATTCCTGTGGAGCCGCGTCCGCCGCGACGTGTCGGCCTTCTTGAAGATGGTGCACCGCACCGGCGCGCTGTTTGGCTCTACGCCCGAAGAGGCCTTCTACGTCAAATGTGACGCTGAGACGAACCCACCAGAGGCGCGCGACCTCGGCCAGTTGGTGGTTGAAATCGGCATTGCGCCCGTCAAACCTGCCGAGTTTGTCATCTTCCGCGTCAGCCAGTGGTCGGCTAATTCGTAGTACAATGCATGAAGTGTAAGATTTAGTTCAGCAAAGGAGTTGAATTATGGCAACCACTAAAGACGCACTGACCGGTGATCCGCTCGTCGGCGCACATTTCAAGGTCGATGTTTCTGGCAAAGCGAGCGGCTTCTTCACCGAGGTGAGCGGCATCGGCTCTGAGACGCAGGTGATTGAGCACAAGATCACGCTGGAGTCTCAAGGGACGGGCTTGATTCGCAAGATCCCGGGCCTGCTGAAGTGGAACGACATCACCCTCAAACGTGGCATCACCGCCAACATGGACTTCTACGACTGGCGGAAGCTCGTTGAACAGGGCAAGGTCGACCAAGCGCGCGTCTCGGTGACGATCACAATGCTGGCTCAAGACTACACGCCCATCGCCGAGTGGACACTTGAGAACGCATGGCCGAGCAAGATCACCGGCCCGTCGATCAAAGCCGACGCCAACGAGATCGGCATCGAAGAGCTGACGATTGTGCATGAGGGCATCACGCGCACGATGTAAGATAGGTTAGCCCATGCAGACGGAATTTCCGTTCGAACTGCCACGGGGCTTCATCGACGCGAACGGCCAAGTGCATCGTGAGGGCGCGATGCGCTTGGCCACTGCCCGCGATGAGCTGTCCCCTCTGCGTGATCCGCGCGTGCGCAACAACGAAGCCTACCTTGTGATCTTGCTGCTGTCGCAGGTTATCACGCGCTTAGGGACGCTGACGCGCGTCACACCCGAGATGCTGGAAAACTTCTTCGCCGCAGACATCGCCTACTTGCAGGATCTGTACCGCCGCATCAACGACGTCGAGATTCCGACCGTGCGCTGCGTCTGCCCCAACTGCGCCTACGAGTTTGACGTCGAGATCCCCATCCCGGGGGAATTTTGAGCTACCCCCTTGACCGTCTCCACAAGGAGGTAGCTTTCATCGCCAAGACACTCTCATGGGGACACGACGAACTCATCAACATGACGCACTCAGAGCGGCGGCGTTGGGTGCAGCAGATTCAAGCGATTCAGCAGCGCGCCCGTCAGCGACCGCCCACGGAGGAATAGACCGCCTATGGCAAACTCATCTGGCAAGAACCCACGCCGCGTTGAGCCGACCGATGCGCTGGCGGAAAAGGTAGCCAAGCGTGTGCTGGAACTACTGAAGGAAACCGCTCGCCGCGACAGCGAACGCCGTGGCCAAACCACCCGGAGGAACCCATGAATTCGATCAACCAAGCGTTAGGGATGATGCTGCCGCAGGAGTGGTTTCAGTCGTTTCTGTTCGTGGTCGCCGTGGACAACGTCAAGTACGGTGCGTTCAGCGAATGTGTGCTGCCGAACCTGACGGTCAAGACCGAAGACGTGCGCGAGGGCGGCCAGAACACCTTTGTCCACAAGCTGCCCATCAACGTCGACGTGGGCACGTTCACGCTCAAGCGCGGCATCACGCGCGATTTGTACTTCCTGCGTTGGTATTTGCAGGTGATGAACGGTGAAATCGCGCAGGCCATGCGCACCGTGACCGTGCTCACCTACGACTCGCTCAACGTGCCGCTTGCCACCTACACCTTCGCCCAAGCCTACCCCACCAAGTGGAAGGGGCCTTCACTCAAAGCCGGCGAGTCTGCCATTGCCGTTGAGGAGATCGAATTTGTGCATCATGGCTTTGAGGTAATGTAATCTATCCGCTTGAGATGAGGATCTAAGCTCTATGGCACGCCTTCCGCGTCTGACAATTGGCGCACGCATGTTACAGTTCGCCCAGCGCAAGCTCAGCACCTACGCCAGCAGCGGGGTAACGCCCGTTCCGCCACGTGTGCGTCAGCGCGGCGTGCGCTCCGGTGAGTTTGATGAGGCTCCTCCCTTTGCTGAGGAGGCGCCCCCCTCCTCACAGATGGCAGCTGTCGTGCCCACGCCCCCCGTGCAGCGCGCGCCGCGGCCGGCGGCCCCAGCAGCGCCACCCCCGCCCCAGCCTCGCGCCGACGTGCCCATCATCCACCCAGAAGCCACTGAGTACGCGGCTGATGATCCCGACTTCCAGCGGCTGCAAGCGATCATGCGCAAGCATGAAGAAATTCGGCAAGAGCAGCTCCGCCGCCAAGCCGAGAAGCAGGCTGAACACCCCGAACTTGTGCCCAAACCCGCCAGCAACCGCGGCATTCGCCGCCGCGCGGCTTTCGATTATGTGAACACCGAGGCAATCCGCGACGGGAGCAAGCTCTCGGCCCTCTCATCGCAGCCGCAGACCGCCGCGCCACAGGATGAAGAAACAGCCTCCAACAGCGACGACGAAAGCCACTCAGCCCCTTTGTTGGCAAACCCGCCGCCAGTTGAGGCCACCAGCGACCCCGTCCGTCCCGTTCAGCGCGTCGAGGCGCCGACCGCGCCCAGCGACCCCGGCCAGCCCATTCAGCGCACCGAGGCGACACCCACGTCAAGCGACCCCGTCCGTCCCGTTCAGCGCCCCGAGGCGCCGCCCGTGCCCAGCGATCCCGTGCAGCCCGTCCAGCGCACAGAGGCGCCGCCCGCGCCTAGCAATCCCGTGCAGCCCGTTCAGCGCACCGAGGCGCCGCCCGTGCCCAGCGACCCCGTGCAGCCGATTCAGCGCGCCGATGCGCCACCCGCGTCCAGCGACCCCGTGCAGCCCATTC
>DAOUBS010000041.1:0-9008 GCA_034432435.1 Anaerolineae bacterium
ACTTCCTTGCTCAGATGCTCCAGCAGCATAACCAATTTGCCGCGCAGTTCGTCGATCTCAAGCAGCTTCTGAGCGCGCTCTAAGCTCAGCCGAACGAACGTCGCCACCGAGTAGGCCATCTCAAGCGGGTCATCGTTCGACAACGCCGAGTTGACCAGCTCACCCGGCAGGTTGTTGGCGAGTTCGGCCATCTCGCGGAATTTATCGTGGACGCTGCGCACCAGCGCCTCGATCTCGATGTCATCCTGCACCACCTCTGGCAGTTCAACCACGCGCCCGCGCAGATATGGTTCATCGGAGACAAATTCTTCAATGCGGATGCGGCGCAGGCCTTGCACGAGCAGGCGAATTGTCCCATCTGCCGAGCGGAACAAGCGGTGAATCGAGGCCAGCGTGCCCACGCGGTAAACATCCTCCGGGCCGGGGCGCTCCAACTCTGGGTTGTGAGCGGTCACCAGCGCCACTAATCGATCCCCCGCAACCACGTCATCGACGAGCTTGATGCTGCGCGCCTGACCAACCGTCAGAGGGATAGCCGTCTGTGGGAATACAACCAAGCCACGCAGCGGCAGCACGGGCAGGATGCGCGTACTGTTCTCCTCAACAGGTTTTTCCCCCTGATCCACTGCGCCATTCGCATCAATCAATTGTGCGAGGAGCTTTTCAAGTTCTTCGTTTGTGCTCATTTTTTGTCCTTTGCGCTTTATGGGCAGGGTTTATTGCAGGAAGCCCAGTGCGCTTTATAAGATCTTAGGGTCTCTGGGTAAAAAGTTCGTAAGATATATTATGAGTAGCCTATGAACAAATTAGGTGGCCCCGCGCTTGAACCGAATTCCTAAGCATCCTTGCAGGAAATAAGTGCATTGGTTCAATATTGTTGTGATAGAATAACTATAATTGTTGATTACAAGAGCCAGGGTGCCATGCAGTACAAAGTGAGCTACCTAATCGACGATGAAGAGTCACCAACCATTGTACGCACGCGCAGCACACGGCCACACCCCAGTGAAGTCGTTCAGATCGACAGCAGTGTCTACGTTGTCGAAGAGGTGGTAGAGCTATCGACACAGCCAGCCGATCGCGTGTACCTGCTTGTGAAGGTAGCCCGTAAAACGCATAGCGCTTGTCATTAATCTCTAGCAGACGCTAACCGCGCTGCATACTGCTGCTTATAGTACTCTAGATACTCCCCAGTCTTGATCTTACGCCACCACCAAGGGTTGTTCTGATACCATTCGACGGTCAACGGCAGGCCCGTCTCCAATGTGTGCTGACGCTCCCAACCCAGCGCGCGCGCCTTGGATGCGTCCATCGCGTAGCGCCGATCATGCCCCGGGCGGTCTGGCACATAGCGGATCAAGCCCTCTGGCTTGCCGAGCAGCGCCAGCAGTTGACGCACGATGTCGATATTGTAGCGCAGCTCTTCCCCAGCCAAGTTGTATGCTTCCCCTGACGCACCGTGGTGCAGCACCACATCCACGCCGCGCGCGTGGTCGTCCACGTACAGCCCATCGCGAATCTGCATACCGTCACCGTAGACCGGCAGCGGGCGATCTTCAAGCGCCTCAGTGATGAACAGCGGGATGAGCTTCTCAGGATATTGATAGACCCCGTAGGTGTTGCTGCCCCGCGTCACGACGGTGTCCATCCCATAGGTCACATGGTAGCTGCGCACCATCAGCTCACCGCTGGCCTTTGCCGCAGCATACGGTGAGTTGGGCAGGAACGGGTCAGATTCAAGGCTGTAGCCCTGCTGCACGTCGCCGTAGACCTCATCAGTCGAGACGTGCAAAAAGCGGCCAATTCCCGACAAGCGTGCCTGTTCCAGCAGCACATATACCCCGAAAACGTTGGTGCGCAGGAAGGCGTCCGGGTCGAGGATACTGCGGTCGACGTGCGTCTCGGCGGCGAAGTTCACAATAGTGTCGATCTCGTAGGTTTGAATCGTCGCCCCCACCGCCTCGCGGTCGGCGATGTCCCCCTGCACGAACTGATGGTTCCGGGCATCCTTGACTGTCAAGATGTTTTCTAGATTGCCCGCGTAGGTCAGCTTATCAAAGGTGATGATGTTGTAATGCGGGTGGGTTTTTACCATGTGGCGCACAAACGCGCTGCCGATGAACCCCGCGCCGCCGGTCACCATGATGTTACGCATTTTCTTGATCCTCTTCTGCATTGTCATCCGCTGCAACCGGCGCAGGCTTCGGCAGGATGAACTTTTCGAGCGCTTCGGCCACGCCGTCCTCGTCGTTGCTCGTCGTCACATAGCGCGCCACCGCTTTGAGGCTCTCAGCCGCGTTGCCCATGGCAACCCCCATCCCTACCAACTCGAGCATTTCGCGGTCGTTTTCGGCGTCGCCGATGGCCATCACGTGGCTCAAGTCAATCCCAAGCTCGCGCGCCACTGAAGCCACCGCCCGCCCCTTGCTTACGTCGCGCGGCAGGATTTCAAACTGGTTTTGCACGGCAGACATCGTCAGCGTCACGCTTGTGCCGAGCATCTGCTGCGCTTGCCACAACAACGCTTTCGTTTGGCTTGGCCCATCAGCGGCGATGATCAGCTTGTTGATCGGGTAGGTGTTCATCGCGTTGATGAGCGACCCGACCACGGTCGGCTCTGGCTCATGATAGCGTGTGAGGTCAGCGCGGGGATCTGGCCGGCGCAGCAGCACTGACTCACCACTGTAGGCCGACACACACGCCCCGCGTGACTCGGCAAACGGGATGATCCGGCGCATGACGTCCGGCGGCAGCGTCACTTGATGGCGGATCATGCCATCCGGGTTGTAAATGAGCGTGCCTTGTACAAAGACCGAAGGCGTCGTCAGCTTCAGTTCGCTCACCAACTGGCGCGCTGAGTAATAGGTTTTGCCAGTCGCCAGCAGCACGCGCACCCCTAGCGCCTGCGCCGCGTTGATAGCTCTACGAGCGCGGTCGGTGATCTGGTGCTGGCTGTTGAGCAGCGTGCCGTCAAGGTCGAGCGCGATGAGCTTGATGTGGCTGATGTTCTGCATGGTGGGCTTATCCTATGAGGTCAGATGCTGAGAGTGCTGTTGTCCGCAAGGTTGAGCTTCAGGCCGGTCGGGCGTTGGTCGTTGTGCTTGATCGTCACTTTGCGCCCGATCAAGCTATCACGGATCATCGCTTGGATGTCGATCAGGCTGCTGTGCTCCAGCACGATGCTCCGCACGATCTCACAGTTGCGGATCGTCGTGTGGTGGTAGATGCTGGTGAACGGCCCGATGTAGCTGTTTTCGACCACGCAGTCCTCGCCGACGATCGCTGGGCCGTGCACCGTGCTGTTGACGATGCGGGCGCGCGCTTGCACGGTTACGCGGGCATCAATCTCTGAGTTTTCGATCACCGCGTCAGCTGCAATCGATGGCGTCAGCTCATCCAGCACGTAACTGTTAGCGTCCAGCATGTCAATCGGCTTGCCGGTGTCGATCCACCACCCTTCATGGATGTGAGGATACACGCGGTAGCCGTGGTCGATGAGCCACTGAATCGCGTCGGTGATTTCCAGCTCGCCGCGCGCGGAGGGTTTGATAGCGTTGACGGCTTTGAAGATGTTCGCGTCGAACATGTAAATGCCCACAAGGGCGTAATTGCTGGGCGGGTTGGCTGGCTTCTCGATCAAGCGCGCGATGCTGCCATCAGAGCGCAGCTCTGCCACGCCATAGGCTCGCGGGTCTGCGACTTGTTTCAAGACGATCTGGCTGTTCCAGTCGTTTTTATCAAAATCGCGGATGAGCGGGCTGATGCCGCCGTGAATGACGTTATCGCCGAGGAACATCACGAACGACTCGTTACCGAGAAACTCCTGCGAGATTTTGACTGCGTGCGCCAGACCGTCCGGACTGGCCTGTGGGATGTACGTCACGCTGACCCCCCACGCGCTGCCGTCGCCCACCGTCTCTTTGATCTCAGGCGCGGTGTGCCCCACGACGATCCCAATTTCCGTTACACCAGCGTCGCGGATGCTCTCCAGCACACGGATCAACACTGGCTTGTTGGCCACCGGGACAAGCTGTTTGGCGCGGGTGTACGTCAGCGGGTAAAGACGCGTGCCCTTGCCGCCGCTCAGAATCAACCCCTTCATAATCGATACGGCCTCCGTGCGGTCGGTCGAAGTTATCTCACAGATAATTGATTGTTACGGAAAGGTGGCCGTTGCGCAATAGAGCGTTTGCGATTGCACGCGCCCTACCCTTGCCGCTGTGCACGGCACAGCCTATCATGAGCGGGAAATAAAAAACCGCCTCACAAGGCGGTAAAGTGTGTCGGGGCGGCGGGATTCGAACCCACGACCTCTTCGACCCGAACGAAGCGCGCTACCGGGCTGCGCTACGCCCCGAACATCTCCGAGTGTAGCGGAAAGCCCCTACCTGCACAAGAGTAAACATGACAGAGCAATCACCTACTACGCTAACAGATCGCTTGCGACAGCAAGCCTACAGCTTCATCAACCCGATCGGTCAAACGCTGCATCGCATCGGGGTTCATCCCGACACAATCACAATTGTTGGGTTGGTTTTGGTCATGGCGGCTTGTGTGCCCATCGCGCTAGGCGAAACGCAGTGGGGGGCGCTGCTGCTCATCTTGGCGCTGCCATGCGACGTGCTGGACGGCGCAGTGGCGCGCGCCATGCAGCGCAAGGGGCGCTTCGGGGCTGTGCTAGATTCCTCACTCGACCGCTATGCTGACGGTTTCATTTTTGCCGCTTTGAGTTATCATTTTGCCGTCCAAGGTCGCTTGGAATGGCTCGTCATTACCCAACTCGCCCTGCTTGGAACGTTCCTCGTGAGCTACCTGCGGGCGCGGGCTGAAGGGGTGGGGGTCGAGGCTAAGTTGGGCATTTTGTCGCGTTTCGAGCGTTCAGCGATTATCATTCCAATGTTGTTGTTTCCGGCGCTGCTGGAGGTGGGGATAGTCGTGCTGGCTGTAGGAACTAACCTCACAGCCGTCCAGCGGCTGTGGTTTGTCTATCAAACTTTGAAAAATAGGGGCAGCTAAGATGTTTCAGCAGGAATTCTTGCTCATCCGCAACACGCCATTCGGCGATCTACAAATTCGCTACTACGGCATCATCATCGTGGTGGCGATGTTGGTGGCGGCCTACGTGGCGGCGCGGCTGGCGAAGCGGCGCGGCTATGACGCTGACCATATCTGGGGCGGCTTGACGTGGGCGATCTTCCCCGGCATCATCGGCGCGCGCTTATGGCACGTGTTCTTCCCTTCCGTGTCTGCTGTGGAACGCGGCTTCGACACAACCTACATGCTGACAAATTTCTTCGACACAACGAACGGGGCCATCGCCATCTGGAACGGCGGCTTGGGCATCTTCGGCGCGGTGTTGGGCGGCCTACTGGGGGTGTGGCTGTACTGCAGCCCGCTGCACAACCGTGTGGCCTTCGCTAGCTTCGTCGTCTTCTACCCCTTCATCTTGGTGATCGACTTCCTCAGCTTCTTGATCGATTGGCCGCTGCGCAAGATCACCGGGCGCGAGCTGCCCACCTTCAAGCTGCCACAGTTCACCACCACCTTTCCCGACAGCGGCATCCCCATGCTGCCGTGGTTGGACATCGCGGCGGTCGTGCTGCCGCTGGGGCAGGCCATTGGCCGCTGGGGCAACTTCGTCAACCAAGAGCTGTACGGCGCGCCGACTACCTTGCCGTGGGGCATCTTGATCGACGTCAAAAACCGCGTCGCTCCCTACAACCTCATCGCTGACTATCCGCTCGACACGCGCTTCCATCCGCTCTTTCTGTACGAAAGCCTCTGGAGCCTTGGCGCGTTTTTCGTCCTGCTCTACCTATACAATCAGCAGCGCAACCGCTTCAAGCCCGGCGACTTCTTCTTGATCTACCTGATTCAGTACAGCGCTGTCCGTTTCTTTTTGGAGTTCCTGCGCGTGGAAGTGGCTACGATCGGAGCCACAGGCATCAACAGCTCACAGGCCACCAGCGTGCTCCTGTTCGTCGTCGCGCTAGCGTTGTTCCTTATCCGTCGGCGCAGCGCCCCCCAGCAGACCTACGACGAGGCAACGCCCATGCCCAGCACCAACGCAGCGGCTGCTGCCCGCACCTAACCACAACCTGACACCCGCCTCACGCGGGTGTTTTTTATTTCAGGCCTTTGTCATATTCGCTTAATGTGCAGTTCTTATACTAGTGGCGTTTGCTGATAAGGTCACCTATGATCGAAACTGAGAACCTCACCAAAGTCTTCGACGATTTTTTGGCAGTAGACCGCGTGACGCTGCGCGTGAACCCGGGCGAGGTGTTGGCGCTGTTGGGGCCAAACGGCGCAGGCAAGACGACTACCGTCCGTATGCTGACCTCGATCCTCGCGCCTACCGCTGGTCATGCAGTCGTCGCAGGGTTCGACGTGGTGAAACACCCCGAGCAGGTGCGCGCTCACGTTGGTGTCTTGACGGAGCAGCACGGCCTCTACGAGCGCATGAAAGGCCTCGAGTACCTCGACTTCTTCGGTGAGGTCTACCGCGTCCCGAAACAGACACGCCGCGAGCGTGCCACGAACCTGATGAAGCGCTTCGGCCTCGAGGACGCCATGCATCGGCGCGTCGGCGACTACAGCAAGGGCATGAAGCAGAAGCTGGCGCTGGTGCGCGCCCTCTTGCACAACCCGCCAGTGCTGCTGCTGGATGAACCCACCTCGGCCATGGATCCGCTCAGCGCCAAGCAAGTCCGCGACGCGATCATAGAACTCCAGCGCGACGAGCGCACGTTTCTCATCACCACTCACAACCTAGCAGAAGCGCAGCAGCTCGCCAACCAGATCGCCATCATTCGGCATGGGCGCATCATCGCGCTCGGCACATTTGACGAGTTGGCACAGCAGTTCGGCGGGGAAACCATCGTCGAGATGCGTGTGGACGGCACGCTCAACGGGGCAGCCCAAGACTTCGCCGACCTGATCACTATCGTCGACCAAACCGAGGACGCGCTGTACTTCCGCACGCCGTCACCGCGCCAGACCAACCCCGACGTGTTGGCGCGCGCCGTGGGCTTGGGGCTGCGCGTCGTCACCTTGTCACAGAAGAAACAATCGCTTGAGGACATCTACCTGCAAGTGGTGAAGGAAGACGAAACCCATGACCGCTATCACCAGCCCTGAACCTGCCCGCCCCAGCCTACAGCGCACCCTCTCTAACGCGCTCATCATCACCCGCCGCGAGGTGCGCGACAGCTTCCGCGATTGGCGCATCATCGTTCCCATCATCATCCTCACGTTCTTCTTCCCATTCCTCGCGCAGAACGTGGCGGCCAGCTTCTCAAACTTCTTAGAGGGCTTTGGCGCACAGATCATCGGCGAGCGCACCATCCCCTTCTTGCTCATGATCGTTGGCTTCTTCCCCATCTCGATCTCGCTGGTGATCGCGCTCGAGACGTTCGTCGGCGAGAAAGAGCGCCGCAGCCTTGAGCCGCTGCTCAGCACCCCCCTCTCCAACACCGAGCTATACATCGGCAAGACGCTGGCCGCCATGATTCCACCGCTGCTGGCCAGCTTTGGGGGGATGGTCGTCTACCTGCTCACGCTCTTAGGTGGAGAGCTGGCATGGCGCCCACCCGCGATGCTCATCGTGCAGATCTTCATCTTGACGATCGTGCAAGCGCTAGTGATGGTCACCGGCGCGGTCGTCGTCAGCAGCCAGACGACCAGCACGCGCGCCGCCAACCTGCTGGCCAGTTTCATCATCATCCCAATGGCGCTCGTCATCAACGGTGAGAGCGTCATCATGTTCCTCGCGCCGGATGCCAATTCGCCCAACGGGATCGGGGCGCTGTGGGCCATCGCAGCCGGCATGATGCTGGTGGTGGTACTGCTGCTGCGCATGGGCAACGCCATCTTCAACCGTGAGGAATTGCTCGGGCGGATGATCGACCAGATCAGCCTCAGCGGGACGTTGCGCAAGATGGGGCGCTACATTCTCGCAACGGATGAAGCGGGCACGCCGCCGCGTAACCTGCTCGACTGGTATCGGCGCGGCATCGGCTTGTCGCTCTCGCGCCTGCGCATCCCGATTCTCTTAAGTGTGGCCGTGTTCGCTGTGGCGTTTGGGGCGGGCATATTCATCGGAACGCTGCCCGAGCTGCGCCTGCCTCTGCCAAGCGCGGCGCTGTTTGAAGCCGCCCTCGCCAACCTACGACAGGACAACTCGGTCATCAACGACTTATTCGGCGGCTATCTCGGCTCCAACATCCAGCGCGCTTATTTCACCTCGGTCTTTACCGACAGCCTGCGCGTGCTGGCGTTGGGGGTGATCCTCTCAACCTTCAGCTTCGGCGTGGCTGCTTTCATTATCATGCCCTTGACGTATGTGATCGCGGGCTATGTGCTGATGCAGTTTTTGCTTGCAGGCTACGGAACAGAGCTGTTCCTGACAGCGTTTGTGCCGCACAACATCGTGAAGATCCCCGTTGCGATCCTCGCTACCGCGGCTTTGTTTCGGCTTGGCTCGGTGGTCACACGCCCGCCGCGCACGCACACGCTTGGCCACGCGTGGATCGTCGCGTTCGGCGACATGGTGAAAGTGAGCCTCGGCGTCGTCATCCCGGGCTTGTTTGTGGCGGCTCTGTTAGAGGTGACGCTCACTCCGTGGCTGCTGCTCAACCTGCTGAGTTAAACACGGTTAAGAAAACGCGCTATAATTTAGTAGACATGTGTATTCTGCGCTCAATCCCGTGAAAGCCTGACGATTCAATGGCTAAGATCACCATCTTAGGTTCAGCAGCGGCTGTAAACGATGCGACCCATGATTACACTCACTTTCTGCTAGAAGGTCAGAAAGACAGCCCAATTCTCGTGGACGCAGGCAGCAACCCGCTCGGCAAGATCAAAAACCTCGGCATCGACGACGAGAACCTACAGGACATCATTCTCACCCACTTCCACAGCGATCACGTCGGCGGCATCCCCAACATGATGATGCACATGTGGCTGCTAGGGCGGCGCGCGCCGCTGCGCATCTACGGTATCCACCA
>DAOUBS010000042.1:0-3142 GCA_034432435.1 Anaerolineae bacterium
GGAAGTCGCGCTGGGCGTTCTGCGTGGCGCGGACTTCTTGGCTCATGATGTTGAACTCCTGCGCCAGCTCGCGGATTTCCGGCGGCCCCACCTCTGGCACGCGCTGCTCATACTGGCCTTTGGTCACGGCGCGCACGCCTTTGAGCAGGTTGCCTAGGGGCTTAAGCAAGCTCTGGCTGATGAAGGCGGCCATGAACACCGCCAGCAGCACTGCCGCGCCAGTCGCGCGCAGCAGCGCAGGGAGGATATCGCTGCTGAACTGGGCGAGGGCTTGCCCCAGCGTCACGGTGGGGGCTGGCTCGGCAACGATCAGGATGCTCTCGATGTTGGCGCGGCGCAGCGCGTTGAGCGGGCGCGTGACGCCCCCAAACAACCACAGCGTGCTGTCAGGATCCGCAAAGCGTCCATAAATCTGCTGGCTGCCGGGCATCAGCGTTCGCCCCAGCCCCGCGCTGAAGAACTCCTCGTTGTTCACGACGATGTCAGACTGCACGTCGTAGACGCCGGCGCTGTCGTGGATCACCAGCGTGCTGCTGTCGATACGCGCCAGCCACAGCACGCGCACGCTGCGCGTTTGGGCGAACTCGTCGAGCACGCTGCGAATCTGGGCAAACCGCCGCTGGCCGATGATGTCAGCCGTCGCAAACTCGTCGAGCAGGCCGCGGACGTTCAAGCCCTGCACGATGGCCGCCAAGCGCGCGTAGACCGGCGCAGACGGCGCGGGCTGCGTGCCCAAGACGACGATCAACGCCAGTGAGAGCGACATCAGCGTGACCAGCAGCAAGACGATATAGCTCAGGAATAAACGGGTGCGCAGCCGCATCGGTCAATCCGCGCTGAACTTGTAGCCGACGCCCCACACTGTTTCGATGTTGGCCTGCATGCCAGCTAATTTGTGGCGCAGATGGGCGACATGCACATCCACCGTGCGCGTCTCACCGGCGAAGTTGTAGCCCCACACGACGGCCAGCAGCCGCTCGCGGCTGAACACCATGCCCTTGTGTTCGGCCAGCGTCAGCAGCAAGTCGAACTCCTTCATGCGCAGGTCAACCGTGCGCCCATCGACCTTGACAACGCGCGAGAGGGGGTTGATCAGCAGGTTGTTGATGACGATGGGCTGTGTGTCGCTGTCAGGCAGGCTGCGCTTTTCGATGCGGCGCAGGATGGCCTTGATGCGTGCCACTAGCTCGCGCGGGTTGAACGGCTTGGTCAGGTAGTCGTCCGCGCCCAGTTCCAGCCCGACGATCTTGTCGATGTCGTCGCTGCGGGCGGTCAGCATGATGATCGGCAGGTCAGAAGTCGCGCGGACGCGGCGGCAGATCTCCCACCCGTCCACGCCCGGCAGCATCAAGTCCAGCACGACCAGCGCGGGCGGCTTCTCGGTGATGATCTTGAGCGCCTGATGCCCGTCGTTGGCGTACTCAACAAGGTAGCCCTCCTGTTCGATGTACATCCGCGCGAGGTCGATAATGCGCTGCTCATCGTCGACTACAAGGATGGTATCGGCCATGCGCTGCGCCTCCGTAAAGTAGGTTGCTCCTCTTTTGATTATGCGCACAAGCGGTCAAAAAAGCGTGTCCGATGTGTAAAATTTGTGTGATCAAGGGCGGAGGCCTTCAGTAGTCGCCCGTGGTGAGGCCTCACCCCCTCCTCTGGAAAAGGGAGGAGGCCTCGCAGGCACGGCAGGCTTTACATCGAGGCCATCACCATGTTATTCAAAAGGCTTGTGAGCATAGAGGCGAAAAACGTCGTCATCATAAAGGCACAGCCGCAGGCCACTACGGTTGTGAATATCTGACTCAAAATGTAGGCGATACACCCCCTCAGCCAGCCGAAGTCATAGGCTGCGGCAATCCGACCGATGAAGACGATGAAGAAAACAAACGACAGCACTGCGCCAACAAGGCTTGCTACCACAATCACAGGGGGCAGCTCTTCAACGTTAGACTCAGCGAAGAAGGTCACGGATCCGTTATCGGCAACCACTTCTCGGACTTCTGTGTTAGCAGCCGCGTCGTTGACCATGACCAAAGTCACCACTATGAGAAAAACGAAACTAACGACATAAGCGATCGTGTACAGCGGCACAGTTTTGTTGATAAGACGCGGCAGCGTGCCATCCCCGCCGATGATTTTGGCCGCAAAGTGGATGAAGACGGAAAAAATGAAAATCCCGATCACGTTCATAATGGCAGTCACCAGCGCATAGACCACTGCGATGACCGCCCCCGCGTTGAGGAGCCCATTCAGGAGAAGCGCCGCCGTTTCGGGGTCAACACTCTCGATAGTTATCTCGCCGTTGCTAGTCACTTCATAAGTGGATGATTGGGCAATCTGCTGCAATGCCGGCCGAGTGAACTGAACGAGCAGGAAGAAGGTGATGATGATCGACACCACCACCACCGCGCCGTAAATCGCCAAGTCGAGCAGGGCCGTCCCCCACGGGACTTCTTCGACCTCATCGCCGCTGTGTTTAGACTTACGTTTGATCTTTTGGGGGTTTGCGATGAGGTCGTCGAGGATGTCGAAGGCTTCGTTTGCGCCCACGCCCATCACTGCGCCGACGATGCCGCGCTTGTAGGCGTCCAGTTGGATGTTCGGGTCAAGCTTGTAGGCTTTCAAGACTAACTCGCGCGCTTCTTCATCTTCGTGTCGTGTGCTGAGTTCCATCGCGCGGTCGAGCATAGAGGCGGCGCGGCGCTCGTTGGCGGCTGAGACCTCCACGCGCTTCGGGGTAGTGCGCCCGCTGGCGGCGTCGTCGGCATGGTCTGCGGTTTGCCCAGACTGCTGGTTGATGTACTTAATGGCTTTGGAGGCAAGGGTGCGAAGGCTAGGATCAGGGTCTGTTTTGATGACGACGTTGAGATAACTGATGTAGGCCGGGTCGCCGCTGCGCGCCATCATTTTGATGGCGCGTTCTCGCTCGCTCACATCGGAGCTGTCTAGCAAATGAATCAGTCGCTTATCTACCATGACTTCACCCTAGTGATTAATAGAAGCATACCATTAGTTTAGGGTGAAATGAGGGATCCGACAATCGCCTGAAATTGGGGGGATTGTCTAGGACAAAACAGAAGCGCTGTCGCCATCAACCGCTGGTTGCCCGCGGAGATGTGAAAAAACGGACGGGTGCCCCTACGTC
>DAOUBS010000043.1:0-3351 GCA_034432435.1 Anaerolineae bacterium
AGCCGTGAAGGGCTGCGCCTTGTCACCACCAGTGCTCCGATCGCTTAGCGCTGCCAGAAAGCGGCTGGCAGCCCTATCTCACGTTGCGGTGCATGGCCAGTCGGGACGTGATCATCGCCTTCAGCCCGCAGCAAGCTCACTAGCGCGATGTCGTCGCTGCGCTGCTGCCACTCGGCAATCTCAACCAAGCGCAGGCTGCCACGCCGCCGCTTGAGCATGACCACGAACGGCAGCCGCTCAAACAGCGCGCTGAGTGCTTCCTCATAACGCCCACCTGTCGCCCGCTGCACCAAGATCGTGAGAGCGGCTTTCATGCGCTTCGGCTCTGGCGTGCCCCGAAACGTCCAAAGCTGGCGTGGCGCAGCGTCAAGCAGCAGCGGCGCAATCGCTTCTGGCTCGTCTGCGCGCACCTCATCCAACAGCAGCGTTTCAGGGTTCATCGCCAGCGCGTCTTGAACGAGCTGTACAAGGCTGCGCCCTTCGCTTGCGCCGTCGGGGTAGCGCACAGTGAGGCGCGGCACAGCGGGATCGACGTGCAGTTCTGGCGCGCGCTCTACTACCGCCCAAGATGTCGTGAGGTGTTGACTCAACATATTGAGAAGCGTCGTCTTGCCGGACTCAGTATCCCCCACGACCATCAACCCATATGAACTCTCCGCTAGCTGTTGGAGCAAGGCCCGTGCGCGGGGGCTGACAATGCCTAACTGTTCCCAATCGTTGAACGTGCGCGCCGCTCGTCCGTGCAGGCGAATATCCACGCGCACTTGCGCAACGAACGGCGGCAGCGCCACGTTGAGGCTGGCGCGCCGCCCATAAAGCACCAGCCCAGTTTCCACAATCGGCATCTGCTGCGTCGGACTCACATTTGCGCTCAACAGCAGCCGATCCACGATGCGCCGCAAATGTCCGTGATCATCAAACATGTTTGGAGCTACTTCAAGCTCGCTGCCCGGCCCACGGCGCACTGCCACCCCATCCAGCCCGTCGATGAGAACTGTCGTAATCTGTTCATCTTGCAGCAGTAGATCAAGCACTCCGTAGCCCAGCAGCTCGCTCGTCGCTTGCTGGTTCAGCCGCGCTTGTTCTGCCATCGACAACACTACGTTCTCAACGTTGATGACGTACTGCGCAGCATCACGGATGAGCGTGCGCTGCTCGGTTGGGCTGAGCGTCATAAGGCGTGCGTCGTCCACTTCAGCCCGCACTTGTTCAACAATGCGCTCTAACAAGCCTTTCGTGCTGACGATGTGCCCTGTGCTCGTGGGAACAAGCTCGCTCAGCGGCAGCACAGGATCTTCGCCGTGTGTGCTGGCATCAGGTTGTGTCGCATCCTCTGTCATGTCAAGTCTCCGAGGTTGACTCTACGCAGGTCGGGGTTGTCGCTGGGGGCGCGGCCTACTTTCGGGACGTCCACCCAACGGCCATCTAAGCAAATCCGCACCACGTCCATCGTGAAGTCAGTGTTGGTCTCTTTCGAGTTTTCCAACAGTGACGAGCCAACCCCGTAAGCGTCAACCGGCGTCCTAGCCCGTTCGAAGAATTCGACTTTCTCGCGGTTGAACCCGCCTGTAACCACGATTTTCACCTGCCGGCAATAATCGCGTGCCACGTCTACAAGGCTGGGCGGCAGCTCCCAACTGGCCCATGCGTTGTCCAGAGCGCGCCGCACTGTCCTCACCAACAGCGGGGAAACGCCTTTGGGATCCCCCTCTACCAAAGACACGTCACGCAGCGCAGCGCTTGTGTCTAAGCGCACCCCATCCAGCGTCCACTGCCGCATGGCAGCCTCATCGCCCGATTCGCGCGCCCGACGGTAAAACTCCCAAAATTTTGACAGCACCTTGACCGATGAACCTACCGTGTCGTTGTTGAAGTCCGCCAGCAGAATGCGCGGTGTGCCTGCGTCAACGTGTCGCGCGTAGTTCACCATCATCTCAACGTCATCGCCAGCGAAACAGGCGATCAAGGCATGTGGAATCGTGCCGCTGGCGCGTCCACCCCACCACTGCGCTTGTGCGGTCGTGCTTACTGCGGGCTGCACGGCTTTGCCGTACTCCATGTTGTAGCGCTGAACCGCCAGCCAATAGGCATAGCCATCCAGCGACTGCACCTGCGGCACGTCAAAACGCGCTGGGAAGTAGAGCACCTGCTTGCCGTTCGACACTTGAAGCACCTCATAAACGTTGGTGGCAATTCGGCTTGCGCGCGATAGAACGCCCAAGATGGGCGTCTCTAGCAGCGCAAAATCCCGATAGCGCCCGCGTATCTCTAGGACAGTCAGCACAGTTTGCAAGTTGCCGTCGTAGTAAGTGACGTCACCATCTTGCACTGCGTCCACTTCTAGCTGCTGCCAAGTCTCGTGGAACTGCCCCGCTTCAAAGTACCCCGTTGCATGGCGCAGCATTTGCAGCGCGATGTCCACCCCAGCCACCAACACCACTGGGGCACGACGGTTGAAAATCTGTGCCTCCACAAACGCATCGCCAACGGCTGCGCCCTGCATGTTCGGGATCTGACGCGGGTTGGCCCCAGCATAGCGATAGCCTTCCGCTGCCAGCCGCTCCAACACCCGCACCACATTCGTGAAATAGCGGTCGGAGTAATCGCCGCGTCGCACCCCCTCTATATCCAGCCCCAACTTGGACAAATTCAAGCGTTTGCCATCGAATACGGACATTTTGCGTCCCCAATCACGATTTCGCCGATACACTTGAATTATATCTCGCGTCCATCGTCGAACCTGCTATACTGTTGTGCCGTCTTTCATCAATCGCTTATTGTTCGTCAATGTCAGGCAGTCGCTTACGAAAAAGGTATTCCATGAATATTGTCGTGACTGGGTCAATCGCGTATGACTACCTCATGCGCTTCCCGGGCAGCTTTCGCCAGAACATCAAACCTGAATCCATGAAACAAATTAGCCTCAGCTTCCTCGTAGAGGATATGACCCGACACTGGGGCGGCACGGGCGGCAACATCGCCTTCACACTCGCCAAGTTGGGCATACGCCCCTACCTGATGGGAACCGTGGGGCGTGACTTTGGTGAGTACCGCGCATGGCTAGAGGCCGCAGGCGTTCGTACCGAAACCGTGCGCCAATTCGATGACTTGTTCACAGCGTCGTTCTTCTGCAACACCGACCAAGAAAACAACCAGCTCGCGTCGTTTTACAGCGGAGCAATGGCGCGCTCTCGTGATTATCACCTCAACGAGCTGCCCTTCCGCCCCGACCTCGTCTTAATCTCCCCCAACGACCCCCAAGCGATGAGCAATTACACCGAACAATGCCGCCAAAACGGGTGGCGTTTCGTCTACGACCCCAGCCAACAAATCGCATGGATGGACGGTGAG
>DAOUBS010000044.1:0-1772 GCA_034432435.1 Anaerolineae bacterium
GTCGAAAAACTGCCAACGCGCCGGCTGAGTGATTCCCTCAGTCAAATATCGCTTCATCGCAACCGTAGTGAACTCAGGCCGCAGCACATGAGATTTCCCTTGCCGATCAAACGCATACAACTTCGGAACCACGGCAGCGCTGGCGCTTGTGAGAAACAGTTCAGCATCCTCAACCAAATCGGTTACAACGAGTTCATATCCGTGCAGCACACATAAGGACACGAGTTGTTGGCGAATAACGTCAACTGAACGGGCTATCATCGAGGAAGTTCCTAAGAAGTCAGGTAACTATCTCGATGATAGTAGAATTGGGCGAATTGGGACAGGGTGTTCAGTCATAGGCTTGACTGCTGAACACGTAGACCGCGAGGTCAAGGCTGTCGGGATCGTTTGGGTCACGGACATCGGCTGACCACCGATATAACCAGTGAGCGTCGATGATGGACATGTTGACGCAGCCATGACTGCGCCGGTATCCAAAGCCGTCGTGCCAGTACGCGCCGTGCAGCGCAATGTCGCGGTCAAAGTACATCGTCCACGGCACTTCCTGCAGGTAGTAAAAATCGGGACGACCGTAAGCGCCAGCCATGCGCGTGCGATCACGGCGCGCCCAGACGTTAAAGATGCCCTCATTGGTTGACCACTGAGGAAGTCCAGACGAAACCAAGCTCGTGAACACAGGGCGATCCCCCTCATACGCGACCAACGTCTGCTCATATAGATCGATTGACACCCACTTCTCAGTAGTCACGCCTTCGGGGCGCTCGACAAAAGTCGGTTTTGCAACGTCAAACTGATGCACCCATTGGTCAACCCCGATCTGATACCAGCGCTTGCCATCGACCTCTACCGCAGTGTAGAGGTTTACTCGCGTGTAGCGCAGCACAAAAGCGTATTCTGGGTTTTCTGCTTCTCCGGGCTTGGCACTTGGGCGAATTCGGCGCAGAATCCACGCAAACGGATAGGGCAGGGGGGACTCTGGCAACAGAACGCCCGTGAAGCGTGAAATCGGCACGTTGTTGCTCAGTGCTGATGCGCGTATCCAGCGATCGGGTGCAATCTTTTCCCACTCGCCGCTTGATTCACCTGAGAGAGTCACAAAGTTGAAGCCCATGCCGAGGTCTTCAACTAAATTGCCACCCGGCGCATCGAACAGTTGCAGCGGCTCGACAACACGGCGATACATGCGATCGTTGAGCAAGCGCTCATTAATGGCGAGCGGCGTGACATTTGGCTGCGGGTAAGCAGCAATTACATCGGGAGAGACGCCAAGTTGCGGCGATGTGTCTTGCACGTAGACCGTGCTGCTCGATAAAAGTACCAAGATCACAAGCACCATGAGGCGAGTCAAACCTATCATACGCTTCCTCCATTTTCTTCTGTCTATGAGTTAGACATCTAGGATACCCTAAGTATCTTGAGAGCAGGCGCTTGCTTGCCTACGGCTGTGCTACGCCTGCTGCACGGTGAAGTTTGCTGAAAGTTAAGCATGGTTCTATACTACACATAAGCTACTACACATAAGCTTGTTGTTTGGTGGTGATGCTATTCATGTCATCGTGTCTCACCGAGGTGAGACGAGAAAGTGGGGGAAGCGCAATGCGATCAAAGTTCTTGCAATTCTTATTCACTGTCATGTTGTTGATTACCTTTGCCTCGTCTGTGGTAGCTCAGCAGGTCACATTTGCAATTCCGAAGCTAGTTGTTAACACAAGCTTCCTAAACATCCGCACTGGCCCGGGCGTCCAATTCGCTGTGCTCGTTACAGTAGT
>DAOUBS010000045.1:0-21820 GCA_034432435.1 Anaerolineae bacterium
GAGAGGATGGGGGCGGCCCCCAACGGAGCCGCCCCCCTGCTGCTGCTGGCTACTGCGACCAGCGCAGTTGACTCACGCGCAGATCAGGCACACAGATGAAAGGCGCGGTGTTCGTGCCGTCTACCGAGGCCAACGTGACGGAGTCGCCGTCGTCCCAGATGGGCGTGCCGCTGCTCAGCCCGGGGCCAGCTCGCCAGCGCCCTGCCAGTAGAGGGCGGCGCGGTCGCCGCTGCGGCAGATGAAGAACTAGTCAAGGCCGTTGGCGTCGAAGAAGAGTTGCTCGCAGGCGCTGCCCGCGGCGGGCGTGCTGACAGGGTACTCATCGCTCGTGTCAAGGAAGCGCACGAACACGCCGCCATCGCGCACGAAGGCCATCAGCAGGCCGTCCGTGGGCGGGCGTAAACTCGTAGATGAAGCCTTCGGTGGTACGCCCGAACCGCGTCCACCACATGCCGCCCTCGTTCAGCAGCAGCGCGTTGGCCCCGCTGTTGCGGCTCAGCTTGAGGCAGTGCGGCTCGTTCATCTCAGTGATAGGGTTGCCTACTGTACCGCTGGGGAGCTTACCAGCCCCCCGCAGCACACGCTAAATCTGATTCAAGAAGCGGAACGTCTCGATGAACGACACAGCTACGCTGTTGCCGCGGTACAGATCGGGTTCACCCAACGTGTCGAGCAGGTAGCGGCTGTAGGCTGGGTCGTCTGCGACGGCTGGGTTGCTGAGGTTGACAAAGCTCATCTTCCACGCGCCAAAGCAGCGCTTTTGAATGGGCTGCTTCAAGATCGTGGCGACGTAGTGATGACGTTTATCACGGACGATGCGCTGATAGGTGTGATCGACGTTGGCGCGTGGCCCCTCCAGCACCTGCATAAAACTGCCGTGATGATACAGCAGCAGCCCGGTGATGTCGTCCCCTGTGTTGTTGCGACGTGAGACTTGCAGGATGTCCAACAAGTCCTGCTCCGACATGGGGCGGGTGGCA
Organism: Anaerolineae bacterium; assembly: GCA_034432435.1. Taxonomy (GTDB): domain Bacteria; phylum Chloroflexota; class Anaerolineae; order Aggregatilineales; family Phototrophicaceae; genus JANWYT01. Next base: position 981 of record DAOUBS010000045.1, read on the forward strand.
ACGCTAGTGTACACCAGCGTAATCAGCTCATCTAACTTACTCGCATCAACGTTCATAAAGGCACCCCTCATAAAACTCAATTCACTTACGATTGCCTTTATTTTATATCAATGAATTGAGAAAAAGCATTAATATATAGTGCGAAATGTTAAGAATCTTTTACAAAATACGCTGACCGAACACACCCGCCACCAGCTCCACTGCTAGTCGAGCGGTTTCGTTGCGCGCGTCGAGGATCGGGTTCACCTCCACTACATCCACAGAGCGCACCTTGTGGCTGTCGGCGAGGATCTCCATCATCAGGTGCGCTTCACGATAGCTGATGCCGCCCGGCACGGGCGTGCCGACGCCGGGTGCGTGCTGCGGGTCGAGGCCGTCGAGGTCGAGGCTGAGGTGAATCTCGCTGAACTGGTCGAAGTGATCCATGATCTCCTGCCCGATGCGCGCGATGCCCACCTCGTCGATCTCGCGCATGGTGTAAACGCGAATGTCGCCTTTGGCGAGGCGCAGCCGCTCGCCCTCGTCAAGGTCGCGGATGCCCAGCATGACGATCTGTGAGGGCTTGAGCTTGGGGCCGGCGCCGCCGATGTTGGTCAGCGTGGGGTGGCCTTCCCCCAGCAGTGCGGCCACCGGCATCCCGTGGATGTTGCCGCTGGGCGAGGTGACGGGCGTGTTGATGTCAGCGTGCGCGTCGAACCACAACACGCCGAGCTTCGGGTGCGCCACGGCAGAGACCGTCCCGATGGACATGCTGTGATCGCCGCCGAGGAACACGAAGCGGTCGTCACTCGGTCGGTAGGTCTGCACGCGGTCGTAGATCTTCTGGCACACCCGCGCCACCTCGTCAAGGTGGTGGCTGAGGCCGTCGCTGGGGTTAGTGTCAAGCGTCGTGTCGCGCGTGTGCAGCTCTTCCGCTTGGGCGGTGTAGATGTTGCCGCTGTCGACCACTTCATAGCCCAGCCGCGCCAAGCGGTCTTGCAGCCCAGCGTAGCGGATGGCGCTTGGCCCCATGTCTACGCCGCGCCGCTGCTGCCCCAAGTCCATCGCCGCGCCGATGATGCGAATGCGCCTGCTCATGATCGTGCCCCTTGTGTGTGGTGAATGCCCTTTCATGGTAGCGCAGCGCTGGCTGCCATGCCAACGCTGTTCAGCGCCCCAGCGCCCACCGTAGCCGAATCTCCAGATCAGATAGCATGATCGCCGTCGCCCCCCACACCTTGTGCCCGCTGACGTAGTAGTACGGCACGCGCACTTCGTAGCCGCTGATGAGGCGGGTCTCCTCGTGTTTGCGGGTCGGGTCGATCAAGTCGTCTAGCGCCAGCGTCAGCACTTCTGCCACCTCGGCCTCGTTCGGGCGCAGCCTTGAGAGCCGTTCGAGATAGCCGACGGCGGGGTAGACGTTGAAGTTGCTGGGTGGAATGTAGACCGCCGAGAGCATTCCCAGCACCTCAATCGGGTCGCAGATGCCTAACTCCTCGCAGGTTTCGCGCAAGGCAGTGGCGATGAAGTCCGGGTCGTGGGGGTCGCGCTGGCCGCCGGGGAAGCTGACCTGCCCGCTGTGGCCGCGCAGCGTCTCTTGGCGGCGCGTCAGCAGCAGGTGCAGGCCGCCATCGGCGCGCGGGGTGATGAGCGCCAGCACACCCGCCTCGCGCGGGGGCGCATTCGGCGGGACGCCGCGCGGCACAGGCGACATGGCAAAGCGCGCCCGCTCAGACACCTCAGCAGGCAGACTCAACGCGCGCCGAACGTCATCGAGTTGGATCATGTGGGTTGCAGCTCATACCATGCGTGCAGATCGTGCGACCGCCGCGTGAAGATGCGCCCGACTGCCGCTTGAGGGGCCTCCTCGCTGCGCGGGATCAAGCGCAGGCGCAGCTGTGCGCTGTTCGGGCGCTGCGCTGCCACCCACTCATGCATCAGCGCTTGCAGCAGCAGCAGCGCCTCGCTCCCACCGAACACGTGCGCCGCGCCCGTCTCCTCGAACGAGGCGAACACCGCGCTGCCCGGCAGCAGCAGCCCCAAGCCGCGCCCCTTCAAGCCGTAGGGTTGTGCCGACTCTGCCACGTTGTAAGTGAAGAAGGTCGCCTCAACAGGGCGATACAACATCAGGAAGAATTGCAAGCCGCGCCAGTAATCCGACGGGGTGAGGCGTGGCTCCACGTTGACCAGTTCATGATCGTCGCTCATCAAGGTGCGCAGCCGCGCTGTGTCCAGCCGGGGGGCGTCCGCGCTGTAGAGCACAAGGCCAGTCGAGCCAACGGGAACCGCGAGCGGCGGTGCAGCCTCCTCCCCGCGCATCGTGACAAAGGCGCACGGGCGGTTGTCTGCGCTCAGCAGGCTGCCGTCAGGCTGAGGGCGAAACGCCGCGCTGACCTGTACGCCGTCCAAGCTGATCGGGACGACGAGGATGCCATCCGGCTTGAGCTGGCGCGGCCACGCTGGCGGCACGTCCCACACACCCACCGTGGCGAGGATGCGGTCATACGCCGCCCGCGGCAGGTAGCCATACGCTCCGTCCGCGGTCACGACGCGCACATCCATCGCTTTCGCGCGCATCAGGTTCTTCTTGGCTTGCTCAGCGAGGTCGCGCTCTACCTCAACGCTAGTGACATACCCCTGCGGGCCGACGATGTGGTATAGCAGCGCAGCCGTGTAGCCGCTGGCCGTGCCGATCTCTAAGACGTTGTGGCCGGGCTGGGCTTGAAGCTGCTCCAGCATGATGGCGATCATCGTCGGCTGGCTGCACGAAGAAATCAGCCGCCCCGCTTGATCGTACTTCAGCGGGACGGCTTCATCAGCGTAAGCTTGTTCTAGCGGTGCTTCGGGCAGGAAGAGGTGGCGCGGCACGTTGCGAAAGGCGTCATACACCCTCGGCACACGCACCAGCCCCTCTTTCCAAATCGCCGAGATGAGATGACGATGCAGCTCCTGCGGCGTTTTAGTGGCGGGCATACCATGCGCGCCGTTTACGCAGCGAGACGCCCGCATCAGGCCCGCTGCGGCTGGCGGTGCGAACACGCCCCCGGCTGTCAATGTGCACTTGACCAGCCTTCTGCAAGCGGGCGAACTCTTCTGGCGTAATGACTGGGGCGGGTTCCCCCCCCAAGCGCTCAACACGTTCGTCCAAGTTGTCGTCGTCGGGCGTGTGATTCGATCTGTCTGTCATGGGGTCGGTCGGCGGCACTGCGCCACCACTCCTTTCATTAACAATTGGTTGTACTTCAATTTCCATATTTCAGTATAGGAAATTTTACGAAGTCAAGTCAACCGGACAGGATAACGATGTGCTGAGAAGTTGGCTGCGGCGTGCCGGTGTCGCTTCCTACGGAGCGCTAACGCAACGTCAACGGGTTTCTTACGTCACATATTGTACGTTAAAGGCGCAATCGTCAACAGAGCGTAGGGCAATGGGGCGCATCTGTGATACAGAATGCGCTACAATACATGCCAGTGCTCGACAGTGAGGCTTTTCCATATGCTACGTTTTGACCGATTTACAGAGCGTGCGCAAGACGCGGCAGCACGCTCGCATGAGATTCTTCAGCGGTATGGCCACAGCCAAGTCGATACCGAACACCTCTTGCTGGCGCTGTTAGAGCAGCAGGACGGCGTCATCCCGCAGATTTTGGAGCGCATGGGCGTAGACGTCGACAAGATGCGCGCGCGCGTGGACGCGCTGCTGCGATCAACACGGCGCACCGCCACGATCTATGGGCAGGGGGGGACGAATCAGCTCTTCATCACGCCGCGCCTCAAGCGCATCATCGACCTCGCCAACGAAGAAGCGCTGCGGCTGAGCGACGAGTACATCAGCACCGAGCACATCTTCCTGGCCATCCTCGACGAGCGCGGGACAGACACCGCGCGCCTGATGGCAGAGTTCAACATCACGCGCGAACGAGTGACCGACGTCATCAAAGACATCCGCGGCGGCGCGCGCGTCACCGATCCACAGGCCGAAAACCGCTACTTGACGCTGGAAAAGTACAGCCGCGACCTCACCCGCATGGCCTATGAGGGCAAGCTCGACCCGGTGGTCGGGCGCGATGAGGAAATCCTGCGCGTGATGCAGATCCTCGCCCGCCGCACGAAGAACAACCCCGTGTTGATCGGCGAGGCCGGCGTGGGCAAGACGGCTATCGTCGAAGGGCTGGCGCAGCGCATCGTCAGCGGCGACGTGCCGGAGCCGCTCATGGGCAAGCGCGTCCTCAGCCTTGACCTCGCCGGGATGCTGGCGGGCAGCCGCTTCCGCGGTGAGTTTGAAGAGCGCCTCAAGACCGCCATCGACGAGGTGACGCGCAGCAACGGTGAGATCATCCTGTTCATCGACGAGCTGCACACTGTCGTCGGGGCCGGCGCGTCGGCGGGGTCGCTCGATGCGGGCAACATGATGAAGCCGGCGCTGGCGCGCGGTGAGCTGCAAACGATCGGCGCAACCACGCTGGACGAATTCCGCCAGCACATCGAGAAGGACGGGGCGCTCGCGCGGCGCTTTGCCCCCGTGTTCATCGACGAGCCGAGCATCCACGACACGATCGAAATGCTCTTCACCCTGCGCGACCGCTACGAGGCCCACCACCGCGTCACGATCAGCGATCAGGCGATTGAGGCCGCCGTGCGCCTCTCCGCGCGCTACTTGACCGAGCGCAAGCTGCCCGATAAGGCGATTGACGTGCTGGACGAGGCGGCGGCGCGCGTGCGCGTGGCGCTTTACAGCATGCCGCCGCGCCTCAAAGAGATGAAGTTCGCCATCGATCGCCTCGTCGCTGAGGAAGAATCGGCCAGCCTCGCGCGCGACTATGAGCGGGCGGCCATCTGCAAAACGCAGCGCAAGCAGATGGAGCTGGAATACGACCAAGCCATCCGCCAGTGGCAGCAGGAAAACATGCTCGATGAGACCGTGGAGGACAGCGACATCGCCCATGTCATTCACCAATGGACAGGCATCCCAGTGCAGCAGATGCTAGAAACCGAAAGCGAGAAGCTGCTGCGTATGGAGGAAGCGCTCCATCAGCGCGTCGTCGGCCAAGACAAGGCAATCGAAGCGCTGGCCGCCGCCATCCGCCGCTCGCGCAGCGGTTTGAAAGACCCCAAACGCCCGATTGGTTCCTTCATCTTCTTGGGCAGCAGCGGCGTCGGCAAGACCGAGCTAGCCAAAGCGCTGGCCGAGTTCCTGTTCGACGATGAGGAGGCCCTCGTGCGCATCGACATGAGCGAATACCGCGACCAGCACACGACCAGCCGCCTGTTCGGCGCGCCGCCCGGCTATGTCGGCTATGAGCAGGGCGGCCAACTCACGGAAGCCGTGCGTCGTCGCCCCTACCGCGTGATCCTGTTCGACGAGATCGAAAAAGCGCATCCCGACGTTTGGAATGCGCTGCTGCAAATCCTCGAAGATGGCCGCATGACCGACGGGCAGGGCCGCACGGTTGACTTCCGCAACACGGTCATCATCATGACGAGCAACCTCGGCACGGAGTATGTGCGCAAGAGCGGCTCGCTGGGCTTCCTCGCCTCGACGGAACCATCCGCCATCGCTGACCATCAGAAGATCGAGAAGGCCATGCGCGAGACGTTCCGCCCTGAGTTTCTTAACCGCATCGACGAGGTGATCATCTTCGCGCCGATGACGATGCAGGACGTGGAACAGATCGTCAACATCCAGATGCAGGCGATGGTCGAACGGCTGGCGGAAAGCGGCATCGGCCTCGAGATGACGCCCACCGCCCGCCACTGGATCGCACAGAAGGGCTACGATCCGCAGTATGGGGCGCGCCCGCTGCGCCGCGCCATCCAGCGCTTCGTTGAGAATCCGCTCTCGGTGCGCCTGCTCAAAGGCGACTTCCGCCCCGGCGACGTGGTCGTTATCGACGAGCAGAACGGCGAACTGGTGTTTGAGCGCCATCCGGGCCACCTTCAGTACCCCGTCGAGTTCCCGCAGGATTACCCCATCGACGGCAACCGCATGTAATGTCGTAGGGACAGGGCCAGCCCTGTCCTTTTTTCACACACACAGGGCAGGCTGTGCCCCCAAGACACGCCCGTGGCTGCTGCAACCCAGCTAGCGGCCACTCCTTCCAATTTGTTGACAAGCGGTTAAAACGCGCTAAAGTTTGGGCAGGTCGGCCATAAGTCGTCCTCGGGACGACCCCTCAAAAAAGAAAACCCTCGTGACTGTTACCCTGCTCGGCATTGACCTCGGCACTTCTTCTGTGAAAGCGGTCTTGATCGACGCGGCAACGGGCCATCTGCTGGCGACCGCGAGCGAAGAATACCCCATCCACACGCCGCAGCCCGGCTTTGCCGAGCAAGACCCGTTCGATTATTGGCGTGCCACTGTGAACGCGGTGCGCGGCGTGCTGCAAGCGGCTTCGTCGCAGGTGGCAGCGGTGGGGTTGGATGGCCAGATGCACGGCACGGTGCTGCTGGATAGGCTTGGCAAGCCGGTGCGTTCGGCGATCATCTGGGCGGACGCGCGCACAACGCAGGAACCGCGCCGCCTGTTGGAGCGCCTCCCGCACTGGGCGCAGATTGCCGGCACGGATCCTGCGGCAGGCTTTCAATGTGCCACGCTGGCATGGCTGCGCCAGCATGAACCGTTCGCGCTGGAAAACACCGCCGCGGTCGTCCTCCCCAAAGATTACCTACGCCTGCGCTTGACCGGCAGCCTCGGCACAGACATCAGCGACGCGGCCGGCACCGGCCTGCTGGACGTGCGCACGGGCCGCTGGTCGGAGGAGCTTCTGGCAGCGGTGGGCCTGTCGCCGCGCCTGATGCCCCCTATCGCTGCCTCGCATGAGGTAGTCGGCGGATTGACCAGCGAAGCCGCGGCGGCGTTGGGGCTGCCGAAGGGGCTGCCAGTCGTGGCCGGCTGTGCCGATCAACCGGCGCAGGCGCTGGGCAGCGGGCTGGCGCGCCCGGGCGTGGGCAGCGTTACTGTTGGCACGGGCGGGCAGGTCTTCATCCCTTACCGGCCGCACGCTGAGCTACACACAGACCCGCGCCTGCACGTCTTCAACCATGCCGTGCCCAACACGTGGTACGTGCTGGGGGCGACGCTTTCAGCTGGGGTGTCGCTGCGCTGGATGCGCAACCTCTTTGGCTTAGAGAAAGTGGCGAACGCCTATGAGCGCCTGAGCGCAGAGGCGGGGCGCGTGCCGCTCGGCGCGGATGGGCTGCTCTTCCTGCCGCACCTATTCGGCGAGCGCACCCCTCACATGGATCCGATGGCGCTAGGGGCGTTTGTTGGCTTGCAGTACCGCCATGAGCGCGGCCACATCGCCCGTGCCATCATGGAGGGCGTGGCGTTCTCGCTGCGAGACGCCGTCAGCCTGAGCGTCAGGCTAGGCGCGCAGGTCGATGAGATGGTAATCGCAGGGGGCGGCGCGCGCAGCCCTGTGTGGAAGCAGATCATCGCCGACGTGTTGGGCGTGCCGCTCAAACGCAGCACCCAAGACGAACAGGCGGCGGTCGGTGCGGCGCTGCTGGCGGGCGTGGGCGTGGGGGTCTATCCCGACGCGATGGCTGCAGCAGCGTTGATGCAGCAGTACGACGCTTTGATCCAACCCGATGCAGCGGCACACGCCTTTTACGATGAGCTTTATGCGCACTATCAGGCGGCTTACCCGGCGCTGCGCGGTGTGATGCACGGCCTCCACGGGCTGGCACAGCGCGTCCATGACGTGTGGGGCGCGCGCTGATCTCGTTCACGGGCGCAGCATTCTCACGTTGCCTTTAGCCTTTGGTCGTATGGTATAGTGAGATGCAATCAACCGACAAGGTGGGCTGGTGGGACTCCTTCTCTTCTTGGTGGGCGCGGTGTGTGCCCTGCTGCTGCTCGTCAACAACGTAACGCGAACGGTGCTGCGCCATAAGCGCATCCGCTGGGTCGAAACGCTGCTGCTCTTCTTGACGACGACGACGCTGCTCGTCGGGTTGATCGTTGACAACCTGAGCGACGCTCGCTTTGACCTGCAAGAGCAGCTCACGCTCTTGGTGGTGCTGCCGCTGGTGATCGCCCATCTGGCCATCACGATCGCGGAACTGCTGCGCCCGCAGCGCCTGCGCCAGTCGCGCGGCTTGATGACGCTGGGCAGCGCGCTGATGCTGCTGGCGGCTACCTTCACGCTGAACGTGGCCTCGCTGTTGATCGAGCAGAGCAGCACCAACCTCGTGCGCTTGCCCACGCCGATCAACGTCACGCCCGACTTCCTCGACCCATGCAGTGGCGAGGCGATTGCCGCGCGCGCTACGGGGCGCTTCTTCGGCCTCATCAGCGAGGAGACTGGCCTCAACCGCGATCAACTAGTGGAGCGCTTTGCCGCCGACGGCAGCGTGAGCGTGGCTATGTTGGTAGAGGAAAACGGTCGAGACCCCGCCCAACTTATCCAGCGCCTGAACGCCTACGTAGATGAGCTGCTGCTCGATCTGGTAGTGGCCCGCTGCATCCCGCCAATTGCGCGCCCGCTGGCCCTCACTCAGATCACGCCCATTGTGCGCGACGCCGTCTACAACGACTTCAACACGCTTATTCAGGGCTTTGCCGCCTTCGGCGGGCAGCAGCAGGCCGCCCCCAGCGGCGCGACCCCCAACCCGCAGCAGTTGGAAGCCACCCGCCAAGCCCTCATCGCCCAAATCCCGACCGAGGACACACGCCCCACCGCCACACCGACCCTCTCGCCAACGCCGACGCTGACCCCCACCCCCACCGTCACGCGGACGCCGCTGCCCACCTTCACCCCCACGCCGACGCGGGTGCGCTTCGCCACGGCTACCCCCACTGCCTCGCCGACCCTGCCCAACCCGTGCCGCGCCACGGCTGATTTCAACGTCAACCTGCGCAACTTCCCCAGCCTGACGGACAGCCGCGTGCTGCTCACCATCCCGTTTGGCAGCGAGTTCGACGTGTTCGGCCCCAGCGTGGACGGCGAGTGGTGGCTGGCGCAGTTTAACGACCAACAGGGCTGGGTCAGCGCTGAGTTCGTCACGGTGACGCGCGCCTGCTACCAGCTTGAACCACGCGCCCCGTGACCATAATGTGATAAACTAGATGCGTTCGATTAGGGCGAAGGCAGGAGCGCAGTGCTCACACGGCGGCAGTTACTCAAAGGGGGGATGGCAGCGCTGGCGCTCAATTTGCTGCCGCTGGGGTATGCGCAAGGTCAGCGGGCGCGTATCATTCGCCGTGGGCGCGCTGACCGGCCGCAAGTCGCGCTGACCTTTGACGATCTGTGGGATGAGTTCTACGCGCTGCGTGTGGGGCAAATCCTCTATCATCGCGGCGTGCAGGCCACCTTTTTCCCTGCTGGTCGCGCCATCCGCGCCAACATCGAACGCCCAACCTTCGCCCATCAGCACCTCTACCGCCGCCTGCGCGAGATGGGGCACGAGTTCGGCAATCACACGCTCACCCACCCCAACATCACCGACCTCTCGGCGCATCACCTCATCTGGTGGGAGATCAACCCGTGGCAGGCGGCGCTGGAGGAGGCGCTGGGCGAACCTTACGCGACGGTGGCCTTTCGCCCCCCCCCACTAGGGATCGTGACGACCGCCCTCTACGACGCCGTCCTGCGCACAGGCAACCTGCCGATTGCGCTGTGGAGTGTCGACCTGCGCGACACGCTGTGCGCCCCGCAGGACTGCGCTGCGACTATCCTCAGCTGGTTTGAGCGCAACCTCGCCAACGGCTATATCTATCTTCAGCACACTGTTCGCGCTACAGCAGAGGTGCTAGACACGCAGCTTGACCTGCTAGACGCTGCTGGTTTAACGCCAGTTCCGCTCTCTGTGTTGATTTCCGCCCTAGACGAGCCAGACCCTACCGCCAACGGCTGAGCGAGACGACTGCCCTAACGAAAACAGCCCCCGTGTGTGGGGGCTGTTCGTTTTAGAAGGTGGTTTTGTTCAGATGCGGCTGCGCGCGCGGCGAGCGGCGGCAATGATCCCGACCAGCCCCAGCGCGACGACGGCCAGCGCGCCCATCGTGTTGGCGTTCAGGTCGTCAAACAAGCCAGTGTCGGGCAGTTCTGTGGGCGGACGGATGACAGGGGGCGGGGGCGTCGGCTCCAGCGCAGCGATGGCGGTCGCGTTGGCGTTGGCCTGCGCCGTCAGCGCGATGGGGTCAAACAGGGCCGCCAGCGCGGTGGCGGTCTGGTTCACTGCGTCAACCGGGATCGGTGTGACGATCGCGCCGAGCGCAATCGCGGTGGCGGTGGCGTTGGCGGCCTCAAGCGGGCCAAGCAGCCCTTCTAAAGTAGGCGTGGCAATGCTCCCAGCCAGCGCGGTGGCTGTCAGGCTAGCGTTGAAAGCGTCCTGTGTCTGCTGGACGATAATCGCAAAAGCGGTGGCGGTGAAGTCAAACTCAGGCGTGAAGGTTGGGGAGGGCGTGAAGGTGGGCGAAGGCGTGGCGGTGAAGCTCATAGCGGTGGCCGTCTCGATGAAGCTCACCGTTTGCTGGGCTTCGATGGTGGCCAGCTGGGCGATGGTGGTGGCGTTGCGCTCGGCGATGGCGGTGCGGGTGATGTTCAGCTCAGGGTTGCCGCCTTGCCCTTGCAGCAGGGCGAAGATGAGCGCGCCAAACCCCAACACGAGGATCACCGCGAGAATGCCGGCCAAGATGATGAACGTGCGGCTGGCGCCTTCACGCGGGGGCGGGGCTTCGTCATCGTCGAGGATGATCGGTTCGTCGCCGATGTCCAGCAGGTTGTCGTCGAGGTTCGCGTCGTCTTCGAATTCGTCGAACGTGTTGCTGCGGAACAGATCGTCCTCATCGTCAAAGCGGAAATCGTCGTCAGTGTTCCTGTTGGACATGCGTCCCCTCCATCCACGTGTGCAGCCACGCCATCCAGCGTGTCACCCAGTCTTAAGTATCATAGCCCGATTCGTGATTATCCGCCAATGGCTTCTAGATCAGCCAACGGAACCACGACCTGCTCATTCGTGTTGAGCAGCAGCAGGCGCGCCACCGGCGCGCGCAGCCCGCCCTCAAGACGCTGGGGCTGCTTGGGCAGCTCTAGCACCCGCCCGACCTGTCCTTGATGCGGCGCACGGGTGACGCGCACCCGTGCGTTCACCCTAAGCGGCTCGTAGACGTTGGGCGCGCGCAAGCTCTGATCGACGTTGCCACGGTTAACGATCAGCTCAGGCCGCAGCAGGTGGGCACGGCTAGGACGGTTGGCGTTGAGCGTGGCCAGGAAGCCGTCCATCTCGCGCAGCAAGTCGAGCGCGGCGCTGTTCATGCGCGGCACGCCGAAGCCTTCCGTCAGCATAATGGCGCGTGTGTTGACCTCCGCCAGTGGCAGCAGCTCGGCGGGCATGCTGGGGGCGATCACCCCCGCGAAGCCGCGCGCGTCTATCACGTGGAAGCTGTGAGCGGTCAGCGGGCGGGTCGAGATGACGATCTCGCCTTTGAAAGCCGGGTCGAGTGTCTCGGTCGGCAGCGAATCGATGCCAGCTTGCGGCTCCATGCGCAGGGTGGCGATCACCGAGCGCCCGTTGCCCCACACGCCAGTCACGAGCGAGCCGACCGTTTCGACGTACACCTTGCGATCCGTCACCAGCGTGATCGTCCCGCGCACGCCAGCCTCAAGGTCGATCAGCTCAGGCCGCTCTTGAAAGATGATGCTGCCGCGGTCAAGGCTGACGATCAGACCATCGCTGGGGGCAAAGACGCGCTTGCCGCGCTTCGGGTCGCGCCCGGCCAGCGGCGTCTGACGGCTGACGATCTGATTGGGCTTGACGAGCAGCATGTTCGCCAGCGCGTTCGGGTCGCGCAGGCCGAGGATCGACGCGGCGTCGATGATGACGTGGCGCGCCGGGACGATGGCGCGCCCAATGCGCGTGCGGATGTCCACGGACTGGCCGACGATGACGTCAAAGCTGCCGATGGCGTTCTCGGGGATGCGGACTTCGCGGCGGATGCGCATCGAAGCGCTGGCGTAGCGGGCGTCAACGTACATGGCCTAGAACAAACTCCTCACGTCGTCGTCATCCACGAAGGGGGCAGCGGCGGGCTGGGGCGCTTTGTTGTCTTTGCTGCCTTTGGTCGTCTGGCTGCGCTGCCCATCGCCCGCCAACACATCGCTCAGGTCGGCCTCGTCGGGCAGCTCTTGAGCAGGGGGCGGCTGCGCGCGGCGGCCACGGCGCAAGCGCCGCGGCGGCTCCGTCGTCTTGGTGAGGGCCGCCGCCTGCGACAGCGCTTCCTCTGTCACCGGCGCGAGCCACTCCTGTGGGATCTCGTGCGGCGGGTCGTCGGTGGCGGCGTGCACCCAGCGTGGCATGCGCTGCGCGCGCTCCTGCACGGTCTGGCCAACGGCCAGCGGACGACCGCGCGCGTCAATCATCACCCCAGCTGTCCCTCCCGTCACCTTAAGGGTCAGGCGGCGGCGTCCGTTCACGCGCATTCGCCCTGTGCAGACGATGGTCAGCGCCATCTCAAAGTCCACGGGCAGCGGCAGGAACAGCACCTGCCCGCCTTCGAGGTTGTACTTGATCCTCTCGCCGCCCGTCTTAATCGTCAGGCGGGCGGCGGTGCGCCCCTGTGTGGGCTGCCCCTCAAGGCTGATGAGCGTGCCGAGCAGCTCGATGCTGCCGCTGTCGATGATCTGAACCGCCGGCAGGGCGTCCACGCGGGCGATGCTGCCGAGCGCTGTCAGCACGCCGAAGGGATCGGCGTACACCTGCGACACCCCCAACGGCTGTAAGCTGTCGGCGATCAGCAGCAGGTTGTAGCCGGGCTTGCCGCTGCGCGTGAGGGGGCTGCCCGCGGCGAAGATCAACGGGAAGGGCGCGCTGCCGGTGGCGCTGCCCCATTGGGCGCTCAGCTCGCCGAGCAGTTGGCGCATCCCGGCGCGCAGGAAGGCGTGTTCGAGGTAAAGGTCACGCAGCGTTATCGGGATGGAGGCAGGCAGCAGCGCTTTGTTGCGCGCGAAGTGGTCAAGCTCGCTGCGCGTGACGTTGAACGGCAGCCACGCGCGCATCGCCTCCACACCGACGGCCTCTAGCAGGGCGTGGGCGCTGTGCCCTACGCCGTGTTGCGACGAAATGCGCGAGTAGAGCTGACCGTCCACCACCGCGTACAGCAGCGCGCTGGTGCTGCCCACATCGGCAATGAGCACGTTTTGCCCCGTCTGAAGGCCGAAGAAGCGCGCCATCAGCTCGTAGGTCTGCGCGGTGGGGATGAGGCTGCCGCTGGTGGCGGTGATGGCGTTGAACCCCTCCCCGACGCGCTCTTGATAGCGGTTGTAAGCGGCGGCGACCGCCTCGGCGGCAGGCTGTGGGTTAGGCTGGCCATAGGCGGGCAGCACGTTGTCAGTGGTGATCGTCTCGGTCAGGTCGTTGAAGATGTCGGTGATGGTCGGGGCGACGTCGGCGTTGCCCGCGTAGAGCAGGATCGGGCGCGAGGCGCGATCGATGATGGTCAGCGCCAGCTGGAGGCCGCGCGCCAGCCGCAGCAGCGCCTCGCGCGGGCCGCCGTCCACGCCGCCCGCGAAGAAGATCAAATCGGGCCGCGCTTGCAGCACCGCGTTGAGCTGCTCTTCTACGGTGGGCTGCTCAGTCAGCACAATGCGCCCGACCACATCGACATACGAGCCGCTGATGGCGCGCAGCGCAGCGGCGTAGCTGGCCTCAGGCACGACGTTCACCATCAAGACGCGCATCGGGCGGCCCACGCTGGCCGAGGTGACGAACAGATCGACGCCGGAACGGTCTTCGCCCTCAGGGGTGATAACCTCGCCGCGGTTGTCGAGGAAGCGCCGTCCCATCGCCGTTCCCATGTCGCGCAGGGCGCGGCGCAGCGCCAGCGCCACGTCATCGTGCGGCACGTCAAACGTCGTGAGCGTGTCGCGCCGCCCCACCAACTGGTACTCACCGTTCACAAGGTCGAACAGCAGCACGCGCGTCGTGACGCTGCCAAAATCTGCTGCCAAGATCGAACCAGTGCGCGTTGTCATATACGCTACCTTCCGAGCAGACTGCTAAGCTGGCCAGTGAACACGCTCAAGCTGCTGAGGATGATCGCGCCGTAGGTTGCGCCCATCATGACCACGATGAACGCCTCGCCGACTGCGCCCACCCCACGCACGAACAGCGTGCGGTGCACTGTACCATCCGCGCGGCGGCGCGCCCCATACTGAAAGTAGAGCAGGGTCGTGAGCACTCCAACGAACAACACCACGCTGTTGAGAACGTCCGCCCCGGGGACGATCACCGTCGTCGCCAGCGGCAGGATCGTCCCAGCCACCGCGCCCGTCACCGCCACCGCCGCCCCGACCGCGATCAGGAAAGCCAGCGGCAGCAGGCCGATCGTGCGCAGGCCGGGCACGCTGCGCAGCGCCAGCAGCGCCACCAGCACGAAGGCCACCAGCAGCAAGATCGACCCGTCGGGCGTGCTCAGGTACGTCGCCACGACGTTCTCTAACAGCGTGATGACCACAAAGGCGCTGGTAATGCCGATGTAAGCGTAGATCACCAGCCGATACAGCAGGTTGTCGCGCAGCAGATAGCTGAAAATGAGCAGGGTCAGCGTGAAGCTGATGAGCGTCTCAAGACTCATGCGGGTCGCTTTCTTCGATAGAGGATCGCACGCAGCAGATAATAGATGTTGCCCACGAGGATCAGCGCAATGGCCGCCGTCACGCCGAAAAACTGCGACTGCCAGCGCGCGCCGCCGTCCACCGTGGCCTGCTCAGGGGGGGCAGCCGCGGCCACAAGCGGCGCAGTCGGCGTCGGCGTGGGGGTGAGCGTGGGCGTGCTGGTGGGCGTAGCGGTGGGGCGTGGGGTGTTCGTCGGGCGGATGGTGGGGGTGGGCGGGACGACGGTCAGGCCAGGCGCAGGGATCGCCTGCGCGTCGGCGGCTTGGCGGGTGCGCACCTCTAATGCGATCATGTCGACAAAGCCGATGCGGTTATCTGGCAGCACCACGCTGGCGTATTCGCCCTCCACCAGTAGCACGCGCAGTTGGTCACCGCGCTGCGCCTGCCCGATGACCGCGGCGTCGCTAGCGGGGGCGTCTAAGATGTCGGCGGTGTTGAAAACCACCGTGCCCACTTGGATGAGCGGCTCGGGCGTGGCCTGCTGCTGGCTGCGGTCTACCGCGGGCAGGCGTTGGAAGGGCGTATCGGTGACGGGGCGTTCCTCCACGCGAATCAAGAACGCTGCCACCCATCCGATGCGGTTATCTGGCAGGACGACGCTCACCCATGTGCGGTCTTCGTTGAAATTCAACGCGCGGATCACCGTGCCGGGGCGCAGCGTCGTGAGCACAGGCGCAGCGGTGTTAGGTTCTGCGCGGACGTTGATTGTGTCGTTGGCGATGATCGTCCCGACGAGCACCAGCGGAACCTCCAACGGGGTGGGGCTGGGCGTGGGGCGGGTCGGGGTGCGGGTGGGCGGGATGGGCGTCGGGCTGGGCACAAGCGCTGTGGCAGCGGCCTCTGTGGGTGGCCGTGTGGCCGTGGGCAGGACGGGCGCAGCCTCTATCGTGGCGCGGGTGGCCGTGGCCTCCACAGGGACGATGACCGGCGCTTCAGACGTGGCCTCGGTGGTTGGGGGCGGCGGCGGGGTGGTCGGCGTAGGCGGCGGGGCGGTCGGCTCGGCTGGCGTGGTGATGGGAGTCTCACCCGCGGGCGCAGCGTCCTCAGCCGCCTCGCTGGATGGGGCGATGAGCGCCTGCGCGGCTGCGTTCAGCACAGCCTCATACACCACCGTGTCCCGATACCCTGCCAGCACCCCGTCGAACTGCCCGGCGGTGTAGTAGGCGATGCTAGGCGGCAGGGCGGCAAAGGTGGAGGCCAGCAGAAAAGGCCGCGGCATCTGTGGGATGACTTGCTCGGCATAGGTGCGGTTGACCTCCACGCTGGCAGAGATCAAGACGCCCACGGCGAAATCCTCAAGGCCGGCGATGCTCAGGCTGTTGGGCGCGCCGCTGGCGTCCAAGTTGAGCAGGGCGGCGTTGTTGGCCAGATCGCGCAGGCCAACCACACCAGAGGCGATCAGCCGCGTGAGGAAGTAATCACGATTCGCGCCGTCGGGGAAGACCTGCTCCAGCAGTTCTTTGGTGCGCAGGATGCCGATGCTGTTGCTGCTGATAACGACAGGGCGCGCCCCACGCAGCTTGAGGTGGGTCAGCGTGGCCACGGTCAGCGCGTCTAACTCATAGGCGTGGGTGGCGTCGTACTCAACCGCCAGCAACACCAAGTCGCCGCGTTCGAGCGTGTTCAAGGTGGCGACATATGCCGCCTCGCGTTCGCCGACAAAGGCCGCCAGCGGGCGCGGCGCGATGTCCACGTCCACGGTCATCGGCAGGATGATAGCCACCGCCAGCAGCGCCAGCACGAGCAGCCGCACGACCGGCACGCGCACGGCAGAGCGCTGGCGAGCGGTTTCCGTGCGGCCTTGATCGCTCACCAGCGAGGCGAGCAGCGCGGCTAGGGTGAGGTGCGCATCCGTGATGGTGAGGCCGGTGGCCAGCTCAGGCTGCGCGGTGATGACGGGGGCGGCGGTCAGCGCCTCTGGCACGCCCGGCAGGATCTCTGCAATGAGGCCTTCCGCCTTGTCTTGCTCAGCTTTGACGTTCAGCACGTCCTCGCGCAGCGCCAACAGCCGCTCGTCTAACTCGGCCAGTGGCCGATCTTGCTTGGCGCGCAGCGCTGCCGCCAGCGATGAACCGCCCACCCCCGCCTGTGCGCCTTGCAGCCAGAGCGGCAGGTCGGACTCGCTCACTGGAATGTTGGATGGGCTGAGGTCAATGTCCGAGAGCATGTCCTCGCGGTCGCCGTCGAACACGGTGCTCAGGTCGGCGCGGACGGGCAAATCCTCTTCCAGCGCGGCGATCTCGCTCGTGTCGAACAGGCCCGACGCGAACAAATCGTCAAGGCTGCCCGTGCCGCGCAAAACCGCGGCGTTGTCGTCCAGTTCGGCGATGCTGCTCTTGTCGAACAAATCGCTGTCGAACATCTCTTGGTAAGAGGGGATGCGGTCGTCGCCTAGCTCGTGCTCAGCGCGCATCGAGGTGAGGAGTTCATCCAGCTCTTGTCTAGGATCGCTAACGTCATCCGAAAGGCTCTGCACCAGCGCGTCGAGGCTGTCGTCATCGCTGCTAGTCAGCATTTCGTCGATCTGACCGCTGCTCAAGCCGAATCTACGCCCGCCGAAGGTCGGCTCGGTCGTGGGGATGTCGGGCAGCTCATTGGACCGCAGCCGCGACAGCCAATCAGGGGAATCGCCGCGGCTTTCAAGGTTGGAGAGGTTGCGAATGGTCGTTTTGTTGGGGTCGGGCAGCTCAAGGCCTGCCAGCGGATCCTCAGGCACGGCAGGCTGGTCGAACTCGCTGAGCCAATCAGGCGTCGCCTCGGCGAAGGGGTTCGCCTCCAGCATCCATTCAGGCAGAGCGGCGTCGACGCCGCCGGTCTGTGTCGCCGCTGGGGTGAAGTCCGAGCGCGGCAGGGTGGATGCGGTCTCGTCATCGGGCAGCGCCAGCAGCGCGTCGAGGTCGGCGTCTGGCGTGGCGGCCTCAGGCAGGTCGTTCAGCAGCGCGTCGAGGTCAAAGTCCGGCGCGGTGTTCAACTGCTCGCCGAGGCTGGCGGGCTGCGAAGGGTCGATGGCCAAGAGCGCGTCAAGGTCGAGGTCACCTTCCGCCTCGGGGGGGGCTATGGGCGAGAGGTTGAAGAACTCCTCAGAGAGGTCAAGCGCGGGCGCAGGCGGCAAGTCGGAGGGGGCCGCCGCGTCGAAGAGTGTCATTAGATCGTCCCAATCAGCGTCGGTCTCCGTGGGGTGGCTCGTCTCGGCCTCTGTGGGCTGCTCGGCCGGCGGGAAGACGTCTTCCAAGCTCAAGGCAGGGGTTTCCTCAGTTTGCAGCGGCTCCACGTTGGCGAGGCCAAAGGCTGCAAAATCGTAGCGGGGGGCAGGTTCCTCTGGTTTGAGGCGCCCGGTTGTGGGGCGCTCGCCGCTGAAGTCAGTGTTCTCAAGCCAGCCCGTATCAGGCTTGAGGCTGCCGGTGTCGCCCGCGGGGGGCGACCAAAACGGCACATCCGCGCCAGCTTTGGAGACGTTTTTGAGCCAGTCGGTGTTCGACGCGGCAGGGGCGTCAAAGCTGATGCCTTGCAGCCACGAGGGCGGCGGCTCATCTGTCGGGGTGCGCAGCCACTCCGGCAGGTCTTGATCGGTCACCTCAGGGTCGCGCATCCAGTCGAGCATCTGGCTGGGGTCGCCGAATTCGGCTTCTTCAGCCTTCTCGATGGCGTCCTCAATGCGCCGCCGCGCCAGCCGCCCGTACTGCGCTTGGCCGATGCCGGCATCGCGGTCCCGATCCCCGTAGACGTTCTCGCGCTTGTCGTCGAACAGGGGGTCTGTGCCATCGGGTAGGGGGGCTACCTCAGCGTCTTTCAGCCAGTCGAGGTCGTTCAGGTTGTCGAAGTCGTCGTCAGAAGGAAGGTTTGGCAGGTTATCGGTCATCTGTGCGTTATTCCCCGTACTGCCTGTCTTGCCCGATCAACACACGCACCCCAGCGACGAGCGTCGCCAGTGCCACCCCCAGCAGCACGCCGCTTGCCCCGGCGCTGACGGGCACGCTCAGTAGCCACTCGGAAAATTGGCGCGATGCGCTGTCCGTCGTGGAGAGGACGAGGCTAGCGAGCGTCACGAGCACGGTCAGCACGAACAGCAGTCGTCCCCACGTCAGGCCACGCCGCAAGATGCGCATCGCGCCCCACACCAGCACGAAGAACAGCAGGCTGTTGAGCGCCGCCCCGATGGGCACTTGCACGCGCTCAAGGATCACGTTGGTGTTGTCGCTCTGGTTGATGCCGTCGATGATGCGCACCAAGATCACCGTGAGGAAGCTGCCGACGAGCACGGTGCTGCCGAGGCGCGCGCTGAAGGTGCGCCCGCGCAGCACGCGGTTCACGTTGACGCTCAGCAGGTTGATTGCCCCCAACAGCACCGTCAGCGCTAGCACCGCTGCCGCCAGCCGCAACAGTACGTCCGTTAAGGCGCGGATGGGCGACGCGCTGATCAACGCGCCGAGTGTGCCGAAGCTCTCGTTGACGAGCAGCCCCACTAGCGTGATGAGGCCGACCCCAGCCACCAGAGCAGTTGTTAGAACGACTGACAGACGCACGCGGTTCATGGGCTAGCCCTGCCTCAGCACGTTGATGCTAAACCCAGCGATAAGCAGCAGCACCAGCAGCAGCCGCACGATGTCGATCACGAGGGTGCGCTGGCGCAGCGGCGACTGCTCATCCAGGTAACCCGGCACGGCGAATAGCTCTTCACCGATGAGGACGTGATCGGCCAGCGCATAGCCCACCGCCTGCCCGCTGGGGCGTATGGCCGCTACGACGGTGGGCGTGCTGTGAAGTTCCGCGCCCCACAGCGGCAGCGCCAGCTCTGGCCCGCCGCGCCCCGCCAAGACCTGCCCCGCGAGTTGATCGTCATAGTCCATGACGGAAAACGCGCTGGCCATCGTGAAGCCGGTGTCCGGATACCAGCGAACGTTGTAGGGTCGCGCTTGGGCGGCGGTCGGGCTGCTGCGATGAGCGCGCCGCAGCATGTCGCGGGCGATTTGCAGGGTGCTGCTGCTGCCAACGGTGACGATGGGGGGGGCGTCGCTCAAGCTCAGACGGCGCGCGCTCTCGTGGAAGGCATCGGCGGCTGCCAGCGCCAACAGCGTCTCTTGATCACCGAGGTCAAAGCCGCCCATCGCCATGTGCAGCGGGCGGTTGGTCTCGATGCTGCGGCTGACCAAGCGCGGCAGCGCGTCGATCGCGCTGATGGGGCGCTGCGCGCGGGGGGGGCGCCGCACGACAGCGTTTGCCACGAGCACGATTAACAACAGCAGAATCGTCAGCACTTGCAGGGTGGCGCTATCCAGCATGGTTGTCTTCCAGTAATGACCTCAGTTGAGCAACGCCGGCAGGGTCATCCAGCAAATGCCCCAGCTCTTCTAGCTGTTGGCGCGCCCCGCCGAACCCCAGCAGTGGCGCTGCCACGAACAAAGACTGACCGACCAGCGGCGCAAACGGCTCAAAAATATCCAGCAGGGAGAGCAGCACGCCCCCCATGCCGCTTTCTTTTGCGCGTGTAATCCACTCCATCGCATCAGCCCACCTTTCTCTAATGCGAGTATAACATGGCCGCTAAATCTGCGCGAAAAACAAAGGCCGCCTTAACCTTAACGAAACGCGGCCGCGAAGCAAAACAGCGGCCAACTGGCCGCTTGGTCTCTCATTCTGTGCTGGATGGGTGCACTAGGATTCGAACCTAGGACCAACCGATTATGAGTCGGCGGCTCTAACCGCTGAGCTATGCACCCCGCTGCAAGCGGGTAACGAGATTCGAACTCGTGCCAAGACCTTGGAAGGGTCGTGTGCTACCGCTACACCATACCCGCGCGTGTCGGGGTGACCGGACTTGAACCGATGACCTCCTGCTCCCAAAGCAGGCGCGCTGCCAACTGTGCTACACCCCGTGCTGCGTATAATCCTATCATCACTTTGTGCGGCTGTCTAGCGGGGATGAACCAGGGCGGCCAGCAGAAGGACGCAGGCCGAGCGTCGAAGCACCCGGCCTGCGCGCCCCTAGCGCGTTTGGCCGGTGGCGGGGTCAACGCCTTGGGCAATGAAGCTATCCCCCCAGCCGCCCCAACTGCTGGTGCTGATGCCGTTGCGCTCGCTGGCGGTGTACTCGTCTTGGCCGGGTTGCCACGTCACCAGCACCAGCCCACCGTCGTTGCTGATCGCGCCCGCGTGGATAGCTGCCGCGCACAGGTAACTGTCGCCGGTGTAGACGTCGGTTCCCCACACGGCATAGTATTCTTGTGTGCAGCCGGCTGGGCATTC
>DAOUBS010000046.1:0-13621 GCA_034432435.1 Anaerolineae bacterium
GCAACAAGGTACAGGCGGGCATTCTCAATAGCGCGCGCCGCCAACCCAGACACAGCATCTAGCAGAGCCACGTCATCTGGGCGAAAGATACCCGCTTTCATCGACGTATCGACATACACTACCCCGATGAGGCGATCCCCTACGAGCATCGGCGTGCATAGGATCGCCCGCAGACCGCGCATGATGATGCTGTGCCCCGCGCTGAAACGGCTGTCGAACTCGGCGTTGTTGGTCAGCAGTGTCTCGCGCGTCTCCACCACGCGCCCGACGATCGTCGTGCTGTAGCCCTCTGCTTCGATATCTGAGCCGTCAATTCCACGCGCCACCAGCACACGCAGCGTATTCTCTTCCTCGTCGAGCAGCATCAAGAAGCCGCGCTGTGCTTTGGTGACCTCCATGATAGCGTCCATCACGTTGTTGAGCGCAGTGTCAAAGTCCAACGTCGAGTTAATCCACATCGACACACGATACAGCGTCATCAAGTGTTCAGGGGTTAAATTGGCAGAAGGCGCTAGATGTGACATAGAAGTGGCCTCGAGATTGGCATACTAGAACATGCCTAAAGTATACCGCCAACACCGCTTTCATAAACAACGGGTTATAATCACATGCATACTTAAAAAATCGAGGGTTCCATGAAATTTGACGTGACGATTTTCCCCGACGACTTGAACAAGGCGATCGAGATTGGCCGCAGCGTGGAGACGCTTGGCTTTGATGGGTTGTGGACAGCTGAAGCGCAACACAACCCATTTCTGCCCCTGACGCTGGCCGCCACGAGCACACAGCGCATCAACCTCGGCACACAGATCGCCGTTGCCTTCCCGCGCAGCCCGATGGTTACCGCACAGATCGCGTGGGACTTGGCCGCGCAGTCCAAAGGCCGCTTCATCTTGGGGTTGGGCACGCAGATCAAGATCCACATCGTCAAGCGTTTCAGCGCCACGTGGATCGACAAGCCGGTAACCCAACTGCGCGAGTACGTCGAAAGCCTGCGCGCCATCTGGAAAGCCTTCCAAGAGAACGGCGCGCTGCGCTATCGCGGCGAGGTCTACAGCTTTGGGTTCCTCCCGCCGTTCTTCAACCCGGGGCCAATTGAACACCCCAATATCCCTGTTTACATCTCTGGCGTGGGCGCGCCGCTGTGCAAGCTTGGCGGGGAAATCGCCGACGGCTTCCACGTTCACCCCTTCCACACGACGAAGTACCTACGCGAGGTGATCCACCCCGCCATCGCCGAAGGAGCAGCCGCAGCAGGCCGCGACCCCAACGCGGTACAGCTTTCGTGTGCGATCTTCGTCGTGACGGGCACAACACCTGAAGAGATCGAGCAGAACACCGTGGACATCAAATCGCAGATTGCCTTCTACGCCAGCACCCCCAGCTATCACCGCGTGTTGGAGATGCACGGCTGGAAAGACTTCGGCGAGCGCATGAACCAACTGAGCAAAGAGGGCAAATGGACGGAGATGCACCGCGAGGTTCCAGACGACATCCTGCACGAGATTGCAGTGGTTGCCTCGCCGGATGAACTGCCCTACAAAGTGCGCGAACGCTACGAAGGGCTTCTGCACCGCGTCGGCTATTACTTTCCGTTCAAGCCAGAAGATGAGACGCGCCGCGTCGTGTGGGAACACGCCTCGCGCGCGATGGCAGTCTCTTCGTGAGCCGTGGGTGTATCCACAAGCTCAACTACCAACCAATCTATCACTCACCTTGAGGAGCGCAACACCATGCAACAAGCCTTGAAATATGCAGCAGAGCAAGCCACTCGCTTCGAGCATGAACTATTCGACCTGTTGAAAATCCCCAGCGTCTCTACCGATCCGGCCTACGCCCCACACGTGCAGCAGGCGGCGGAGTGGGTCGCAGCGCAGTTGCAGGCCATCGGCTTGACCGCTGAGATCATCCCCACCGGTCGCCATCCGATCGTCTACAGCGAGTGGATGGGCGCAGGCCCGAACGCAAAAACCGTCTTGATCTACGGACACTACGACGTACAGCCCGCCGATAAAGCCGATGGCTGGGACACCAACCCGTTTGAGCCGGTCGTCAAGGATGGCGTGGTCTACGCGCGCGGCGCAACCGACGACAAGGGGCAGTTCTTCGCTCACCTCAAAGCAGTCGAGGCGATCCTCAAGGCCGCAGGCACCCTGCCCGTCAACGTTAAGTTTTTGATCGAAGGTGAGGAGGAAAGCGGCGGCGAGAGCCTCGCGCAGTACGTCCGCGAGCACAGCCAGCGCCTCACTGCCGACATCTGCATCATCTCAGATGGGAGCATGCCCAGCGTCAACACGCCGACGATCGTCTACAGCGTGCGCGGCATCGTCGGCTTTGAGATCATCGTCCACGGCCCCGCCACTGATCTGCACAGCGGCATGTTCGGCGGCACGGTGCACAACCCGATTCAAGCGCTGGCTGAGATCATCGCCCAGCTCCATCACCCTGACGGCAGCGTGAACGTGCCGGGCTTTTACGACGACGTCGTGCCGCTAAGCGAGGCCGAGCGTCGGATGATCGCCAGCGGGGGCGGTTATACCTTCGAGCAGTGGCAGCAGATAACCGGCGCGCCCGCTGACTGGGGCGAGAAGCAGTACACAATCAACGAGCGCATTGGGGCGCGCCCAACGCTTGAGTTCACCGGCTTCGCAGGCGGCTACGCCGGGCAGGGGCTGAAAAACGTCATCCCCGCGCGCGCCATCGCCAAAGGCTCCGCGCGGTTGGTCGCCAACCAAGACCCGCAGAAGACCTTCGAGCAGATCAAGGCGCAAGTGGAACGCCTTGCCCCGCCCACTGTGCACGTGGAGGTGAACTACCTCGCCAGCGGGCTGCCCGCGGCGGTCGACGTCAACCACCCTGCCATGCAAGCCGCCGTCAACGCCTACAAAAACGGTTGGGGCTATGCGCCAGTGTTCAAGCGCGAGGGCGGCAGCCTGCCCATCGTAGCTGACCTGAACAACCACGTTGGGATGCCCGTCCTGCTCGTCGGCTACGGCCTAGACACCGACGGCATCCACGGCCCGAATGAGCACTACGCGCTGTCGATGTTCCACAAGGGGATTGAAATCAGCATCCACTTCCTGTATGAAGTGAGCAAACTCTAACGTGAAGGAAACCATAATGACGACCCCTTTTGAATACGCCACCGAACATCGTGAGCGCTTCGTGCACCAGCTAAGCGACTGGCTGCGCATCCCCAGCATCAGCACCGACCTCGCCTTCAAGAACGAGATTCTGCGGGCCGCGCACTGGTTGGCCGAAGACATGCGCCGCATCGGGTTGGAGAACGTGGCCTTGCTGGAAACCGGCGGTCACCCCGTCGTCTACGGTGACTGGCTGCACGCCGGGCCAGACAAGCCCACCGTGCTCATCTACGGCCATTACGACGTGCAGCCCGCTGTAATGGAAGATGGCTGGACGACCCCACCGTTTGAGCCTGTCATCCGCGATGACAAACTGATCGCCCGCGGCGCATCTGACGACAAAGGCCAAGTGATGATCCAGATGAAGGCGATCGAGTCGCTGCTGGCCACAGGAACCTGCCCTGTCAACGTGAAGTATCTCATCGAGGGTGAAGAAGAGAGCGGCTCTACGAACTTGACGCGCTTCATCACCGACCACAAGGCGCTGCTCAAGGCGGATCTTTGCCTCATCAGCGACACGGGCATCCGCAGCGCTGATCAGCCGGTGATCGTCTACGGCCTGCGCGGCATCCTGAGCATGGAGCTGATCGTGACTGGCCCCAAGCGTGACTTGCACAGCGGCGCAGGCGGCAACATCCACAACCCAGCGCAAGCCATCTGCGAGATCATCGCCCAACTACACCACCCCGACGGCAGCGTGAACGTGCGCGGCTTCTACGACCGTGTGAACGCTCTGAGCGACCAAGAGCGCGCCCTGCTCAACCGCGCCGACGACACCGATGCCGAATGGGAAGCCTACATGGGCAACCTGCCTGTGTGGGGCGAGCCGGGCTTCAGCCGCGTGGAGCGGCGCGGCGCGCGCCCGACGTTAGAGGTCAACGGCCTCGCCAGCGGTTACGCCGGGGAAGGCTTCAAGACCGTGCTGCCCGCCCGCGCGATTGCCAAGATCTCCTGCCGCCTTGTGCCTGATCAAGATCCGAAGGAGATCTTCGACCTCGTCAAGGCGCGCATTGCCGAGCTGACGCCGCCCACTGTGTGCGTCGAACTCAAGATGCTCGATTACGGCTACCCCGCAATCACACCGGTTGACCACCCCGCCACCCAAGCCGCTGTGCGCGCCTACGCCGCCCACTTCCCCAACGAGCCGCTCTACGCGCGCGGGGGCGGGAGCATCCCGGTTGTAGCAGATTTTCAAAATCTGTTGGGGCTGCCGGTAGTGCTGTTGGGGTTTGCCCTGCCTGACAGCGGCGCGCATGGCCCCGATGAGAACTTCAGCCTGACGATGTTCACGCGCGGCATCGACACCGTCATCACCTACTTCAACCAAGTCGCCAGCTTGACGGCGTGATCCTCTGCTGCTCGGCACTCGACAGCGCTGAGCAGTTTGATCTTGGCTTTGCATTCAGCGCTTTCAGGGGTGAGCGCACAGGCATCGCTTGCTACAATGAAACAGCGAATGAACTCATGCTTAGAGGCAACCCGATGAACACAATCGACCTGCGAAGCGACACTGTTTCTCATCCCACCCCAGCCATGCGCGCAGCAATGGCCCAAGCCGAGGTTGGCGACGACGTCTACGGGGACGATCCGACGGTCAACCAGCTTGAACAAGACGCCGCCGATATGTTCGGGTTCGAGGCCGGTCTGTTCGTCGCCTCCGGCACACAGGGCAACCTCGTCAGCTTGTTGACGCACTGCGAGCGCGGCACTGAAGCGATTATCGGCGACAAGAGCCACATCTTCCGCTATGAAGCCGGCGGGATCGCTTCGGTCGGGGGCATCATGCCACACACGGTGCCCGTCCAGTCGGACGGCACGCTGTGTTTGCAGGATATTCGCACGGCGATCCGCGGTGACGACCAGCACTTCCCACGAACGCGCCTCGTCAGCATCGAAAACACTCAAAACGCTGCGGGCGGGGTCGCCCTGCCGCCACAGTACGTGCAGAGCGTAGCTGCGCTGGCACAGGAACACGGCCTCAAGTTCCACATCGACGGCGCGCGCATCTTCAACGCTGCCGCTGCCTACAACGTCCCCGTAGCCGAAATGGTGCGCGGCGCAGACAGCGTGACCTTTTGCTTGTCGAAGGCGCTGTGCGCGCCGGTAGGGTCAGTCGTCGTGGGCAGCCGCGCGTTCATCGCAGAGGCGCGCCGCAAGCGCAAAGTGCTCGGCGGTGGGATGCGCCAAGCGGGGGTGCTGGCCGCAGCCGGGTTGATCGCCCTGCACGAGATGTCCAAACGCCTGCACGAAGACCACGCCAACGCCGCCTATCTCACCGGGTCACTCTCAGACGTGCCGCATCTGCGCGTGGTCAGTCAGCACACAAACTTCGTCTTGGTCGAGCTAGCGCCCAGCGCCCCCTTCGGCGCGGATGAGCTGGCGCGCCGCTTGAAGCCACAGGGCATCCTCATCAACGGCTACCCAGGCGAGCCGCGTATCCGCCTCGTCACCCATTATTGGATCACGCGTGACGCCATCGACACCTTCACTGCTGCCTTGAAAGAAACGCTAAACGAGGTACAGATCGCCCAGTGAATCCGTATCCTAATGAAGAGGAGCCGATTCGCCTCGGCGCGGACAATCTGCCGCCCGCGCCCGAGCCGCGCATCCGCTTCTACCGCAGCAACGCCAACGATCCGTTCTTCGGCCTGTTGATCGCGCTGGCTGTCAGCGTCGGCATGACCGGCCTGCTGCCCGCCCAAGCGGATTTGCGCTACACGGTCGTGATGGCTGTGCTGGCAGGCATCGCCGTGACCTCATGGCTGCTCGGCTCGTTTGACCACATCACCCAAGAGACGCCAGAGAACCTCGCGTGGGGAGTGGGGTTTGCCCTGCTGTTCAGCGTGCCGTTCGTGCTGTTTTTCTTCGACACGCTCAGCCGCGCCACACGCCTCATCTTCCCCCAGACAAGCAGCGGCGCGCTGCTGGCTTACCTGATCTTTGTGATCCCGCTGGCTGAAACGCTGTTCTTCCGCGGCATCATTCAGCGCAGCTTAGAGTTTTGGGCGACAGGCATCGTGGCCGGCGTGTGGAGCGCTGTGCTGTTCTTCCCCGTCATGTGGGGGGACATCGTGCGCGCGCCGGCGGTGGCGTTCTTCCTGCTCATCGCGCTGCTGGCGATCAACCTGCTCTACAGCTACGTCCGTGAGCGCAACGGGCTGGCCGCGGCGTGGCTGTGCCAGATCGTCGTCGGGCTGGTGATCTTCTTCCTGCCCAGCCTCTGAACGTTCAACGCCAATCGCGGAAGGCGTGCAGCGCGTGGATCACACGGAGCTGCTCTTCAGCGGTCATGCTGTTGTAGAACGGCAGGCGCAGCAGCCGATCGCTGACGTCTTCCGTCACGGGGCAATCACCTGCCTTATAGCCGAAAGACTGCCCCATGTCAGACGTGTTCAGCGGCAGGTAGTGGAACACAGCCTGAATCCCCAAATGCTTCAAGTACGCAATCAGGCGCGTGCGCACCTCCAGTGAGGGCAGCAGGATGTAGAACATGTGGTAGGCCTGTTCACAATGCGGCGGAACGGTCGGAACCTGCACCTCGAACTCAGCCGCCCAGTCCGCCAACCCATCGTGATAGCGGTTCCAGATCAAGGCGCGCTTCGCTTGGATTGATTCACGGTTCTCAAGCTGTGCGAACAAAAACGCCGCCAAGATGTCGCTCGGCAGATAGCTGCTGCCCACATCCACCCACGTGTACTTGTCCACTTGGCCGCGGAAGAAGCGTGAGCGGTTCGTCCCCTTCTCGCGAATGATCTCCGCCCGCTCGATCAGCGCAGGGTCGTTGACGAGCAGCGCGCCGCCCTCGCCGCTGGTGAAGTTCTTCGTCTCGTGAAAGCTCTGCGTCGCCAGCGCGCCAAACGTCCCCGTGTAGCGCCCCTTGTACTTGGCCAGCAGTCCGTGCGCGTTGTCCTCGACCACCGCCACGCCGTGCCGGCTGGCAATCTCGGTGATCGCGTCCATCTCACATGCCACCCCTGCGTAGTGAACAGGCACAATCGCTTTGGTGCGCGGCGTGATGAGCGCTTCGAGCTTCGTCTCGTCCATGTTGAGCGTGTCCGGGCGCACGTCGGCGAAGACAGGCCGCGCCCCACGCAGCACGAAGGCGTTCACCGTGCTGACAAACGTAAACGACGGCACAATCACCTCATCGCCTTCCTGCACGTTGAGCAAAATCGCCGACATCTCCAGCGCGTGGGTGCAGGAAGTCGTCAGCAGCACCTTCGGGACGCCCAGCATCTGCTCCAGCATAGCGTGGCACTTGCGCGTGTAAGTGCCGTCACCGCTGATGTGCAGGTCGTTCTTGATCGCCATCGAAATGTAGGCGAACTCATCGCCGGTCAGGGTTGGCTTGTTGAACGGAATCGTATAGTCCATGATCTTAAAGTTGTCCCTCGTCTGCGTCACACCCATGAAACCACTTGTGATACCAGAACTGCACATGCCGCGTCATGAAGCCCAGCCGCTCATAGAAGCGCACCGCCGGGACGTTGTGCCCCTGCGTCGTCACGCTCACCGTCTCCATGCCACGCTCCCGCATCCAAACGCAGGCCTGCGCCAGCACCCGCTGACCGATTCGTCCGCCGCGCTTGGTCTCGTCGACGCCCACTAGTTGGATCACCCCTTCTTTGTTGTTCTCCCCTTTGCCGAGTTGGCACGACGTGTACCCGACTGGCACGCCGTCCATCTCCGCCACGACGACCTCATCGGCCATCTCGCGGCGCAGGTTCTTCGTCAGCCAGATGTCGTACAGCTCAGCGCTGCGCTCACGCGGGAAGCACGGATCGGTAAAGAAGCGCGTCAAGTGGTAAGCGCTGCGGGCAATCGGGCGCAGATGCTCCAAATCCGACGTCGTGCCGCTGCGCAGCGTGACGTTCTCGGCTGGCGGCAGCACGATGTCATCCAGCGCCTTCAGCGAGCGCTCCAACACCATGCGCACGCTCTGAAAGTAGAAGGTGTGCTGTTCCGCCAGCCGAATCGTGGCGGGGTCGGTGGGGTCAGCCAGCAGGTAGAGACAGTCGATGTCGACTTCCTCCGCCCAGCGCATCACATCGGCCATCTGCGCAGCGTTCAAACGGCTACCGCGTACCGAGCCGATCTTGCGCCCGAAGAACTCCGAATCCCACGACAGGAAATCACACGGGGCTGTATGTGTCATTGTCTTAGTCCAATTCTGCTTGAAAGCGCGCTAGGCTTCCACCGCGACAACAAAAACGGGCCGCTCTATTACTCGGAAGTATACCCGCGCGAGGTACTCGCCCATGATGCCAAGTATGAACATCTGCGAACCCGCAAAGATGCTAATCATTGACGCCAAGAAAGTAAAGCCGGGCACTTCATAGTGTCCGAAGATCAAGGCCCGCACGACGAGGATATACACCATCAGCACTGCGCCAAACCCAGTGAGCAGCAGCCCCAGCAGGCTGGCAATCCGCAGCGGCAGCGTGCTGAACCCTACCAGCAAGTTGACTGTATGGGTGATGAGCTTGCCCAGCGTGTAGTTGGATTTGCCGATCGTGCGGCGGTTGTAGTGCACTGGCACACGGTTGAAGCGCTGCGCCCCCCATGTCAGCAGCACGTCGATGTTGACGTAGTGGCCGCTGTAATGTTTGAATGCCTCGCGGATGTGTGTGCGAAACACGCGATAGGGCGCGATGTAGCGAGCGTTATCGCGCCCAACTGCCCCTTGCAGCACTAACTTGGTGACATATGTCGCCAATTTGCGCAGGAACCCACTGTACTGCACCTCGTCCGGGTAGCCGTAGACGACATCGTAGCCGTTGAGCGCCTCCAGCAGCCGCGGCAGTTGATCGGGTGGGTGCTGCAAGTCGTCGTCCATCGTCACACACACGTCGTAGCGCGCGTGGATGATGCCACACAACAGCGCGTTATGTTGGCCGAAGTTGCGCATCAAGCGAATCGCGCGCACTGCGTCATGAGCACGAGCTAAGGTTTCTAACGTCGGCCACGTGTCGGTGTCGGGACTGCCGTCTTCGACAAAAATCACCTCATAATGGGGCGCAATCGTCGGCAGCACTTCCAGCAGGCGCTCAACCACAAGCGGCGCGCTGGCAGCGCTGCGATAGGCCGGAATCACCACTGAGACGCCCGACTGCATTGCGGGAGAGACCTGCAACCTTACCCCCCTTTGTAGCGCTGAACAAGCGCATCGTGCATGCGATTGGCAACACGCAGCACCGCGTCTGGGTTGTGTGTCCCCACGACGCCGCCTTCTTCTTCAAAAGCGTTGACTAGAATGCGCCCGTAGTTGCCTGTGCTGCGGCACGTCGGGTCAGCGATGTACTGCTCAATCGTCTCCGCGACGATGCCGCTGGGCGGCTCTAGCATGCGGTTGAGGCTGGTGTAGACCTCATCGATGTCGCGCGGGGTGACGCCGGGCACACCGATCAGCTTACGGTGCATGTAGCGCCGCTTCATCTCATAAAACTCCACCAGCGACATCTTCGTGCCCGCCGCCGTCTCGATCTCGACATCTGTGCAGTAGCGATCCGATAAGTCCTGCTGCGCCGCGAATTTCTCGGTGCTCAGTGGCCCGACAATCGCCCACAGCGTCTTGTCTTCCATCATCGGCTCTAAATTCGTCCCGTGCTTGCGGAAGTAATTCTCAATCAGCACATGAGTGAACTCAAAATCGGTGAGGGCGGCGGCTTGTCGGCTGGCGCTGATGTTGGTCGGCATGCCCGTGCTCTCCATCGTGCAGATGCGCTTGGACGGACTGAGGTCTGGCCGAATGCGCCCGATGGGGTTGTGCATTACGCTGATGTCCTCACCCAGCGACCCATCGCACAGCATCGCGCGCGCGACGGCGTTCGCCTGCTCGCTGTGGATGAGGTAGCTGTAACGTGCCAGCCCGTCGGGCTGCAAGTGCGGGGTGATAGGTATCTCCAGATAGCGCCCGGTGACGGTCGTCTGCCGCAGGAACTCGCGGGTGCAAAGTAGCTCTGGGTCGCACGTCCCGTTCACGAACGGGCTGCCCTTGAGCAGCGCGCTGTTCGCCAGCGCGGTGGCGCTGCGCAGCATCGTGTAGAACGTGAACAGCGCCAGCGTCTCGCTGCGCCCGGCAATGTCAAGGTGGATGTGGCAGCCCTGATTGCGGAACACCTCGACGATGTTTGCGTCTGCGTTGATGTTGTAGCGCGCGATCACATCCGCTTTGCGCTTCAGGTACTCTGGAAAGCGCGCATTCGCGCTGGTCATCACATCGACAGCGCTGTGCACCTTCGGGTCATCAGTCAAGTGAAAGTCGCTCAGGATGGGATAGGACGCGATGATAGCGGTCATCAGGCCAGTTTCTGCACAAGCCGCAATGAGCGCCTGCATGATGCCGTTGATCGACGCGCGCGTCTTCTGATAGCCCACGCCGGGCGCAACGTGCACCTCCACTTGGTATATGCAGGCTTCGCGATCAACCGTCGGCGTGATGCCCAAGCGACGCGCGTGAGAACGGTACAGCTCAGCGAAACGCAGCACCTCTGGATCGCTGGGGGCGCTGCCGTCACGGTGATACAGTCCTAGCTCTAGCTCGGCCCCCAGCGCCCGCAGTGACGACGTGGGCTGCTCGGTCTCGTGCAGGTTGGTGTGGTTCACCGCTGGGTTGAAGTTGTACGGCACGATCGTCTTGAGCAGCGGCTTGCCAAAGCGAAAGCGACTGCTAACGAAGCTGCCGAGCACAAAGGGCACATCGTTCACGTACCCCAGCAGCACGTTGCCGCGCTCGTGCGTCTCATACTGTGTCGTGATCCGCGTTCCCGCTGCTTCCGCCAATTCCGCGAGGGGCAGCTCATCGTCTTGGGCTGCAGCAGCCAGCTCCTTTAACTTTTCGTTGAACCGTTTCTTATGTTGTTCAATCTGCTGCCACGGCACTCGAGACGAATAAGCTTCGGTGGTGTCGTTGGAGGGAAGCGGGCTATCCATAAACTGCGTCCTGCGTGCTGGGAATTTAAGTAATTGGTCAGTATTGTGTGCTGAGTGCGGCAACTGTGCAAGTGTGACAAATGACAAGCAAACCGCTGTCCGTTTCGTGCATACACCCTGTGATCAGCTTGGGCGCTTCAAGAAGTTGGCCAACGTCTGCCGAAATGCCTCAGGCTGTTCGGTGTGAATGGCGTGGCCACAGTTGAACATCACCAACTCGCCATGGCCAGCGCGGGCTAAAAACTGCCGCGCGAACGCTGCCGGGTTGAGTCGATCTTCATGCCCCAACATCAGCAGCAGCGGGCACGTGATCTGGGACGCACGCGATAAGCTCACATCCCCCCCGCTGTCGATGTACTGCACCACCGCGCGCACCCACGAGCGGCCAAACTGCACCGGATCGATGCCGTGCAGCGCCACTTCTTGCGGCGTGATCGCCTCCCCACTAATCATGCGCGGGTTCTGCGCGACAGGCCGCATCTGCTCGCCAAAGTAACCCACTGCTCCCCATGCTGCCACGCTCAAGCAGCGCTTCGGATACTCCCCCGCGCACACCAGCACCACTTCGCCGCCGTCGCTGTAGCCGACCAGATGCGCCTGCTGAACGCCCAGCGCATCACAAAACGCCATGACATCCGCTGCATCCCGATCATAAAAGCGCGGCGGAAAGTCGCGCGGCTTAGGCGTTGACTCACCGTAGCCCCGCAGCGTCGGTGCTATCACTCGCCACCCCAGCGACGCGATGTAGGCGTTCGTCTCCGCGAGGTCAACCGTCGCCGTGCCCAACATCCCATGCACAACGATCACCGGCGCGCCTGATGCCGCGCTGTTCCACTCTTCATAGTGCAGGCGTGCGCCCGTCGCAATGTCTACAAACGGCATTTTTGTCTCTCTCAAGCTGGTCTAGTCATCCTCAAGAGTATACGCGATGGTGTCACGTTCGGCGATGCCTTCGTACAAGGCATCTTAGAGTAGCTTAAGGCTCTACTCAGGCCGCGCCTGTAGACTTAAATTTGTTCTATTCGTAGTGGAGAACCCCATATGTTACAAGGAAAGACCATTGCAGTAACCGGCGCAACCAATGGCATCGGAGAAGTCGCAGCGCACGAGTTGGCCCGCTCCGGCGCAGAGGTAATCATCATCAGCCGCAGCGAGAGCAAATGCGCAGCCACCGCCGCCAAGATCAAGTCTGAAACGGGCAACCAGCTCGTCAGCTATATCGCTGCCGATTTGTCTACCTTAGACGGGATGCGCTACGCCGCCGACACCATCCGCGAGCGCTGCCCCAAGCTGCACGTGCTGCTGAACAACGCCGGCGGCCTGTTCACCAAGCGCCAAGTGACCGCCGACGGTTACGAGATGACCTTTGCGCTCAATCACCTCAGCTACTTCGTCGTGACTAACGCGCTGCTCGACTTGCTTCAAGCAACCGCCGCCAGCGACGGTGAAGCCCGCGTTGTGAACGTGTCGTCTGGCGCGCACTACTCCGCCCGCGGCGTGAACTTTGACGACCTGCTGCGCAAGCAAGGCTACAACGCTTTCGGCGTCTACAGCGAAACCAAACTGATGAACATCCTGTTCACCAACGAGTTAGCGCGTCGCCTAGAGGGCACAGGCGTCACCGCCAACAGCTTGCACCCAGGATTCGTGCGGACAGGCTTCGGCATGAACAACGACGGCTGGTTCGTACGCCTGTTCGGGATCGTGTCGCAGTTTGTCGCCATCTCGCCGGAAGAAGGCGCCCAGACCAGCATCTACCTCGCGTCATCCCCTGAAGTGCGCGGGGTCACCGGAAAGTACTTCGAGAAAAAACAGATCAAGACTCCCAGCGCTGCCGCGCGCGACAGCTATCTGCAAGAGAAGCTGTGGCGCGTGAGCGAAGAGCTAACGGCCGCCCGCGTAGTTTAGTCATTCCTGACAAAGCTCCTCACAAACCCCCTCGCAATGAGGGGTTTTGGTTAAATATTGTATAAAAAGCATAAAATTTAACCATTTTAATTGTACAATCAGCACATCTTGTGATAGAATGCACATGGATTGGAGCACACACTACATTTTGGAGATGGACTGACATGCAGCTCGATACGGAATATGTGTCCCTCGTGATGTTCAAGCAGCGCCAGCTCGAGCTGATTAAAGAAGCCGAGCAGCAGCGCCTTATCAATCAGAGCGTGAAGGCCAGCAAGCAGAAGGCCGAGGACAAGAAGAACAAGGGGCAGGCTCGTTAGGGCAAGGCCCTTTTCACTCAGCCACAAAACAGGCATCCTATTTTGACAGGATGCCTGTTTTGTGTCCCTCAACGCAAGAGGCGTTCAACTTCATCCGCGCCATACAACACGATCAACACGCTGTCATCCACGCTAAGGCGGTACGGCGAATTCCGCCCCAAGCAAATCGGCTGAGTGTAATCCGTCACGTAGCGGCAGACCAGCCCATCGCACCGCGCCAACACGACATCGCACGCCACGCTCAGTGACGGCACGACGTAGACCACATAACGAGTAGCCCCTGCCATGAGCGATGTCACATGGACGACGATGCTGCCG
>DAOUBS010000047.1:0-5561 GCA_034432435.1 Anaerolineae bacterium
ACTAAGTTGCCGTAGTAGTTGAGGTATGGCCCGAGGGCGATTTGATCGTCACTGCCGGCAAAGATGACCACGCCCGCCCCCGCGGCCAACACCGGTGTAAAACGTGGATTGATGAAATCAAGGCCGAGGTGCACGTCAAAGTTGCCGAACTGAGTGCCACCATAGGGGTAGACGCGCGTTGCGAAGTCCTGCCAGTCTGCGCCGCGCGGGATTGGCCGCTCGAATGCGTACATCTCAACAAACGGCGGAACGGCAGCGCTGAGCGTGGGGGGGATGCGCGGCGTCGGCGTGGCCGTTGGTTGGCTGTGCAGCACGCCATCCAACGGCAGCGGCGTGTTCGTCATGAATTGAGCTTGAGCGTGCTGCGGCGTCTGCATGCTAAGGCCGACGCCGACAATCAAAGCAATTAGGATGATCGGTGGGATGGATTTCATGGGTTGGGTGTATCGTCCTCGAACGTAGGGGGCGTGACGGACTTCACCTCCAAGCGGGCTAGCTCCGTCTCTGTGATGATCTGCCCATTGTATTTTTCGTAGAAAAGTGGGTTTTCGATACGGTCAACGGCGTACCGCCAGCGTCCGCGATTGGTTGAGCGCAGCAGTGATCGACATTGATCGCAGCGTACCACGTGCCGCGCGATTGGAATCCCTAAGATGCGCTCTACACGGGTTTCAACGGTTAGGTTCCCGCGCCCACAGACAGGGCAGCGCGCGATGACAAAGCCTTTTTCGTACTTCTGTGTGTAGACCGCTCCGCGCCAATACAACAGGCCATATGCCGCAAGCAGCAGCGTAATGCTCGAACTCAAGAAAATCTCGGGTGAGAAGGGCGGTGTGTTCGGCGCTGATAGGCCAGCGTCAGTGGGCGGCGTAGGCGTGGGCGATACTGGGATTGCCGCGACAGCAGGCGTAAAAGTTAGCGTAGCGGTGGGTGTAAGAGTTGCCGTGGGGGACGCTGTGACAGTCGGCGTGTGAGTGGCTGTTGCGCTGGCAGTCAGGGTGTATGTAGGCGTTGTGCTGGGCGTGATGGTTGCTGTGGCAGTCTCGGTTGGGCTGCTGGTGGGCGTGGGGGTGCTGCTAGCTGTGACAGTTGCTGTCAGAGTGACCGACGGCGTCACTGTGCTGGTTAACGTAAGGCTGGGGGTAGGCGTTGTTGTTAGTGTGGCTGTAGCGCTCGCGGTGACCGTTGGGGTATGAGTGACCGTTGGGCTGATGGTGTGCGTAGGCGTGGCAGTGAAGGTATTTGACGCGGTTGGGGTACTGGTTGCAGTGTCAGTTGGCGCTGGAGTGGTGACCAGCGGCAAAAGAGCGAGTGGTGTGTTGGTGGCAAGCAGGCTGGCAACTGTTGGAGCGGCTGTGTTGGTAGGGCGTGGAGTATTCGTCTGAAAGGCTTGATTAGGACGCGCTGCGGAACGTGTGGCTGTCGTCGTGGGTGATAATGTTGATGTAAGCGACGGCGTCGCGGTCGGCATAGGCGTCAGCGTAGGTGTGGCGGACGGCGTGCTCGTCCAAGTGGATGTGGGTGTGGGCGACGGCGTCGCGGTTGGCGTAGGCGTCAGCGTAGGTGTGGCGGACGGCGTGCTCGTCCAAGTGGACGTGGGGGTGGGCGACGGCGTCGCGGTTGGCGTAGGCGTGGATGTGGGCGTGAAGGTAGTTGTTGGGGTCAAGTCGGTTTCGAGGATGATCGGCAGCGCCTCGAGGTCAACATCTGCTGACCAGCGGACGAGCACTCGCTGCACCCAACCGAAACCGTCAAACTCAGCGAGGGGATTGGCATAACGGATCATGATCCACGTGGTGTCTGCGCTGCGAGCGACTGGCTCGACAAGGTCACCCGGACGCAAGCCACCCAAGCGTAGATACCCACGCCCCGGCCCTGCACGAACAAAAGCCGCCGCAGCTTCTGTCACTACAACGTAGCTGCCGCTTGGGGTAGGGGTTGCGACGAAAGGCGTCATAGTGGGCGGAAAGAGCGGCGTTGGCGTCACATCGGCTGCGAGGACAGGCAGCGCGTTCAGCGCGGCTTCATTGGCCCACTGGACGAGGTCCCGCTGAATCCAGCCGTATTGTCGTCGGTACAAAATGAGCACCCACTGGCCGTCTTCGCTCAGGTTGAGTGGACGCACTGTCTCGCCTTGAAACAACGCGCCAATAGTGCTAAACAACTGACTGGGGCCAGATCGAACGAAAATGCTCTCAGGGATGACCACGTTGCGGGTTTCTAATTCCTGTGCGCTTGAGATGCCGAGCGCAATTGTGAAGATCGCAATGAAACGCAGGATAAGTCTAGGCGCTGTTGCAAGAAACGGCAGAAAAGCTGAATTGCTGGTCATCAGCCGGTTTATCCTAGGATTTCGAAGGCGCTGTTGCCCACGGGGACGTTGTCCATGAACAACCGTGCTGACCACGCGCCCGGAGTGAACACAACGTCGCTGGCTCGCATTGCCAGCGCCAAACACCGCCGAATTTCGTTGTTCGGCGCTGACCACGTAGAAGTGTGCACAACACGGCTGTTGTAAATCCAATCGACGCGAAAGGTTGTGCCTGCTTGTAGATTCGTGACGAGGCCTGTCATGTAGATGATGTTGGTGGACGCGCGGTTGAAGAACTGCTGGTGAGTCTCAAAACAGTTGTCCTCTGGCCGAACAAAGCCAGCAGTGCCCACCTGTTGGATGCGCATTTGGCCGTCCGCTAAGTTGAGCATTTCGGCGGCCATCGCCCCACCCTCGGTCATTGCGAGGCGTTCGGACGGGGTAGGCACTTCGTTAGCGCGTACTGTTGCAAGCAGCACGACGTTATAGGCATTTTGTTGGCTTTCTGTTCGGGTGGCGGCTTCAATCGTGGCGTTCAGCGCGAGCACATCCACCGCAGCGGTCTGCTGGACGCTTGCAGCCTCAGTGGCAATGCTCTCATAGGGGCGAATTGGCTCAAGCGTCTCCGCCGCTTGCGGCATCGTGCCGCAGGCCGTGGAAATCATGGCCACGATGGCCAAAAGGTAAACCCGTGAACGTTTCATAGCGGTTATCATAACAAACACGCGCTGCGTTGCGGAATGTTCAGTTTACGCGCTGCCTTTCCACCTGTTGTACTACAAGTGGTACTGGGATGCTAGTCGGACGCTTGTAAGCATGAGATGAATCTGCTATCATCTTGTGTAGTAGCCCCTGTAGCTCAGTGGATAGAGCGTTGCCCTCCGGAGGCAGAAGCACAGGTTCGAGTCCTGTCAGGGGCATGTTCTCACTCATGTTATTCCCCAACTGCTAAAATTCATCAGAAGAATGGTGTAACCTCATCCTCACCATTTGCCCCTGAAGGGTAAGGTACTCATAGGCACAGAGTGGATGAGTAGGGACGTGCCCTAGCGAATTTTTTCGGCTATCCTCAGTTATCCTCTCGCAAAAAGTGATTCTGGCCTGAATTGCAGCGCAGGCCATGCGCGCTGCCACATGGCCTTAGCGCCGCTTATAATACAAGATAGCTTCTCCGTGCCGATAGACCTGCGCTCGACCTATTTCCTCATAGTGTATCTCTGTGAAGGCCAGCAGCGGATCGATGCCAGGCCGCGAGCCGTCATAGAGCGCAGGGAAGACGATCATGAAAGTAGGAGGCTGAGTCTCCCATTCGGCCAGCAGGCGTTCGGCCATGCCCGTCTGTTCCAAGTACCACGTCCAGCCCTTGATCCACGTACCAGGCGGCAAAAGGCCCGTCATTGGGTGGAGTTGCGGCGTGCTGTCGGCTTCAGGTAGGATGAACAAGGTGTCGCCAGGCTGCTGATGAGGCTTCAGCGCTTCCGCGACCGGCCAAAATTCGTCGTAGCCCAGCGTCGCGCCGATCCCCAGTGGGCTAGGGACGTAGGCCACCACGCCCGACCACAGGCTCAGCAGGGCTAGCCCACCCAGCAGGCCCAGAGGCAGGGCGTCCAACTGCGCCATCGATGATGAAGAAGGCAGGCGTAGCTTGGGCAGGCCTTCAGCCAGAGCCAGGCCAGTGGCGATGGCCAGGAAGGGCAGGCCTGCCATCACCTGAATTTCGCCGGCGCGCGGGATGATGAGGGCCAGGCCGCTGAACATCAGGGCCAACAGGGTCAGCCGATCCGCGCGGCGCTCAGGCTCGGCCTGCAAGGTCTGTAAGATGAAAGGCAGCACCAGGATACAGGCCAGGCCCAGCTTGCGCGCAAAATCCACGCTGGGGAAAATGCTCTCCATTTGGCCGCTGAGGTTGAACGTCCAGTTCCAGTAGATGTAGGCGTCTAGGTTTCCCTGTGCCGCCACCACCAGCACGATCAGGCTCGGCACGATCAGCGCGCCCAAGCTGTAAGCCGCTATCCGCCGCCAACCTGCCCCCTGCCAGGCCCAGCCAGCCCCAGCAGGTTGATCCCCAGCCAAGCCTGCTGCTTGAACAGGGTGGCCAGGCCCATCAGCAGACCTATGCCCAGTGCGCACGCGACGCTCAGGCTGGCCCAACGACCCTGGCCCAGGCTGTAAGCCGCCAGCGCCGCCAGCGCCAGCAGCGTGTTGAAATAGAGCATGACGTTGCCGAAGACGGGCAACCACAACGCCCAGAAGGCCAGCGCCCAGGCTGCTGCCGCCCGTCCGCCCAAGCGCAGCGCTGCCCGCACGATGAGCAGGCCCAGGGCCAAGATCAGCAGCACATCCAAGCCGCGCACCAGGTCATCCAGCGCCACAGTAGACAGCAAGCGCTGGGCCAGCGCCGCCACCAAGGAACTGCCCGGCGCGTGCTGCTCCAGCGCATCGCCGAACAGCACCTACCCCTGGTTCATCAGCCAGGGGATGGTCGTCTGGCCTGAATGGGTAGAGATAGGCAACCAAAAGCCATGTGCAAAGGCCTGCCAGGCGAAGATGAGCGCCACCCAGGCGCGGAAAATGGCACGATTCACGGGCAAACTCCCAGGGAAAGCCAGTCATCAGGGGGCCTAGTGTAGGGCTTGGCGTCAGGCCTTGCCAGAGATAATTAGAATTTGTGGCATTGGCTTCTTATCCCTGGCACAAAATATGAGATCTGATGTAATACCCGTGTAGTGTGGATTGGTGTAGACAATCGTGTCTCGGCCACACTGATGCGGGTGTACCATAAGACTTTATCTGAGCAGCGAAAGCGCGCAAGCGTCGGAGCGCTCAGCATGTTTTCTCTATGACACGTCATTTACACCACTTATTTTACAGATCCCCTAGATTGTGGATCTTCTGTTCTGTAGAGACAGGCATTCGACGAAAAAGGCAGAGAGATTGCTCTCTGCCCAATTTGCTAACGGCGTCGCTCTGAGATGTACAGGCGTCCTCTGGGCGCACCACCTGACGAATAGCTGCCGATCCAAATCTCATATGTGCCTGAGCTTGGGGAACTAAAGGCAACTTGAGGATTACTACCAGTGTGCGAATCGTCATCGCAGTAGTATCGTCCATCGGGCGCACGGACAACCATGGTAGTATCTGATGAAGACTCGAAATAGAAGCGCAGGAAAGAAGCGGCACCTAGATAGCGCACGCGGTAGCTCGGCGCACTTGTGATATAACCCACGCAACTAGTTCCCAATGCTTCTCT
>DAOUBS010000048.1:0-2904 GCA_034432435.1 Anaerolineae bacterium
CGCACCATCTCTGGCTTGAGCCGATTGATGATGAGCTTGGGCTGGGCTTTGGTGCTGGATTGCAGCAGGCCGACGATGCGATCCGCGTCGCGCACAGCGCTTACCTCAGGATTGGTGACGATCAGCACCTCATCGGCCGGTTCAATGGCGTTGCGATAGCCGCGCTCAATGCCCGCTGGCGAGTCGATCAAAATGAAGTCATAATCAGGCCGCAGCTCGTTCGTGATGTTGACCATGTCCTGTGGGCTGACGGCGGTTTTGTCGCGCGTTTGTGCGGCTGGGATCAGGTAGAGATTAGGAAACTGCTTGTGCTTGATCATCGCTTGGTTCAAGCGACAGCGTTTTTCTACCACGTCCACCAGATCGTACACAATGCGGTTTTCCAGCCCCATCACGATGTCCAGATTGCGCAGACCAATGTCTGCATCGATCACCACGACCTTCTTGCCCATCCGTGCCAGTGCGATACCCAAGTTGGCGGTGGTCGTCGTCTTGCCCACACCGCCTTTGCCTGAGGTCACGGTGATGACCTTGCCCCCCATAGTGTCCCTTTCGTGTTACTCCCAAGCCTCGACTACAATTTGCTCATTTTTGACACAGGCGATTTCGGGGCGTGCGCGCCGCCCCTTGGCCTCTTGCGGCGATATTGAGATGTAGTGGGCGATGCGAAGCTGCATCGGGGTCATATCGAGCGCGCACACGACGGCGCTCGTGTCACCGTCAGCCCCTGCGTGTACGACCCCGCGCAGCTTCCCCCAGACGATTACATCGCCAGCCGCGATCACCTTTGCGCCGGCGTTGACATCACCCAGAATGACCACGTGCCCGCGGCTGTGAACAATGCGACCGCTGCGCAGCGTGCGATTGATGAGGACGCCCGGCGTGCCCACCTCTTCAGGGTCAATGGCTGCCAGATCGCGGCTGCTGGCGTTGGGGCGTGTGATGTCATCGCTCTTGTACGAGGTACGCAGATCAAGCGCCTCGGCGGATTGGATGGTGGTCTGGCTTTCGCTCTGCACCACCATGAGCTGTAGGCCGCGCCGTTCCAGCAGCGCTTTGAGCGAACTCAGCTCGTATTTGGGAACCGGACGCGTGCCGGTGTCGATGGTGATGCGCGCGCCACTGAAGAACGTGCTTTTTTCATCGATGCGCGCGGCTAGCTCCGATGTGATCGTCTGCCATTCTTCCGTCGGGTTGAGGGTGATCAACAAACCATCCCCGACGCCTTTGATCGTCACATTTTCCTGACTCATACTGCCCATTCTGACGTCACAGCCACGCAAAATATAACTTTACTATACTCTATTTTGAAAACACTGCTACTTCACTGCTAGAGGTGGCTGGCGAGCAACAGGGCGGGCAGCAAGGCGTAGGCCGATTGAACGGCCAACTCAACAGCTTTGCGTCGGCTTGGCAGGGCGCGCTTGAGCCATTCGGTGATGGTGAAGACCGCATACGTCATCCAGAGCACTTGGATGATGAACAGCGGCAGCAGCAGCGCTTCTTTGCGCGGCCCGATGTAGATTAGCCCGAAGAAGGTATACGCCCCATAAGCCAACAGCGTGACGCCCCCCAGCGGCGGATACCAGCGCGCCAACCGCGCGAGACCCAGCGCTGCTAACGCCATGCCCACCCAGCCGAACTGGGCATCTACAACGCCAAGCTGAATCAGCCAGCGGCCGGCGTCGCGCCAGCGATCTGTCAAGAGGAAGTAATGCTGCGCTTGAAAGTAATCGACAACAATCCCGCGCAATCCCAGCGCCATGATGCCGACCAACACCAACCAATACCAGACTGGCAGTCGAACGCGCGCGAGCAGCAGCGCAACGCCAATCGCCGGGCTGAGCAGCGCCAACAGCGGATCGTTGACCACGCCAACCCCGAACAGCAGCAGCACGCCGTACAGATGATAGGGGCGCACCAGCGACATTCCCTCCGCCAGCGGCTTGTCTAGCAGAATAGGTGGCGCTGTATCTTCGGGGTGAGGGTTCGTCAGCAGCAGCATGTCGATCAGCAGGTAGAGCAGCCAACTAGTCACGAACCCTGTCAGGCGCAGGCTGCGCGGCGTGCCTACTTGGGAGAAGAAGAGGGCTGCGAACACGATCACCCCCAGCCCCAGCGCCACATATGGGCGCTGGCTGAGCAGCGCGGCCAGCAGCACCGCGAGGACGCCCGCGCCAATGGCGAGGACGATGGTCGCTGGCTGGCCTTGCGCGCCGCCTGTCTGCGTCCAGAAGGACGGGCTAAGGCAGAGCGTTAAGCCGCCGATGAGCGCCAGGGCTGACCCCATGCGCCGCAGCGCCAGCGCCATCCCGACGATCACCAGCCCCAGCCCCAACGCGCGCACAAGCGGCGTGTCGCCAAGCGTGATGAGGATCAAGGTGGCAGTGGCCCCGCTCAACACGCATGGAAGCCAAAATCGTAGGATGCGCTGCTGGCGTTCGTTGAACAAGGCTCATTGTCCGGGTTGTTCTAGCGGCGGGATGGGCGTTGGGTCGATGAAGGCTTCGCCTTGCTGCTGTGGGATGACGATGTTCCGACCGGCGGCGCGCTGTTCCTTGAGGTTGAAGTAGCCCTCTAAGATTTCGCGCACGACGGGCAGCGCAATCCGTGAGCCTTCGCCGCCGTTGTAGATGAAGGCGATCACTGCAATTTCAGGATTTTCGTAGGGTGCATACGCCACAAACCACGCATGGGCGGGCCACTGGCCGGGCACGCAGTAGCCCAGCGGCTGCGCCACGTTGTCGCAG
The DNA here is from genome assembly GCA_034432435.1 of Anaerolineae bacterium. Classification (GTDB taxonomy): domain Bacteria; phylum Chloroflexota; class Anaerolineae; order Aggregatilineales; family Phototrophicaceae; genus JANWYT01. The sequence goes on from DAOUBS010000048.1 coordinate 2,751, forward strand.
TATTCCGCGGTCCCGGTCTTTCCTGCCACGGTGATCGTGTCGAGCTGGGCGCGCAGCGCTGTTCCGCCCGGGATGGTCGTGGCCGCCAGCATCCCCTCACGCACGAGTTCCAGTGTGCTCGTCTTGGTAAAAGGTGGAATGTAGGGGTTGTTGG
>DAOUBS010000049.1:0-8300 GCA_034432435.1 Anaerolineae bacterium
TCCATAACAGTGGCCTCAGCAGTGTTCACGGTGGATAGTGCCACTAATCTTACAACAGGTCTAGGCCGTTCCGCTCAATAGGCCGCGCCACACGGCAAGCTGCGCTATACTCAGTGCTGAGCAGACGACATCAAGGGAGGCGAGACGTTGCTGGCGATCGTACATGCATGCGCCATTGTGGGGCTGGAAGGGGAGCAAATTGAGGTGCAGGTCGATTTCAACCCGCGCGCTGCTGTCCCTCAATTCAGCATCGTCGGCTTGCCAGATAGCGCCGTTCGTGAGAGCAAGGAGCGCGTGCGCGCTGCGATCAAGAACAGCTCGCTACAATTTCCACAGAAAGGCTACGTCGTTAACCTCTCCCCGGCGGATTTGCAAAAACACGGCCCAGCTTACGATCTGGCGATTGCGGTGGGCGTGTTAGCGGCGACGGATCAAGTGCCGCTGAACGCGCTGCCGCAGGCCATGTTTGCGGGGGAGCTGTCGCTAGATGGTCGCGTCTGCCACGTTAAGGGGGCGATGTCGATTGCCTACTGCGCGCGCGCGGCTGGCTTGACGACGTTGTACGTCCCAGAGGAGGACGCCCGGCAGGCGGCGCTCATCGACGGCATCGACGTGATCGGGGTTGCCTCGCTAGGTCAGTTGGTAGAACATCTCTACGGGATGAACGTCATTCCGCCTCAGCCCAACGTGGCAGACGACAGCTTGTTTGACGCCGTTCCAACTGACCTTGTCGATTTTGCGGATGTGCGTGGCCAAGAACACGTGAAACGTGTGCTGGAGATCGCTGCCGCGGGTGGGCATAACGTGCGCATGGTGGGGTCGCCGGGGGTAGGCAAGAGCCTGCTGGCGCGCGCGATGGCTGGTATTTTGCCACGGTTGACGCATCAAGAAGCGCTGGAGGTCACGCGCATCTACAGCGTGGCGGATCTGTTAGAAGGGCGACCGCTCGTCACACAGCGACCGTTCCGCGCGCCGCACCACACGATCAGTCAAGCGGGGCTGGTCGGCGGTGGTTCACTGCCGAAGCCGGGCGAGGTCTCGCTCAGCCATCGTGGGGTGTTGTTCCTCGATGAGATCAACGAGTTCAACCTCAAGACTTTAGAGGCGCTGCGCCAGCCGATTGAAGATCGCATGGTGACGATCAGCCGCGCGCACGGCACGCTCACCTTTCCGACGAACTTCCTGCTCGTGGCAGCGCACAACCCCTGCCCGTGCGGCTATCATGGGGATCCTACGCACCCCTGCTCATGCAGCCCTGCCGCCATCGAACGATACATGAGCAAACTCTCTGGCCCGCTGCTCGATCGCATCGACATTCACATTCACGTGCCGCGTGTTGATTATAACCGACTGCTGTCCGATGATCGAGCGGAATCCTCAGCCGTGGTTCGCCAGCGGGTGGAGGCAGCGCGCGCGTGTCAGCATGAGCGCTTCGTACAGCACCCGCACTTGTTCAGCAACAGCGACATGACCGCGCGCGAAGTGACCAGCTTATGTGTCCTCAGCCCTGAAGCGCGCCAGATTCTCGACATGACCGTGCGGCGCATGCAGCTCAGCGCCCGCGCTTATCATCGGGTGCTCAAGCTTAGTCGGACGATTGCCGACCTTGCTGACAGCGAAGTGATCCAAGCGCCGCACGTGGCCGAAGCGGTGCAGTACCGTCCCAAGCTGGATTTAGCCTGATGCAGCGCTGCTGTCGATGGGGTCGGGCGGGTTGCCGGCCTCATCACACTGCGGCAAGCCGAACTGCACGCGCTGGGTGCAGGTGAAGGGCGGTATGTAGCGGTTGGCTCGCGCCCACTCCGCGATTTGTGCGGCAGTGTCCACCTCCCACAGCGTGGTGCGTCCATCGAGCGATCCAGACAGCACCTGTCGGCCCGTTGGGCTGAACGCAACGCTCACGATCGGCGACTCTGCGCCGATGAATTGCTGCTGTGACTGCCCGGTGTCGATGTCCCAAACAATCATGCGTCCATCTGTTGAGCCGGTTAAAATCTCGCTGCCGTTGGCGTTGAGGGCGATGCTGTTCACTGCGCCTGTGTGGCCGATGAAGCGCCTGAAGAGTTGACCGGTTTCGAAGTCCCACAAGATGGCCGCGCGATCTGCCGAGCTGGTTAAGACGCGCTTGCCATCGGCACTCATGACGATCTGAGTGATGCGGTCAGCATGACCGACGAACTCACGCACGAGCGCTCCCGTCCGCACGTTCCACACGTAAATTGTCCCATCCTCTGCGCCGCTGATGAGGAATTGCCCGTCTGGTGTGAAGGCAATGGCCGTCACAGCGCGGTTGAGGCCTTCCACGAGGCGGCCTTCTTCGTCGAACACGTTGTGCGCATCGAACGTGCGCACGAGTTCGCCTGTCTCAACATTCCACAGCATCAGAACGCTGGCGCGGGTAAAATCAGGCAGACGCTCGCGGAAGAAGAAGCCCCCGCCCCATGCCACTGTGCGACCATCTGGGCTGAAAGCGAGGCTTTCGATGAACGACCGCGGCTGCTCCGTGGTCATGCGCCGCAGCGTTTCCCCCGTCGTGAGGTTGATATAGCGCAGCTCGGTTGACCCCCACGCGGCGAGCAGTTCATCGTCCGTTGCCAGCGGTGACAGCACGAGGCGGGTCTGTGGCACACTGGGGCGGTTGATGATGATAGTCCGTTCTTGGCTGTCACTGCGGAGGTCCCACTTGCTGACTGTGCCGTTGTCGAGCGCAGTGATGATATAGCGCCCCTGTGGGCTGAACATGGTTGTGCTCAAGCTCGTGTTGTTCGCGTTCTGGTTGATGAACTCGCGCTTTTCAGACGACTGCACCACATCCCATTGGTAGATTTCGCCTGCACTGGAGGCTGAGAAGATGAACACGCCGTTTGGGCTGAAGGTCGCATCAGTGACGCGGTTGCTGTGAGAGGTGTAGCGTCGAATTTCTTCACCCGTGCTGGCGTCGGACTGGATGAGCGTGAAGTCGTCGCTGGTGCTCAACACTGTGCCGCCATCTGGGCTGAAGTGAACGACGTTGACAGGCGCGGTGTGCGCAGGCAGTGAGCGAATGAGCGTACGTCGTCGGGCGTCCCAAATCTGTGGGACGCCGGTTTGGACGTTGCCGGTGATGACGATTTGGCTGCCGTCTGGGCTGAATTCGCCATAGCGCACGCGACTGGGCGAGTTGGCAAACTCTTGGAATGCCGAGGCGGTAAAGTTCCACTGGCGCATTGCGTCGTCTGAGATGATGAGCAGCGCACGGCCATCGGGGCTGTAGTCCAGGCTGTTGACAGCGTTACGGCTGTCGGACGTGAGGGTGCGCTGACGCTCACCCGTAGCGACGTTCCACAAGATGACGCTGGCATCGGCTGAGCCGGTGGCCAGTTGATTGGAGCGCGGGCTGAAGCTAACCGCGTTAACAGCGCCGGTGTGTCCTGTGAGCGTGAACAAGGGTTGGCGCGTTTCGAGATCCCACAAGATGGCAGTCTGATCGAGTGACGCGGTGGCGAGGAAGCGCCCGTCAGGGCTGATGGCCATGTCACGAATGGCGCTGCGATGGCCGTTGAGCGTTTGAATGGGCGTGCTGCTCTCTAGATCCCACACGGAGATTGTGCCGTTGACGTTGGCCGTGTAGATCAGACTGCGCCGTGTGTCGTAGAGGATGCGGTTGATGCCGATGCGGTTATCGAAAAAGCTGCGCGGGGCATTGTAAACGACAGCGAGCAGCACGCGCTGCACTTGCAGCGAAGGGTTGGGCAAGCTGTTGGCTTCCAGTGCGAGGGCAAGCGCCAGCGCGCTGTTGCTGTTGATGAATTGATTGGCATAAGCCGCCAGAGCAAGGCTCTGCAAGGCGAGCGCCTCACGCTGCGCTTGACTTTGCGCAGTGGCAGCGATGTTGGCCTGTGCGATAGCGACCGCTTGGGCCGTTGCGTTGGCGTTGGCTTGGTTTTGGGCTTCGGCCAACGCAAAGGTGGCGGTGGCGGCTTGAAAGATGGCCTCACCCTGCGCGACGGTGGCGGTGGCGGCCTGCGCGATGGCCTCGCCTTGTGCGACGGTGGCGGTGGCGGCTTGAAAGATGGCCTCACCCTGCGCGACGGTGGCGGTGGCGGCCTGCGCGACGGCCTCGCCCTGCGCGACAGTGGCGGTGGCCGCCTGCTGGAGGGCTTCACCCTGCGCCACAGTGGCGGTTCCCGCCTGTTGGATGGCTTCATTTTGCGCTAGCACCGCGGTCTCACGGGCGGCATTCGCCTCTACGGCTGACTGATTTGCAGAGATGCTGAGTTGGAACGAAATGATCACCAGTGGGATCAAGATAGCCACGCCAGCGGTCAGCACGCCAATGATGATGCGAGTTTGACGGCGATTGCGCTCGATCTGCTGCTGCTCGCGGGCGACGCGCTCGGCTTCGGCTTTTTCTTCTAACTCACGCTTTTGGCGGCTGGCCTCGATGTATTCGCGTTCGCGGGGCGAGACGGCAATCGTGGTCGTTTTGAGCCACTCTTCGAACTGCTCTAGGCGACCACCACGCAGCAGGTAGCTCACGTCGCGGTTATTGTCTTCCCACTCGCGCACGGCGTTGTCAAGCAGGCGCTGCGTGCGGATGTCGGCACGGCTGTTGTCGAGCCACTCGCGCAGGCGCTGCCACTCGCGGATGAGGGCTTCGTGCGCGACTTCGACGGTTGGCGTGCGGGTGACGGGGTCGCGGTCGTAAGTCAGCAGGCGATAGCTGCCGAAGGTGGTGATGACTTCTTCCATTAGGCGCGCGTTGCCGCTAGCGGCGTAAAGTTCGCTCTGCAAAGCGCGGCGGCGGGTGTCCTCTGTGCCTTCGCCGAGCGTCACTAAGCGCAAGAAGAGCTGGCGGGCCATCTCTTGCCGCTCAGGGTCAAGCTGGGTGTAGATCTCCTCAGCGCGCCGCGCCAACGCGCCCAACACGCCGCCGATCTCTTGATAGGCTTTCGTGGTCATCAGTGAGCCGTCGCGCCGTTCGAACAGCTCTGTCAGCGCGTATTGCAGCATCGGTAGCACGCCGGGCTGTTCGTTGACCTCGGATACAATTGCAGCGGCCAAGCCCTGCTGGAAGAACACCTTGACTTGGCGCGCTGGCCCGGTGATGGCGCGTTCTAGCTCATCGACGGTGAGGGGGATCACAACCTCGGTGCGTTGCTGCATCAACTGGCTGAAGCTGGGAACCATCAGCGGTCGGTCGTAGAAGTCAGCGCGCAGGGTCACAATCACGCGCAGACGGCTGTCTGGCGCGGTGATGGCCGCCTGAAGCGTATCGAGAAACAGATTGCGCTCGTATTCCTCGCACTGGGTGAAGATCTCTTCGAACTGGTCGATCACCAGCAGCAGTTCCGAGTTCCAAGTGGGGAGCACTTTTTTTAACAGGGCGTTCAAGCCACCGCTGGTGGGGTCAGCAGCGTGCTGCATCAGGTCGGGCAGCAGCGACGTGGCGATGCTGCTCAGGGCTTGCGAAAGTTCACCAAAGGGGGTGACGCCCGGAACCATCTCGACGATGAACCAGTTTTCGCTGTTGTGAATTGCGCCCTTGCGCAGCGCCGGGATGACACCCGCTTTGACGACGGAAGACTTGCCGCTGCCGCTAGGGCCGACCACGGCCAGAAAGCGATAGAGTTCGTGGTCATCGTCCAGCCGCTCAAGCAGCAGCTTCGTTAGGTTCTCACGACCGAAGAAGTCGTTGGCGTCGCCCTCTTGAAAGGCGCGCAGGCCTTTGTAAGGGTTGACGGCGGAGAGGGTAGGCTTCGTGGGAGTGAGTTCAAAGCTGCTGTCGAACTCTTCAACCTGATTGTGCTGTTCAAGTCTTAGGTCGTGCCCCACCGATTGAGCTGCGCTGCGGAAGGCGTTGGCCAGTTCTAGCATGTCGGCGTAACGATCTTCAGGATTTTTGGCAGCGGCTTTGAACACGACCGCTTGCAGCGCTTCAGGCACGCCCTCCATCAAGGGAAGCGGCTCATTGGCGTGTTTAATGAACAGGGCAACGGCGCTCTTTGCGCCGGCGTAGGGGTGGGTCCCTGTGAGCATCTCATAGAGGATGATCCCCATCGCGTACATATCGCTGCGGGGGGTGACCGGCAGCAGGTTGATTTGCTCAGGGGAGATATACCCGGCAGAACCGCTCACCCGGCCAGACTGGCTCGCGCTTTTGCTGCCCTCGATTTGAGTAGTGGCGATGCCAAAATCGCTCAGGTAGGCGTTACCGTCTTCGTCAAGTAGAATGTTGCTGGGCTTCACATCGCGGTGGATGACGTTGTTACGATGAGCGATCATGAGCGCTGAGGCAATTTGATTGACGACGCGCACGGTGGCTTTCAGAGAGTAAGGACCTTTTTCGATGGCGCTGCGCAGTGTGCCCCCACGCAAGTAGCGCATGACGAGGTACGCCCCTGTTGGGTCGCGCCAATAATCGTACAGCGGGACGATGTGCGGGTGTTCCAAGCGGGCGACAAGCTGCGCTTCAGCCTCAAAACGGCGAATAAAGTCGGGTTGGTTGGCAAAATTGGGGAGGATGATCTTGATGACAACTTCGCGGCCTACGACCGTTTGAGTCGCGCGATAGACAGCGCCGAAGCCCCCCTCGCCGACTTGTTCATGCAGCTCATACCCGCGAATGCTTTGCCCAACTAGTTCAGCCATAGCCTGTTCCTTTTGAAGCCAGCTAGTCTATTATAGAATATTTCAACAACCTTGCGCATCAATCTATGCAATAGGGATGTAGACTTAGATATAATCGACTGCGAAAACTTAAGGAAAAGAGTCGGCATGACCGAGTCGTTAACGGGACGGGAAATCAACGGGTATCGCATCGGCCCGCTGCTGGGGGCTGGGGGCATGGGCGAGGTTTATCAGGCGCTGGCTGTTGCGAGCAATCAAGTTGTGGCCATCAAATTTCTACGTCGTGACATTGTGATGGACTCGCGCTTGCAAGGCCGCTTTGCCCGTGAAGTGCGCATCATGCAAGACTTGGAACACCCGCATATCATGCCGATTTACGACAGCGGCATTTTTGAAGGCACCTTGTACTACACGATGCATCTTGTCAACGGGCAGACCCTTTCTACCTTCCTCAGACGCCGCAAGCTCTCACCGTTGGAGTTTTACCCAATTCTTGAGCAGTTGGTGTCTGCCTTGCATTACGGCCACACGATGGGCCTTATCCACCGTGATTTGAAGCCCGACAACGTCTTTATCGAACGCAACCGCGAGACGAACAAACCTCACATTTATTTAGGCGATTTTGGGTTAGGCAAGCGCGAAGGGATCGATCAAACGCTGACAGACGCCGATGCAGTGTTGGGGACACCTTATTACATGGCTCCGGAGGCCGTGCTAGGCGAGCCGCTTACTATTCGCAGTGACCTTTACGCGCTGGGGATTATGCTCTACGAGGTGCTGTTAGGGGTGATGCCCTACTCGGAAGAATCTGGGCATCTTACAGCGATGGCGCATGTCACTCAGCCGATTCCTGTGCCGACTGACAGTCACCCGAACTTCCCACAGGTGTTGAGCGATCTGCTCGTGCGGGCGATTCAAAAGCGACCTGAAGACCGGTTCTCAAGCGCAGCGGAGATGCTGCAAGCTTATATCAATGCGATGAACGCGCTCAGCGCCGAACAACGGAAAACCGTTTACCATCTGATGGGCTAAGCGAATGGATCGTCAAAGTCCATGCTGTCGAGCGCGTCGAGCGTATCCTCTAGGCTGCGTCGGCTGGCGTTGTGCAAGCTTTGCTCGTCGCGCTTGTCTGGATTGAGGTCATCCACGACCAGATAGAACACTTGGCCATCTTCCACGAAGCTGCTGAGATACCCCTGCACGATCAGCTCGTTGAGCGTCGAATCGAAATTGTGGATGTCGGTGGCTTGTGGACCTTGCAGAACGCTCTCACGCAGCGCCCAGTAGGATATCTCCCCAAGTGGGAGGATCACTCCGATTACGGCTTGATGGTGCGGCGGCATCTCAGCTAGCCGCTGTGCGCGTGTCTTGGGGGGGTGGGCACTCAACCTGCTGGAGGATGTCGCCATGATTCGCCTGCTCTTATATCAAACGCATACAGTAAGTATACCATTTTTCACTAAGTGTGAACTGATTGTCACGAAATGTGAATTCAAATTAGTTAGTAGGCAGCAGTGAGAGCGATTTCAGTTAAAATGCTCCTAAGCTAATTTATCATGGGGTGAAAGGCGGTAGCTGTGCCGCAAAGATCATCTTTCTGGAGCCAAGTCCTGCCGATTGTGCTCATCGTTGGGCTGACGCTGTTCATCTATTTGCAGACGGCCACGTTTCGGTTGCAGTACTCATGGGAT
>DAOUBS010000050.1:0-24424 GCA_034432435.1 Anaerolineae bacterium
CGCGGCGGCTGGCCAACACCGCCACCGGCAGCGGCTTCATCCTCGACACGCTGGGGCGCATCATCACCAACTATCACGTGGTGCAGAACGCCGCGCGGATCGTCGTTCAGATGTTCGACGGCACGATCACCCGCGCGGAGGTCGTGGGGCTGGACGCAGACAGCGACATCGCCGTGCTGCGGATCGACGTGCCGACGGAGCGGCTGCGGCCAGTCGTGTTCGGCAACAGCGACACGCTGCAAATCGGCCAGACCGTGCTCGCGCTGGGCAACCCCTTCCAAAACAATTGGACGCTGACGAGCGGCATCGTGAGCGCGGTCAACCGCCGCATCTTCGGCCTGAACAGCTACTCCGTCGGCGGGGTGATCCAGACGGACGCGGCCATCAACCCCGGCAACAGCGGCGGGCCGCTGCTCAACTTGCGCGGCGAGGTGATCGGCATGAACACACAGATCGCCACTGAAACTGGGGCCAATCAAGGCGTGGGCTTTGCTGTCCCCAGCAACTTGATCGTGAAAGTCGCCAACAGCTTGATCGAGACGGGGCGGATGCGCTACCCGTTCATGGGGCTGACGTCGCGCGCGATTGACATCGACCTCATCGAGACCTTTAACCTGCCGAACAATATCCGCGGCGTGGCCGTGCTGGATGCGTCGCGCGGGCTGCCCGCCGCCAACGCGGGGCTGCGCCCCCTCTCCAACTCGGGCGTCGACATCATCACGGCCATCGACGGCGTGCCGATCAACGACTTTGACCAGCTCATCGGCTGGCTGGCCATCAACACCTCGCCCGGCCAGACGGTCAACCTCACCGTGTTCCGCAATGGGCAGTACTTCAGCGCCCCGCTAACGCTCACAGAACGCCCGTCGCGCTGAGCGTCGCCCACCACGCCAGCGCCCGCCCCATGATCTGCTCGTCGCGGTCGGGGGCGAGCGGCACGGTCTGCGCGGTGAGCGTCAGCGTGGGCGTGCCGTCGCGGGCGCGCTCGAACGGCTCCGGCGGGTCGATCAGCACGCGGCCCACAGCGGGCAGCCTCAGCACAGTCAGCGCCGCTCGGCCTGTGCCGATGAGCAGGCGGCGCGGCGGCAGATCCAACATGGCCAGCGCTTTAGCCAGCGCGTCTGCGTCTTGCTCTGGCATGGCGCGTCCGTCTGCTTCTCCGGCCATCATCCCCATGTTGGCCAGCGAAAACCACACGCTGACCGCCGCGCCGACGCTCAGCCACGCCCCCACTAGCGGCAGATAGCGCTGCGGCAGGCCGTGCGCGTCCTCATGGGCGATCACCACGTGCAGGTCGCTGGGCTGAGCGTAGTGCGTCAGGCTGCCGTGCTGGGCGATGGTAACAGGCGGCAGCGCCGAAGCCTCCCCCACCGTGAGCGCGACCTGCCCCCCGCGCCAGATCGCGGGCGGCTCGTGATAGCGCTGCGTCAGCGTCCACAGTTCGCCCGCGTGCCAGTGCGCCGCGTCCACACAACACCCGTTCAGCCAGTCGAACACAGCTGATGCGCCGGTCTTGAGGCTGACGACAGCGGTCTGAACGCCCGCCGCGCTGTAGGCTGTGTAGACCACCTGCTCGGCGTCGTTTGACCAGTCCAGCAGTGCTACGCTGCCTGCGTGGGGGAAGCTCAGATCGCGGCGTTCGCCGGTGCGGGCGTTCCACCAAAATGGACAGCGCAGCCCATCGACGAGCGCCGTCGACAGCAGGCGCATATCGTGCGGGCGCGGCGGGAAACCGGCCGGCTCCAGCGCGGTTAGGCCGTCCAAGCGCGCGACACGCTCGCCCGTGCGCACGTCGTAGCTCTCCAGCGCGTCGCCCGCCTCGCTCAACTCAGCCATGACCGCCAGCTCGCCGTCGTAGGACAAGTACGGCCCGATGCTAGGGGCGGCGCTCTCATAGCGCAGGTGAGGCGCGCCGCCGCGACGAGCATCCACCACGAAGGTCTGACTGTAGCCATCGAACACTGTGAAGCCGTAGAACGCCCCGCTAGCGCACTCCGTCACGGCTAGCAGCGGATACGGTGGCCAATCGGGCGTGAGTGGGCGCGGATCGCTGCCATCGAAGCCCACGCGCCACAGATGGCCCCCGCTTGTGTCATCGTCAGCGAGGCGCAGGTAGTAGACGGTAAGCCCGTCCGCGCTGATCGTGCCGAGCGGCACGCCCTGCGGCTCAAAGGTAAGCTGGCGCGGGACACCCCCCAGCTCATAGGCGTAGAGCTGCGGCATGCCGCTGGCGTCGTGGCAGATGAGCGCGCGCTGATGATCCTGAGCAGCGACGTGAAACAAGATGAAGCGCGGTGCACGAAACCAACGCTGCCACGCGCTGTTCGTCCAATCAAAGCTCAAGGGCTACCCCAACGCTTTGGCAATGGCCTCGGCCACACGGCGGCCACTTTCAACTGCGCCGTTCATGTAGCCGAAGTAGTCGAGGCTGGTGTGCTCGCCGGCGAAGTAGACCGCCCCCACGGGCGCTTGCAGCAGCTCGAAGATCGCGTACTGGCCAGGCAGCGGGCAGCTATACGAGCCGAGCGCGTGCGGGTCAATGGCCCACGCCTGTGCTCTCGTGACCTCGTTTCTCTCGAGATCAACGCCGGGGAAAGCCACGTCGAGCGCCTCAGTGTAGCGGTTGGCCGCGTAGCCCACGGCGCGCCCGAACCTCACCCCTTCGCTGCCCCCGTTGTAGAAGGTGTAGCTGCCCGGGCCGGAGCCTTGCAACTCGCTGCTGTCCCAGCCGCTGCCGAAGGGCGCATCCGTGTAGAGGTAGCCATCGTAGCCCTGCTCGTTCCAGACGCGGCGGTTGACGCCGATCACGAGCTTGCCGTTCGTGCCATAGCCCAGCGTGGCTATCGCGCGGCGGTGGGCGTCGCTCAGCTCGGCGATGTCCAACTGCATGTAGCGCAGCACGCTGAGGGGGATGGCCAAGACGACTACATCCACGTGGGCTCCGTGTGTGCCCACGAACTCGTCGTTTTCGTCGTTCTCTACAAACCCCAACACATAGCGGAAGTCAGGGTTGGGGCCGTGGCGGTCGGGCTGTGGGTCACGAATGACGGTGAAGGTGTGGCGCAGCTTGACCTCGCCACCCGCGGCAACGACGGCCTCGGCCATGTGCTCGGCGATGCGCTGATTGCCGCCGCGCACCTTGTAGCGCTCGTCGCTCGGCCCCACAGCGTCGAGCTGCCCGTTGTCGTCCAGCGCGGGCGCAAGGTAAAGGAAGTTGAGCGCGTTCTGCTGGTCGATGCTGAGGCCGTTCTCAGTCGTGAAGGCCACGTCGAGGAAGCGGTAGATCAAGTCGCTGCGCGTCATGCCCAGCTCGAACAAGTAGGCACTGATCGTCATTTGATCGAAGCGGGCGAGCGCCGCTTCATCCTCGTTGTAGACGGCTTCCACGTCAGCGGCGATCTGCTCGGCGTAAGGCTCAAACAGCGCGCTCAGTTCCTCAACGCTGATGTGCCGCCCATCAAAGACGATAGCGGTGCGCTGATAGGGGTTGTCCTCACGGTCGAGCAGCTCAAGGCCGAACGCCTCCACCAGCGCCAGCACGTCCTCATGGTCGCTGTTGATGAACTCCGCGCCCATCTCAGTAGTCATGTCGTCGTCGAACACGTCGCGGATGCTGTAGACGCGCCCGCCCACGCGGTTGCGCGCCTCGTAGACGGTTGGGGTGTAGCCTGCCTGCGTCAGGTAGTAAGCGCAGGCGAGGCCAGCAAAGCCCGCGCCGACGATCGCAATGCGTGGGGCGTTGCTGGCGTTGGACCGCGCCGGCAAGGGCAGCCGCCCCAACGTCAGGCCTGCGCCCAACGCGCCTGTGCCCTTCAGAAATTGGCGGCGTGTTAGACCGCGTCGGTCGGATGTTGTTTGCTGCAGTATGCGCTGCACGTGTCGTAGGGTGGGCGTCTTAGCCATGCGATGCATTATACGGTCTCCTCTAACCATTGGACGATTGCTGAAGCGCACTGCTCCCATGTGGGGTCAAGCATGAGGTCGTGGGCAGCGTTCGGTATCACTTTATAGAACCCCTCATAGGCCGCAGCGGTGCGCCGGCTGTCGGACTCGGTGAACAAGGTGTCTGCGCTCGCATGGACGACAAGCGTCGGCACGCGCTGCACGCGCGACGGGCGAGGTATGTCGAACAGCGCTAGATCGAGGATCGCGCGGAACGACTCCGGCGTGAGGCGGCGGCGATAGCGGTCGAAGGTCTCGGCGGGCATGTCCGATGGGAAGAACATCCAGCGGATGGCCTCGGCGTTGTTGAGCGCCGGTTGGAAGCTGAACGGGGCGGCCAGCATCTCGCGCGGGTAGCGCAGCGTCACTTTTAGGAGCGCTCGCAGCGCCCCGCCGACCGGCACAGTGGCTAGCAGCACCGCCCCCGCCGCGGGGCGCTGCTCCAAGCACTTCTGCACGATCAAGCCGCCCATGCTGTGGCCAATCAAGACCGGCAGCCGCCCGCTCGCTTGGGCGACCTGCTCAGCAGCGGTCAGTGCGTCGGCCACGTAATCGGCCACGCGCACCCAGCGCAGCGATCCGTTCAGAGGGCTGCGACCGTGCCCGCGCAAGCTGAACGCGTAGGACGCATACCCGCGCTGGGCGAAGTACGGCAGAAAGTGCTCATCCCAGCACCACGCGCCATGCATGATGCCGTGGATGAACAGCAGCGGCGGGCGCTGGCCGGGCGCAGCGGGCTGCCGTTCGACGATCTCTAACATGGCGCACCTTTCCCAACGGCTTCCCTTTCTAGTATAACCATTTTTGTGCGCTGTTAGGTAACGTTAAAGATTTGAGCGTATGATACAAGATGTTGAACGCTAACTGGAGCAAGTGACATGTTCAAGCGACTGAGTGTCTTGATAGCAGTGTGGATGCTGGCCAGCGTGGCGCTGGCGCAGACGCCACAGATCACGCTGACGCCGGTTCTAGAGGGGGTCAACCGCCCCATCGGCATCTACAACGCGGGCGACGGCAGCGGACGGCTCTTCATCATCTCGCAAGGCGGGCCGATCTTCGTCTTACAGGACGGCGAAGCCAGCGTCTTTCTCGACCTGACGGGACGGCTCTCGCGCGATGTCAACGCGGGCGGCTACACCGAGCGCGGCGTGCTGGGTCTGGCTTTCTCGCCCAATTTTGCCGAGGATGGCCGCTTCTACGTCAACTACACCGGCCGCCGCGGCGAGACGATCATCTCGCGCTTCACGGTGCTGCCCAACAGCCCCAACGAGGGCGACCTTACAAGTGAGGAACAACTTCTCGCCGTGGAGCAGCCCTTCCCTAACCACAACGGCGGCGATATGGCCTTTGGCCCCGACGGCTTCCTCTACCTCAGCCTCGGCGATGGCGGCAGCGCAGGCGACCCGATCAACGCCGGCCAGCGGCTCGACACGCTGCTAGGCAAGATCCTGCGGATCGACGTGAACACGCCGACCAGCTACGCCATTCCATCCAGCAACCCCTTCGTCGGGATCGACAGCGTGCTGCCCGAAATTTGGGCGTATGGGCTGCGCAACGTGTGGCGCTTCTCGTTCGACCGCGAAACCGGCGATATGTTCCTAGCGGATGTGGGGCAGGGGCGCATGGAAGAGGTCAATTTCGAGCCAGCCGGCTTCCGCGGCGGGGCTAACTACGGCTGGGCCGCCTTTGAGGGCACGCGCGTCTTCAACGAGCGTATCCGCGTAAACAACCCCGTCGCGCCGATCATCACCTACGAACACGGCGAAAACGGCTGCTCGATCACGGGCGGCTACGTCTACCGCGGCACGGCGATCCCGGCGCTGGTTGGCAAGTACCTCTACGGGGACTTCTGCTCTGGGCACATCTGGGCAGCCACGCGCAACGCCGACGGCACATGGACGAGCGAGCGCCTGCTGAACGGCTCCTTCCCGCTGGCCAGCTTCGGCGAGGACGAAAACGGCGAGCTGTACGTGGCCAACCACCGCGGCGTAGTCTATCGTATCGATCCGCGCTAACAACAGACGCAACCCCATCGATATACTGGACAGCGTAGGAACAAGCGCCTGCGCTGTCTGTTCTTGTCCAAAAGGCGTGTGACGGTGAGCGAACAAGTCGGGTTTGTTGTGTGGATGACGGGGTTGAGCGGGGCGGGCAAGACCACGCTCGGTGTGAGGTTGGAGGCGGCGCTGCGCGCGCGTGGGCTGCGCGTGGAGCGGCTGGATGGCGACACGGTACGGCAGGGCCTGAGCCGCGACTTAGGCTTCAGCAAAGCCGACCGTGACCGCAACATCGAGCGCGTCGGCTTCGTCGCCAAGCTGCTGGCGCGCAACGGCGTCGCGGTCATCTGTTGTTTCATCTCGCCTTACCGCGCCGCCCGTGATCAAGTCCGCGCGGAGGTGGAACACTTCGTCGAGGTCTATTGTGATGCGCCCGTGGAAGCTTGCGCCGCGCGCGACACAAAAGGCCTCTACGCGCGCGCCTTCGCGGGCGAGCTGCCCGATTTTACAGGCGTGAACGCCCCCTACGAGCCGCCGCTTTGCCCTGAGGTCACGCTGCACACCGCCGTTGAAACGCCCGATGAGAGCTTGCAGCGCCTGCTTGCAGCGCTGAGCGAGCACGGCCTCCTCCCTGTCGAGGCGCGCGGATGAGCGCGTCCATCCCTCCGCACGGCGGCCAGTTGATCGACCGGCGGCTGACGGGCGCTGCGCGCGAGGCAGCGCTGGAGCGCGCGCAGCGCCTGCCGCGCGTCGCGCTCAACGAGGTGGCGCTGGCCGATCTGGAGCTGATCGCCGTTGGGGCGCTCAGCCCGCTGACGGGCTTCATGACTCGCGCGGACTACCTGAGCGTGCGTGACCAGATGCGCCTCGCCAACGGCCTGCCATGGGGGTTGCCCGTCACGCTCACTGTGCACGCGCTGGACGGGTTGCGCGTGGGGCGTGAAGTCGCGCTCTTACAAGAGGATACCCCGCTGGCAATCCTTGAATTGGCGGACATTTACGAGATCGACCCGCTGTTAGAAGCCCAGCAAGTCTACCGCACGACCGACCTGGCTCATCCGGGTGTGGCGCGGCGGCTCCAGCAAGGGCAGATCGCGCTCGGCGGAGCCGTCCACGTGATCGACCTGCCGCGCGGCCCATTCCCAGAGCTGCGCCTGACCCCTGCCCAGACTCGGGTCGAATTTGCCGCGCGCGGCTGGCGGCGGATTGTCGCCTTTCAGACGCGCAACCCGATCCACCGCGCCCACGAGTACATGCACAAGGTGGCGCTGGAGATCGTTGATGGGCTGCTGCTGCACCCGCTGATCGGCGAGACAAAAGCGGACGACGTGCCAGCCGATGTGCGCATCGCCAGCTACCGCGCGCTGCTGGCGGCCTACTACCCAGCGGATCGCGTGCTGCTGGCAGCCTTTCCCGCGGCGATGCGCTACGCTGGTCCACGTGAAGCGATCTGGCACACCATTGCCCGCAAAAACTACGGCTGCACCCACATCATCATCGGGCGTGACCACGCCGGCGTGGGCAGCTACTACGGCAGCTACGACGCACAGCGCATCTTCGACGAGTTCACCGCGGACGAGATCGGCATTACGCCGCTGTTCTTCGAGCACACGTTTTACTGTCGCGCCTGCGCTTCGGTAGTGAGCCGCAAGACGTGCCCGCACGATGTGAGCTGTCACGTCGCGCTGAGCGGAACACAGGTGCGGGCGATGCTAGCGCGCGGCGAAGCCCCCCCGCCGGAGGTCACCCGTCCCGAGGTAGCCGCTGTGCTGCTGGAGGCGATGCGCCGCTGCAATGGGGTATAATGGCCCTATGACAGACTATGTGAGTACTACCCTGCTGCTGACCGTTGACCCCACTACGCCTGACCCCGCGACGACAGCGCGCGCGGCGCAGGTCATCCTGTCGGGCGGGTTGGTTGCCTTCCCAACGGAGACCGTCTACGGGTTGGGGGCACACGCCCTCAACGCTGAGGCCGTCGCGCGTATCTTCCGCGCCAAGCAGCGCCCCAGCACAGACCCGCTGATCGTCCATATCGCCGACCCTGCCGACTTGCCGCCGCTCGTGGACGCTATCCCGTCCATCGTGGATGAGCTGGCGCGGCGCTTCTGGCCCGGCCCGCTGACGCTGGTGCTGCCGCGTTCGGCGCGCGTGCCCGATCTGGTCACCGCCAGTCAGCCGACCGTGGCCGTGCGCGTGCCGTCGCACCCGGTGGCGCAGGCGCTTATCCGCGCGGCGGGCGGGCCCATCGCCGCCCCCAGCGCCAACCGCTTCAGTCGCCCCAGCCCCACCACCGCCGATCACGTGCTGGCTGACCTTGCGGGGCGCGTCGATGTCGTGCTGGACGGCGGCCCCACCACGATCGGCGTCGAGTCTACCATCCTTGACCTGACGAGCGCGCCGCCGGCGGTGCTGCGACCGGGCGGCGTGCCGGTGGAAGCGCAGCGTGCGCTGCTGCCTGACTTGACGCTGCGCACCCTGACGATAGCCGACGGCCAGACCGCCCCCGCGCCGGGCACGCTGCTCCAGCACTACTCGCCAGAAGCGGAGCTGATCTTGTTCGCAGGCGATACGAACGCAGTGAGCGCGCGCATGGCGCGCCACGCGGCGGAACAGCTCGCGCGCGGGGCGGCCGTCGCCGCGCTGGTGATCGGCCAAGCGCCGCTTGACCTGCCCGCGGGGGTGATGGTCGTCTCGCTCGGGGCAGATGAGGGCGAGGCGGCCAACCGCTTGTTCGCCGTGCTGCGCCAGTTGGAGCACAACACGGATGTGATCCTCGCGCGCGCCCCCGCACCGGTCGGCCTCGGCCTTGCCCTGTGGGATCGGCTGTGGCGCGCCGCTGAAGGCCGCGTCGTGCAGGTCGAGTGAGCGCCAGCAGAAGCTCCAGCGCTTGGCCATGTCTTAAGAGAGGAGCAGCAATGACCAACGCCCCCAACAACATCAATCCCCCTTTGCGGCTGCTCGTGGCGTTTGAGGCGCTCACTCAGCAGCCGCCAGAGGTCATGATGGGCATGGCGGGGCGCGAGGTGTGGTTGGCGGGGGTGTGGGGCCACCATGAGCGCTGGCAGGTGCACGTGCCCGATTGGGAAGCGCAGGTGATCTTCAACGCGGCCAGCATCGCCAAACGCCAGAACGCAGCCGGCCGCCCGCTGCCGCTGTGGGCACGCCCGCTGATCGCCGCATGGCAGATGCTCGACAGCGCGCACCAACTCCCCTGTGAAGGGGCGCGGTTCGTCATCGTGGCGGATGACCCGCCCGGCCCGCGCTATGAGTTCAGCGTGGGGCTGGCCTTTGCTGCAGCGTGCTATGCGCGATCCAGCGGCAGCGTCCCGCCCACCTCAACCTTGATCGACGCGCTAGAACGGCGTCTGCGCCTCATCGACCGTTAGGCGCAGACGGCGTGATCGGCCACTCGTCCGGCAGCATCTGGACGATCTGACCGTCACGCAACAGTGCTAGTCCGCCCTCGGTGCTCACGGCTAACAGGTGGGTGTCGTCCACAAAGGCAGCCGACTGCACGCCTTCAACTGGCCAGAAGCTCAGGGCGGCTTGGTTGGCGTCGGGCGTGAGCGGGCTACCGTTATCTAGACGGATGAGCGTCAGGCCGTCAAGGTGCAGGACGGCGAGGCGTGACGCGGGGCGGCTGGCGATCAGCGCGCCACGCTGCGTCTGCGTCGGTCGATCGAGTTCATAGCGCCGATAGCCGCCTTGAAAGTCGTAGATCGTCACAGCTGAGGCGGTCAAGGCGGCGACCTCGCCGCTCGGTAGCAGCAGCAAGCTGAGCGTCTGATCGGCTGAGATCAGCGGCGCGGCAACGCCAGAAGTGCTTGTGAAGTTGTCATAGCGCACAAGGTTCCCCCCATCACGCACGACCAGCGCCCCCTCTTGCAGCGCCAGCGCCTGCAGCCCTGCCGACCGCGGCACGATCACCTCAGCGATGAGATCGCTGCCCTCCGTGACGCTGTAGAGCGTGATTTTTCCCGCAGCGTCGCCGATCACCGCTCGCTTACCGTCGGGGCTGAGCGCGGCGTAGGGCGCGCTGGCATCTCTCCATGCCAGCATGCCGTCCGTGCGCATGAAGAGCGTCTGCCTCTGCTCGCCATCCGCGAGCATGACGAGCAGCCATTGGCCGTCGGGGCTGATGTCGGCACGGGTGATGGGATGCGGGAACTCGAACGTTCCGCCGCTCACCGGCAGCCACTGGCCGTTTTCGTCCGCGCGGAACGTTCGCCAGCGCAGATCGCGCTCATGCCATGCTACCTGTGCCAGCCAATCCTGCTGGGCGCTCACGCTGCTTTGGGTGAGCGCATCCTCGACGGGGGCGTTGAAGGCCACCACTGCTGGCGCGGGCGGCGTCCACGTTGGGGTTGGCGCAGGGCGTCCCCCCTGCGGCGCAGTGAAGAACGTGACTGCGCCTGAGATTGCCAGCGCTGCTATCAGCAGTTCCAACGGCCAGATCGATTGATTGCCCCGTTTTTCCTTTTCCTTGCGCTTTTCTTTCTCAAAAAATGGGGGGAGGAAGCTGGCCACAGTTGAGAGCACCTCGCTCGATAATCGTCACACTCATTCTACGTCAAAAGGCTGCGGCGGGTACCGGGCGATCACCCAACGCAGCATGAGCAGTTGGGCGATCAGTGGGGCGTCCTCACCGTAGGGGGCGAAGGCAGCGCGCGTCTCAGTCAGCGTCGCCCGCCCTGCCCGCTGATAGAAGAAGGCGTTCACCGCCGCTTGCAGCGCAGCATCGTTGTCGTTGACGTGCGGCTGCACGCCCAGCGCCCGCCCCACCGTGACGGTCGCCGTCCAGTGGCCGATGCCTTTCACGCTCAGCAGCGCTTGATAGAGCGCCCGCGGATCGGCTGCTTCCCAGCCGCTGAACGCCCCGTCAGCCACCATCTGACTGATGCGGATCAGCAAGTCAAGCCGCGCCGTCGTCAGCTTGAGCGGGGCGAGGTCTGCGCGAGTGAGAGCGGCGATCTGCT
This sequence comes from Anaerolineae bacterium, assembly GCA_034432435.1. Classification (GTDB taxonomy): domain Bacteria; phylum Chloroflexota; class Anaerolineae; order Aggregatilineales; family Phototrophicaceae; genus JANWYT01. The sequence continues at coordinate 10,919 of DAOUBS010000050.1, forward strand.
GAGGGGAGGGCGGCGCATAGATCACCCCAACCGGCGTCGTGATCGGCGTGCCGAACAGCGCGGCTAAGCGCCCCTGTATGCCCAGCGCTGCCGTCCAACTGATGTGCTGTTCGATGATCGTCGTAACGAGCGCCTCGTAGAGGTCGGCGCTGCTGAACAGCGGGAGGCCTGCCAACGGCTCCAGCCAGCCCCACAGGGCAGCATCCGCACAGGCGCGGGCGTAGAACGCGGACAGATCAGGGTGCAGGCCGCTCACAGCGCGCACGGCCCGCGCCAGTGCGTTTGGCTCAGGCGGCGCGTCCCAGCCGTGCAGGTCAACGTGCAGGCAGTTCTCCGCTGTTGAGAAATGCGCCACGCCCACCGCGTCGCCGATGCGCAGGCCGCGCCAGTAAGCGTCAGGCGTCAGGCGAAAGTAAGCCCGCACTGCAAAGCGGCTGAGGACGTCCACCAGCCGCTGAAAGCTGTACGGGTGAGGGGCTAGAAGCAGCAAGGCTCATAGGTTGGCGGGGCTGAACATGGCCACCAGCTGCTCCGCCGCCTCAGATGGATCACTCTTGATGCACAACGGCGGCAGGTCGAACAGCAGGTTCGGCAGCGTCTTATCACAATGAACCACCGGCAAGACGACTTTTCCCAGCGACATGGCTCTGTCGTAGCACTGACGCAGCACGTCCTCGTGGTGGCCCGGGCAGTTACAGATAAGCACGACAGCGCCGACGAGCGACAAGTTGGTGTTCAGGTAAGGGCGCTCTCCAATAAGGTCAAAGTGAGCGTCAAGATGGTTCTCACGCATCACTTGAGCCAGCGCTCGGGCGAACGCGGCGTCGTTCTCATGGGTGATGATCAATAGGCCTTCGCGCGCGGCCATCGCCAGATGCCGCGGCGTGAGCAGCGCACTCAACGCAGATCGAACCGTTTCATTGGTCGGATCCTGCGCCAGGATGCGACGCGCCAGCGCTCGACGGTATTCTTGCTCAACATAAATCAGAGAAGACATCGCTCACCAACTCAAAGGTTTATAAATGGTTCATATTACTCATGATGCGCCAAACTTTCATTATGAGCAATCTTTTTTTCATATCAGTTTCCTAACGCAGCTTGGCCTCAGCTGGCGTGATCTGCATACAGAGGGCTGTAAAGCTGACGAAGGCTACGCAATCGCCAGCAGATCGTCGATGGTGTGCTTGACGTGGTCAAAATCGCGCGACCAAAACAGAGGCGGCAGGTCGAAGAGGAGGTTCGGCAGGTCATCTAAGCTGCGCACGACGGCTAACAGCACTTTGCCCATCAGCATGGCCGTCTTGTAGCTGCGCTGCATCTCAGGGGTAAAATCCCTCGGCGCCCCCAACATCAATATCACGATGCCAGCGTTAGCGATGGTCATGCTCAGGTTGTTGTGCTGCTCCGCAACCTTTGCCGTAGCTTCAACGCCTCGGCTCTGTAGATATTGTGCTAGCTTGCGCGCTTGTGGTTCAGCGCTTGCACGGCAGACGATCACGATTCCGTGGCTAGCCGCAAGCCGAATATGATCTGGCGCGAGCAGGTTGTTTACGATTGCCCAAAGCCGCACGCTGTTCGGGGTTTCAAATAGATATTTGCGCACTGTAGCCCGTTTGCGTTCTATCTCTAACAGAGAGCGTGTTTCCATCGCGTTTCCAGTCAAACCGTTACCCGTTACTAAAGTACTACTGAGATTATAGTGCACCTATTGAATTAAATTCAAATGGGAGTCAGGAAACAATTTATTAACTTTATATAACAAGCAAGTTTAGCGCGCTGTATCCTAGCATGTTGGCCATTCCCCTTCTTTGCCAACTATTCTTGCAAGTGAAGCGGTTCACACGCCATAATGAACTTTGAAGAGAGCGCGAGAAGCGGCATGGTACAAGTTTTCATCTCTTACGCACGGGCTGATGGCCAAACGCTGGCCACCCGCCTCCAAGCTGATTTGCAAAACGTGGGCATCAGCGTATGGCTGGACCAGCGCCAAATCGAACTCGGTGGCAGCTTCACCGAGGACATCGAACACGCCATCGACACGTGTTCGGTCATGCTGGCCCTGCTTAGCAGCGGCGCGCAGGCGTCCAAGTGGTGTCGGATGGAGCAGCTGCGCGCGCTGCGCAAGGGCAAAAAGCTCATCCCAATTCGCGTTCAGGCTAACGCGGAGCCGCCGCTGCACCTTGAGCACCTCAACGCGATTGACTTCAGCGCTGAGGAACGCTACGCCGACAACCTGCGCGACCTACTCAGCGACCTAGCAGCTAGCCGCGCCTTCATCGCCGAGGCTCCGCCCAAAGCGGCATCCGCTGGACGCACCGCCACTGAGCGCCGCACAGCGGCAGCTTTCCGCCGCGCGGTGCGCGCCTTACGCGCCGAACCGTGGGGGCTACGCCAGTGGTGGACGTACTTCCTGTTCTACGCGGTGGCGCTGCACGACCTGCCTGAACTGCTGGACAGCGGGCGGCTGGCTGCGCCGCGCCTGCGCAACCCCAAAGCGCGCACCCAGTGGGATCGCTACGTGCGGCTCAGCTTTCGACCACGCACCCCCACTTTCTTCGACCGTGAGGGCTATTACCCCGCACCACACGCTCTGAACGACTGCCTACAATCGCCGGTGTGGTTGATGTTCGACTTGGAGACGATCCTGCTGGACCCCAAAGCCCACTTCAGCGATGGCGACCCGGCCAACGGCGCAGCCATCTACGCCACCGCGCGCGCCTTCGCTGAGCTGCCCTTTGAGCAGATCTACCACGACAGTTGGATGCGCCAAGACGAAAAAGCTGAAATCCTGCGACATCGTGAGGCGCAGGTGCTGCTGCCAGAGGCGATCACGCTCGAGGCGCTGCAAATGATCTGGCTGCGCAGCGAGGCCGACTATGAGACGCTTACGCACCTTCTGCCCGCGCCAATCTGGGCAAAGTGGCGCGACAAGGTGACCGCGCGCACCGATTTCATGCTCTTCAACCACAAGCGCCTTTACCTCACCCACGCGCGCCTGACTGCTGAACGGATCGAACTGCACTTCAACCCTGCTCGCCTGCACGAGGATCGCTTCACCCTGACGGTGATCGTCACCCACGCTGATGGCAGGGAACAGCGCTGGTCGCACGAGGCGTTCGTGGGTGAGGCCCCGCTGGCGTTGGGCGTGCGCGGGGCGGGCGGCTACGCGCTGCGCGTGCTTCTGGACGACCAGCTCGCCTACCTCGGTCGCTACCGCGGCGCAGTCGAGGTGCTCTAACCGCCCTGCCAGCGGACGATCGGTGGGGTGGTGGGCGATGCGCTGCCGCCTGCTGGCTCCACCGTAACCCCCACCGTGTCAAAGCGCCCGGCGAGCAGCGCCCCGTCAAAGACGAGCGCAGCGCTGCCGTCTGCCTGAGGCTGAACGAGGCCGAGGCTGACGATGCGCTCGCCGTCGCGCATCCACGCTTGATAGGTCTGGTCAGGCGCGAGCGGCAGCAGCCCTGACAGGACGAGGAAGGCCTGCGGCTCGGCGCGCGTCCACAACACGCGGCCGGTGGCATCTGGCGCAACGTCGGCCTGCACGGAACGCAGCACGAGTTCCAACGGGGCTTGCTGACGAGCCAGCAGAGACGCCCATGCCGCGTTCGAGACGACCAGCGCGATCAGCAGGCAGGCCGCGGCGACCCAACCCCACGCCCAGCGCCGACGCCTCGGGCGGGCGGTGACGGCGTGCATCAAGCCGGCTTTGACGTGACTCGGCGGGGCGATCGGCGGCAGCAGCGCGGCTAGCTCAGCGTTGAGCTGCTGATAGGCGTTCAGTTCGGCCTGCCAGTCGGGGCAGCGTCGCAGCAGCGCTTCGACTTGGCGCGCTTCGTCGGGGTCAGCCACGCCCAACGCATAGGCTGGCAGCAGGTCGCGCAGCGCGTCACAGGGGGTGGGAGGGGTGTCGTCTAATGTGTTCATCGCATAGCTATCGTTCATTTGTAGTCATTTGGATTCATCAAGCAGCAGAGCGCGCAGCTTTTGCAGCCCTGCCCGCAGGCGCGTTTTGACTGTCCCCAGCGGCAGGTTGAGCGCGGCGGCGAGTTCGCTGTGGGTCAGGCCGCGGAAGTAAGCCAGTTCGATCACCTGCCGCTGCTCATCAGGCAGGCGGCGCAGCAGCGCGCGCAGGCTGTCATACTCAGTCGGGTCGGGGTCGGCGTCGATGAGCGTGTCGAGTTCGTCGAGCAGCGGCACGCTGCGCCCGCTGCGCAGCGCCTCCGTCCGCAGGCGATCGACCGCGGTGTAGCGCGCCACCGTCAGCAGCCAACTGCTAAACTGGCCACGTTCAGGGTTCCATGTGTGCGGGCGCTGCCACACTTTGAGGAAGACATCCTGAGTCACTTCCTGCGCCAGCGCCGCATCGCCCATAACGCGCAGCACGAGGCCGTACACACGGCCAGCGTAGGCGTCATAGAGCGCCTCCAGCGCGCGTTCGTCCCCCTGTGCGATGCGCCGCAGCAGCGCAGTTGGATCGGCTGACATGGTCGCCCCTGAGCAGATGATGAGAAAGGCAATCCAGCGAGTGCCCCGCCTACGATAGCGTACTGACCGCGCACAAGCAACACAGCGCGGCATATCGTTAACCATCATCACAAGAGGAGAAATAGCGTATGAAGAAAGTGTTAGGTCTTTTAGTTGTCGCGGTGGCGGTTGTGCTGGGCGCGGTCACGGTCGCGGCGCAAGAAACGGCCACGCTCAGCGTGCGCAACATCAACGGGCTGGGGCCGGTGCTCGTCGCTGAGAACGGCATGACGCTCTACACCTTCAAGCGGGATCGCCTCGACACGACCAACTGCGTTGAGCCGTGCACGAACAATTGGCCGCCTTACACGGTCTCTAATATGGAGATGCTGACGCTGGGCGAGGGCATCCCCGGCGAGATCGGCACGATCGAGCGCGCCGATGGCACGCTGCAAGTGACCTACAATCAGATGCCGCTTTACTTCTGGGTGAACGATCAGCAGCCCGGCGACGCGACCGGCCACAACTTCCGCAGCAACTGGCTGGTGGCCACGCCGGCGACGGTCTATGTGCAGTTCGATGAAGAACTGGGCTTCATCCTCGTGGGTGGCAACGGCATGACGCTCTACACCTTTGCCAACGACGAGCCGAACGCCAGCAACTGTGTCGAGCCGTGCTCCAACAACTGGCCGCCGCTGACCGTCGAAAGCGCTAACGCGCTGGTGACCGCGGTGAACATTCCTGGCATCTTCACCACGTTCGAGCGCGCCGATGGCACGCTGCAAGTGGCCTACAACGGCCAGCCGCTCTACTTCTGGGTGAACGACGCCGCGCGCGGCGACACGACCGGCCACCTCTTCCGCGATGTGTGGTTCGTCGCCAAGCCGTGAGGCCGCGCTGACGTCAGGTACGAGGCATCACGCCGCTGCTTAATATAGCAGCATATAGCAGCTGGGGCTTCAACTGGGCGAGTCGCTGCTCGCCCTTCCCAGTTGAGCAAGACATACCTATAGGAGGTCACAAGATGGCACTCGCAAAATTCATGGCTAGCCCAATGGGCCGTGGGGTGAGGATCGTCCTCGGCATCGCTTTGATTGTGCTGGGGCTGGCAGTGGTTGGTGACACAGCTGGACTCATCCTCACCGCCGTCGGCGTCGTGCCGATCTTAGCAGGCGTGTTCAACGTCTGCTTGATTGGGCCGATCATCGGCGCGCCGCTCTCTGGCAAAGATCTCGCGTAACCTTCACGCCCCGTGGCAAAGTTCCCACGGGGCATTTTTTCTCAGGCGCGATGCTGCCGATACAGCTCGCCGTCGTCGCCTAGCATGACCACGTCATCCGATGCGATCTCTTCATCCTCCAGCCGTTTGGCTGTGTGCTTGCGTTTGCCGCCAGCTTGCTCTTGTACCATCTGTGCCATGACCCGCGCCATGATCTGTGGTCGCAGGGCTTGATCGAACAACCCGCCCACCGTCATTAAGCTGACTCCGTTTATCATTAGCGCCATGAAGCCACCAATCAGCGCCATCGCTACGGCGAAACCCGGCTCTTCTGTCGGGCCGGCGCTGAGCGCGATGAAGGCGAACAAGGCATAGATCAGCACGCTGAATGGGAAGAACACTAGCGGCATGAGCTTCTTATGCCGTGCTAGATCGGCCTCGGTACGTGTGTTCAGTTCTTCCATATCAAACGGTTCCATGTGACTGCCCTCCATTGGCTGTATGCGGTAATGCGCCGTTCAAACTTTCGACAGCTTTATGATCTATATGGTAATATAAAATGCGTTGAATAGTTCCTTTACGATTTGAAGGATTTTTACTTATGCGTTACACCCCCAACGGCCCAATGGGCTACTACTACGATGAAGCCAACGTCGGCGATGTGCACGTCACCGCAGCGCGCACCATCACCGAGGCAGACATTGTGAACTTCGGCGGCATCATCGGCGACTACAACCCGCTGCACTTCGACGCCGAGTACATGAAAAGCTCGATGTTCGGCCAGCGCATCGCCCACGGCATGCTGACCTTGAGCTTTGCCACTGGCCTCGTGAACAGCCTCGGCGCGAACCTCAAGACGATCCTCGCCTTCCGCGGCCTTGAGTTCACCTTCAAAGCGCCCGTCTTCATCGGCGATACGATCCATGTGGAGATGACCACGATTGAGAAAGTCGACGCGCCCAAGTTTAACGGGGGCTGGCTGACGCAGTCGGTCAAGATCGTGAAGCAGGACGGCACAGTCGTCCAAGAAGGCAAGTGGACGGCCCTCATCGCCTCTAAACCTGCCGAATAAGAACGCAGCCCGCTTCGCTCAGGGCGATTTGTGCTACAATGAACCGCACATTTGTTTTGATCTGAGCGGGGAAGCATCGCCTATGAACCTGCTGAAACAGCAGCGGCTGATTGCGGAGGAGCATTACGACGCGCGGGTATTTTTGGAGGGCGTCGCCGGGACAGGCAAGACGACGGCGGGCATCGAGCGCGTAAAGGGGCTGCTCAAAGCGGGCGTGCCAGCCAGGCGAATTTTGATCCTCGTGCCACAGCCGACGCTCGGCTTGCAGTGGCGCGGTGCGTTGCGGCGGGCGCGCACCGCGGGCAGTTCGTCCGTCCGCGTGGACACCCTCGGGGGCATCGCCACCGAACTGCTCGACCTCTACCTGCCGCTGGTGGCAGCGGACTTGGGCTTTGAGAACCCGCTAGAGCCGCCCCATGACCTAAGCTTGGAGCTGGTGCAGTACTATATGCGGCGCTACCTCGGCCCGTTCATCGAGCAGCACCAGTTGTTCAACAGCGTCCACGCCAGCCCCTACCGCCTCTACACACAGATCGTCGACAACTTGAACAAGGCGGCGCTGGTCGGCTTCCCCCACACCGAGCTAGGCGAGCGGCTCAAGGCAGCGTGGGGCGGCGCAGACGAACAAAAGCGCATCTACGACGACGCGCAGGCCTGCGCCAACGAGTTCCGCGAGCTGTGTCGCCAGCGCAACCTGATGGACTACTCGCTGCAAATGGCGATCTTCATGGATCATCTGCTGCCGCGCAAAGAGGTGTTCAACCACCTTACGCGGCAATATCAGCACATTTTAGTAGACAACATCGAAGAGGACTCACCCGCGCTGCACGACGTGCTGGCGCAGTGGCTGCCGGTGGTCAAGTCGGCGCTATTGATCTACGACGCGGACGGGGGGCATCGGCGTTTTTTGGGCGCAGACCCCACCACAGCCTACGCGTTGAGAGAGCTGTGTGACGTCCACGCGCAGCTCGACCGTCAGCGCATCATGTCGCCGGCGGTGGCCGCCTTCCAAGCCGAGTTTGCGCGCACGCTCAACCGCCCTGTGCCTGTCGTCAAAGGTGACCAGCAGGCGGCCTACGAACTACCTAGCAACTTGCGCTACCTGCCGCAGATGCTCGACTGGGTGGCGGAGGAGACGCGACGGCTGATCCACGAAGAGGGCGTGCCCCCGAACGAGATCGTGCTGCTGGCGATCTTACTGCCGGATGCGCTGCGCCACCTGTTGGAGACGCGCCTCGATGCTAGGGGTGTGCCACACCGTGCGCTGCGCCCGTCGCGCGCCCTGCGCGATGAGCCAGCCACGCGCACCCTGCTTACGCTGGCGCGGCTCGCCCACCCTCACTGGGAACTCCACCAGCCGCGCCCCACCTCGCACGAGGTCATCAGCGCGTTGATGGCCAGCCTCGGCGCGCTGGACGTCGTGCGAGCGCGCCTGCTGACGGCGCACGTCTACGACCCACAGCAGGGCCAGCTCAAGCCGTTTGACGCCGTCCCATCCGACGCGCAAGAACGCATCACCTACGCCGTTGGCCAGCGCTATCAGACGCTCTACGAGTGGCTGACAGATTACCAAGCTGAGCCACCGCTGCCGCTGGACATCTTCCTCAGCCGCTTGTTCGGGGAGGTCTTGTCCCAGCCACAGTTCGGCTTCCACCGCAGCCTAGACGCCGCCCACATTACCGCCAACCTCATCGACTCTGCTCGTGAGTTCCGTCAGGTGGTGGCGCGCATTGACCCTGAGCTTGACCTGCCCGCGGAGTACGTCCGCAGCGTGTTGGATGGCGTGCTGGCCAACCAATACGTGGAAGTGCCAACGCGCAAGCCCACAGAAGCCGTGTTGATCGCCCCCGCTTACACTTTCTTGATGAACAACTTCGCCGTGGACTATCAGTTCTGGTTGGACGTCGGCAGCAGCAGCTGGGGGCAGCGCTTGTACCAGCCGCTGACTCAGCCTTACATCTTGAGTCGCCATTGGCCGCAGGGGCGCGTCTGGACGGATGACGACGAGTTCAACACGGGGCGGCACGAGCTGTACACGCTCATCAGTGGGCTGCTGCGTCACTGTCGTAAAAAGATCTACTTGGGCTATAACCAGCTCAGCGAGCAGGGCACGGAGCAGCGCGGCCCATTGCTGATGACCATCCATCAGATGCTGCGGCGCGTCCAACGAGAGAGAACTACCCATGACCGAGCCGACTAAGACCGCCTTTCAGCCGCGCCCGGGGCAGGCGTGCGTGCTGAAATACAAGGGTGGGCGGATGGGCGTGGCGGCTGTGCCGGGCAGTGGCAAGACAGCCACGTTGTCGTACTTGGCGGCGCGGCTGGTGGCGCGCGCTGACCTCGCCGACGATCAAGAAGTGCTCATCGTGACGCTCGTCAGGTCAGCAGTGGGCAACTTTGCCGCGTCGATGGCGCGCTTCCTGCGCGATGAGTTCAAGCTGCCGCCTGGGCTTGGCTATCGCGTTGTGACGCTGCACAGCCTTGCCAACGACATCGTGCGCGGGCGGCCGGCGCTGGCCGGCCTCGCCGACGATTTCAGCGTGCTCGACGAGCGCGACAGCGATGACCTGCTGCGCGACGCAGCCACCGCCTACTGGCGCACTCACAGCGACTTGTTCGCCCCCTACCTTGCGCCAGAGTATCGAGACAAGCAGCACGTCCACGACCGCTACTTGCCCGATCTGCTGGTTGAAATCGCCAGCGCGTTTATCCGCAAGGCTAAAGATGAGCAGTACGACGAGCGCCGTCTGCGCCGCGCCTACGAGACTAGCGGGCGCCACCTGCCGCTGCTGGAAGCGTGCCTGCGCGTCTACGAATCCTATGAGCGTGGGCTGCGCTATCGCGGCGCGGTCGACTTTCAAGACTTGATCCGGCTGGCGCTGCACGTGCTGGAGCAGGACGCCGACTACTTGCAGCGGCTGCGGCAGCGCTACCCCTACATCCTCGAGGATGAGGCCCAGGACAGCAGCGCCCTGCAAGAGCAGATTCTGCGGCGGCTGGTGGGCGACGACGGAAATTGGGTGCGCGTGGGCGACCCAAACCAAGCGATCTTTGAGACATTCACCACTGCCAGCCCAGAGTTTTTGCGCCGCTTCTTGAGCGAGGATGGCGTGCAACCCTGTGAACTGCCGGAGAGCGGGCGCTGTATGCCGAGCATCATCGCCCTCGCCAACCGCTTGATCGACTGGACGATGAACGACCATCCGATCCCGGCGGTGCGCGCGCGCCAGCCGCTCACGACGCCCCACATCCGGCTTACGCCCCCCAACGACCCGCAGCCCAACCCGCCCGACGACCCGACGCGCGTCTTTCTCTCGGCGAAGGCGTTTGCTCCGTCCGAGGAGCGCCAAGTAGTGATCGACTCGCTCAAGAAGTGGTTGGAAACCCCTGAAAGCGCCCAGCAAACCGCCGCCGTCCTCACCCCGCTGAACCACAGCGGCGCGGAGATGGTCAAGGCGTTGAAAGCAGCCGGCATCCCCTACGTCGAGAACTTGAAGTCCACCACAGGGGCGCGCGCTGTCGTCGGCTCGCTGACGATTCTGCTGCAGTACCTGCTTGCGCCGGATGATCCGCGCCGACTGGCGAAGGTCTACGAGGTGTGGCGGCGCGACGACCGCGACGACCGTGAAGTCGCCGAGCAGACCGCGCAGGTGGCAGCGCTGCTGCGCCAGATCGAACGGGTGGAGGACTTCCTCGCCCCCACTGAGCGCGACTGGCTCCACAGCGGCAGCCTGCCCGACGATGAGACGTTAGCGGAACACTTAAAAGCGTTCCGCGCGTGGGTGAACGACTGGACGAGAGCGCTGGACTTGCCCATTGACCAACTCATCCTGACGTTGGCCAATTCGCTCTTCGTGCAGCAAGCCGAGCTGGCCACCGCCTACAACGCCGCGTCGTATCTGGCGCGCTTCGCGGCGCTGCACCCCCACAGCCGCCTGCCCGATTGGGTGGAAGAACTGCTGGAGATCGCCAAAGGCAACCGCAAGTTCAGCGCCAGCGGCGACGAGGAAGACGCCTTCGACCCCAACCAGCACAAGGGCAAAGTCGCCGTAACGACCATCCACAAGGCGAAAGGCCTCGAGTGGGATCGCGTCTATTTGATCTCTGTCAGCAACTACGACTTCCCATCAGCGGACAGCTTCGACAGCTTCATCAGCGACAAGTGGTATCTGCGTGACAAGCTGAACCTGCAAGCCGAAGCGCTGGCGCAGCTCGAGGCCCTCATCCACGCGCGCGAATACGCCGAGGGCGCGGCCAGCGCAGACGCCCGTTACGACTACGCCGCCGAGCGCCTGCGCCTGCTCTACGTGGGCATCACGCGCGCCCGCCGCGAGTTGATCATCACGTGGAACACTGGCAGCCGCTCTAAAGCCCAAAACAGCGAGGCCCGCTCGCTGGCCGCCCTGCGCGGCTGGTGGGAGCGCCACAATCGCAATGGAGGTCGCTTATGAGCCACACAATCCCCGACGACTTTACCTTCAGCCAGAGCAGTCTACAGGACTACCTCGACTGCCCGCGCCGCTTTGAGCTGCGCTACGTGCGTCAGCAGCGGTGGCCCGCCCCCGCGGTGGACGATCTGTTGGAGCTTGAGGCGCACCTCGCGCGCGGTGAGCGCTTCCATCGCTTGGTGCAGCAGCATCAGGTAGGCGTGCCCGAGGCGCTCTTCAAACAGCACCTGACCGATCCGACTTTGCGCGACTGGTTCGAACGCTACTTGCAGTCAGGCTATGCCCTGACGGGCGAGGGACAGGCCGAGGTCTTGCTGACGGTGGCCGTCGGCGCGCACACCCTCACCGCCAAGTTTGACCTCTTGCTGTGGCGCGACGATCAGGCGCTCATCGTTGATTGGAAGACGAGCCACTACCCCAAGCGCTCGACAGTTGCACAGCGGGCGCAGACCTTTGTCTACCCGCTTGTGTTGGCGTTGGGCGGGGCAGCGCTCACTGCCGATGGCCAGCCCATCGACCCCGACCGCATCCGCATGATCTACTGGTACGCCGCGACCGGCCAAACGCACGAGTTCGCCTACAGCGCCGCCCTGTTCGAGCGCGACCACGCGCACCTGACGCACCTGCTGGACGAGATCGACCAGGCGCGCCGCTTCCCGCTGACGGACGATCTGAAGCATTGCAAGTTCTGCGTCTACCGCTCGCTGTGCGATCGCGGTCGGACGGCGGGCGCTTTCGACGAGTACGACACGGACGAGGCTGAGGCGCTCGACACCTTTACGCTCGACCTTGACCAGATTGCTGAAGTGGAGTTTTGAGTGAGCGACTCATCAAAGGAGCAGCCCCGAGCGACAACTCCCCTCAGGCCCCTTCACCCCCTGATTCAAGCGCGGTTGGCGCGGCTGGGCATCACCACTGAGGAAGCTGCCCGCGCCTTCCTCGAACCGGCTTACTACACCCCAGCCCCGCCAGAGGCGCTGCCTGACCTGCCGCAGGCCGTCGCGCGCGTGCAGCAGGCCATCACGCGCGACGAGCGCATCCTCATTTGGGGGGATTTTGACGTGGACGGCCAGACGAGCACCGCTCTGCTGGTGGCCGCCCTGCGCGAGTTGGGCGCGAACGTCGCCTATCACATCCCCGACCGCTTCAGCGAAGGGCACGGCGTCCACCTGCCGACGCTGCAAGCCAAGCTCGACGGGGTCGGTCTGCTGCTGACTTGTGACACGGGCATCGCCGCCCACGAGAGCATCGCCTACGCCGCCGCGCAGGGCGTTGAGACCGTCGTGACCGATCATCACGCGCTGCCGCCGACGCTGCCGACGGCCGCCGCGCTGGTGAACCCAATGCGCCTGCCCGAGCGCCACCCGATGCGCCACCTGCCGGGCGTCGGCGTGGCCTATCAGTTGGTGCGCGGCCTCTTCCGAGATCGTCCGTCGGATCACCTGTTGGACTTGGTGGCGGTGGGGATCGTGGCGGATGTGACGGTGCTGGTGGACGACACGCGCTACTGGCTCCAGCGGGGGCTGCAAATCCTGCGCGAGCGGCCCCGCGCCGGGCTGAAGGCCATCCTTGAGCGGGCCGAGGTAACCCCCGAAACGCTCGATGAAGCGACCATCGGCTTCACGATTGCGCCGCGCCTGAACGCCATCGGGCGGCTGGCGCACGCCGCACCGGCCGTGGAGCTGCTCACAACAGACGACCCCGCGGTCATCGCCGAGCGAGTGAACGAGCTAGAGCTGCTCAACCAAGAGCGGCGCTTCTTGACGAACGCGGTCTATGATGCGGCGGTCGCGCAGATCGAGGCGAATCCTGCCCTGTTGAAGTACGCGGCGTTGGTGGTGCACGGCGCGGAGTGGCACACCGGCGTTGTCGGCATCGTCGCCAGCCGCCTTGTCGAGACCTACGGGCGGCCCACGGTGGTGCTGTCGGAGCGCGACGGCCTGCTGAGCGGGTCGGCGCGTTCGGTGGCGGGGTGTGATCTGGTCGGGGCGCTGCGGACGCAAGCTCACCTGCTGAGCGGCTACGGCGGGCACACGATGGCCGCCGGCTTGCGCTTGCCAACAGAGCACCTGCCCGACTTTCAGCGTGGCTTCTCACAGGCCGTCCACGCTATGCTGCGAGCGGCGGGCGTCCCTGAAGCGCCGCCCGTCGATGGCACGCTGGCGCTGCACGAGGTGACGCTGGCGCTGGCCGACGAACTCAACGCGCTCGCCCCGTTCGGCAACGGCAACCCGCCGCTACGCTTCTTGACGAAGGGCCTCACGCTGGTCAAAGAGCGGCAGCTTGGCAAGACGCGCGACCAC
>DAOUBS010000051.1:0-9387 GCA_034432435.1 Anaerolineae bacterium
AAGCAGAGCATTCAAGAGTGGCAGGAACGGCAGGGCTAGTCGAGCCAGCGCACGTTCAGCGGCTCGACGTGGACGGACGATTCACCCCGCCGCAGCTTGCCCACAGGCCGCTTTGAATCGTGCACAAAGATCAGCGTAGCGTCGTGCTCTAGCGCCCACTGCTGCATCACGCGCTTCGTCTCCAGCGTGCGCAGCGGCTCTACGTCGTAGGCTGTCATCCATGCCAGCCGCTCAAAGTGAATTGCGTAGCTGGCCAGGTCGCACACGAACAGCGCCGTTTCGCCCCCGTCGTGGAAGGCAACGCTCATATGCCCCGGCGTGTGGCCGGGCGTCACCATCCCCACGACACCGGGCAGTAGCTCGGTGTCGCCGTCCAACAGGCGCAGCTGACCGCTGGCGCGCAGCGGCTCAAAGTTCTCAGCGATGTACGTCGCGGCGGTGCGCTCGTTGGGGTGGGTGGCGTCCTCGTATTCGCGGCGCTGGACGACGTATTCGGCGTTGGGGAAGGTCGGAACCACGGTGTGATCGTCGGCGCTGCGCCAGCGGGTGTTGCCGCCGCAGTGGTCACTGTGCAGGTGCGTGTTGATGACAAGGTCGATCTGCTCAGGCGTGACCCCCAACAGAGCCAGCCCACGCGGCAAGCCGCCCTCGTTTTGAATTTGCCAAAAGCGCCGCTGCCGATCCGTGAGGCGCGTGCCCATGCCCGTATCGACGATGATTCGCTTGCCGTGCACCTCCACGTAGAGGCACACTTGGCTCATCGGGACGAGGTTGTTCTCATCCGGCGGCAGCAAGCGCGACCACAGCGCGCGCGGCACTAAGCCGAACGCGCCGCCCGCGTCTACATAAGTCATCGCGTCGTTGATCAGAGTGATAGAAAATTGGCCAATTTTGATCATGAGATGGTCGCATAAAAGGTTTCTAACGTTTTAACAAGCTGCTGACGCTCATCGGCGGGCAGGAAGGCATGGCGCGCCGCCCGCAGCATGTATTGTTTCAAGTCGTCTAGCGTCAAGTTGAACGTTTGCATGAGACGCAGCATCTCTTGCGAGAGCGTGACGTCACACACTAACGGATCGTCTGTGTTGAGCGTGGTGGCAACGCCTTGTTCCGTCAGTTGGTGGATGGGGTGCAGCGGCAGCGCTTCCACAATCCCGCTGAGGAAGTTGCTCGTAGGGCACAGTTCTAACGCCGTGCCGCGCACCACCAGCTCGGCGAGGATGTCGCTGTCGTGGACGCTGTTCAGGCCGTGGCCGATGCGATGCGCCCCCAACACCTCCAGCGCGTCGCGCACGCTCTGCGCGCCCGCCCATTCGCCCGCGTGAACTGTGATATACAGGCCGACCTGCCGCGCATGAGAGAAGATGTCGTAGAAGGGGTGCACAGGGAAATTGGCCTCGTCGCCCGCCAAATCCAGCGCGACGACGCCCCGCGCGCGGTGCGCCAGCGCCGCATCCAGCGTCTCCTCGCCTACGTCAACTGTTTCATGTCGATTCATGCTGACAATGTAACGCAGTTCTAACCCAATGTGCTTGGCAGCGGTGTTCCCGGCCTCGCACACCAGCTGCACCATGTCGATCATCGGG
Organism: Anaerolineae bacterium; assembly: GCA_034432435.1. Lineage (GTDB taxonomy): Bacteria > Chloroflexota > Anaerolineae > Aggregatilineales > Phototrophicaceae > JANWYT01. Next base: position 1,587 of record DAOUBS010000051.1, read on the forward strand.
CAGCCAATCATGCTGCACAGCGCGCGTGGGGTGAAGCGCAGCTCCAGATAGCGGATATGGTCGGCGGCAGCGTCCTCGACCACCTCGCGCACTAAACGCTCGACGATAGCTTCTGTGCGGTAAAACTGGCGCAGTGTGTGGAACTTGCTCAAGAAGCGGCTGGGGTTGCGCGGCTCGTTGGGCATCATCTGAACGAAGGGGCGCAGCGCCTCGGCATCCTCCACTTCCATGCCGTACTGCTGACCAATCTCCACCAGGGTAGACAGACGCAGTGACCCCTCAAGGTGGCGGTGCAGTTCCACCTTAGGCATCAACAAGACAGTTTGCTGCAAGCTCTCTTGAAGCGTCAACACAATCTAGCGCTTTCGTTATGCTCAGCAGGCTAGTCACGCTCTGAGAGTAACCAGCTCCAGTAGTACCAAGCAATCGGCAGGGCAAGCGTGATGCCGAGCGCCGCCAGCAAGTCGGCAATCACAACTTGCAAACTATTTTGGACGATTTCTGGTAAATTCGCCAATACTCCACTTTGCAGCCCGAACGTAACCAACGCCGCCGCCAAGATCAACACGCTCGCTAGATATAGACCGTAATAGTAAGGGGGAGTTTGGGTAACGTGGCTCATGCGCTGGCTGAGCCGCCCCAGCGAAGCCACCGCCACCGCCACCGCCAGCAGCACTAGCGCCCAGCCCATCTCAGCGCCGCCGCAGCATGTAGACCGTCGCGCGCACGACGACTAGCATTAAGCTGAGCGCAGCGATGACGGCTGCAGCCTCATCCCCTAGTGAATATGCCTCAAAGGGGTGCGCTGCGCTGCGCACGCTTACCAAGCCGCCTAGCAGCGTTGGCAGCAGCAGCAGGCGGTAGAACGTGCGCCGCTTGCTGAAGCGCTGGTAGTAGCGCGTCAGCAGGCCCCAAAACAACAGAAGCACGGCCACGCCCAGCCAAACATATAACACAAGGAACTGGTGGAGTGCTTCAAGCGTCACAGAGGCAGCTTCAGTTCAAGCGTGGCTTTTGCTCTGAATGACCAGACGGATGACCCGCGCGCGAAATTCACGGTTGTGGCAGGCTTTGATGAAATCAGTCAGCGCTTGGCGCATTTCTGACTGCTGCGAGAGGCGAAAGATGGCAGCTTGGCCGCGCATCTCCTTGTCGATCAAACCAGAGCGCACCAAGCCCTCAAGGGCGGCTTGCACCGTCTGGACGTCACGCCCGATGTATTGGGCAATGTTATCGGCTGTGTCGAAGGTGTGGGGGTTATCGTAGAAGAAGCGCAGCAAGTCCCACTTCGTAAAACTGTTGACCTTGCTTTTGATGAACCCTGACCATTGGTGGTCAAAGTCGCTCAGAGTCGGATCAGTCGTCAGCAGCTGCACCATCGTTAGGGTTTCTCCTAGTGACTATGGTTTGAAGCCCACAAAGAAAACTTTTTGACAGAACCGCCGAGGCGCGAATTTAAGCTGAGGTCAAACTTTATTATGTTTAGTTTAACATGCGAGCACATCAATTGCAAACATCTTGAAAATTCGGGAGTGGCTAATTTCGCGGGGTAAGGCCAATGGCTGTCCGTCTGCCGCTAAACACTCCCAAAAATCTCGTCTCCCTCGTGTCCGTGGGCAGGGGGCACATCGCTACTGCGTCGGTTTGACGGTAGTCTTGGCCATGTCCTCGCGCATGTGGCAGTTCTTGTACTTCTTGCCGCTGCCGCACCAGCAGGGGTCATTGCGCCCAAGCGTGGCGCGCTTGACGACCGTCTGTGAGACGTTGGCGGCGTTGGTGCTGGTGGCGGTCGGTGTGGCCCCGGGCAGGATCTCCCGAACGGGTGGGCGGCGCGCTGGCTGCGCGGCTACTTGCGGGCGCACGCGGAAGATCTGGTTACAGGCTTGGTCGGTGATCTGGCTCTTCATGTCGTTGAACATGGCGAACGAATCGCGCTTGAACTCGACAATGGGGTCACGCTGGCCAATGCTCACCAGACCGATGCCCTCGCGCAGCATGTCAATCGCGGTCAAGTGGCGCTGCCAGTGATAGTCAATCGCCCGCAGGATCGTTAAGCGCAGCGCGTAGTCCCACAAGCCAGGCTGAACGGCCTCCAGTTCAGCCTCTTTGGCCTTGAACACCTCGGCGACAGCTGCTTCTAGGGCGGCCTTCAACTCGTCGCGCGTCATGTCGAGCATCGTCTCAGCGTTAATGGTCAGCGGCACGGGGAAGATCATCAGCAGGTCGCGGTAGAGCTGCTCAGTGTCCCAGTCGGCCACCTCTTCGCCTTCGTCGTACTGCTCCACCACGTTCAGCACGTTGTTGACGATCATCTGCAAGTAGTCGCGGCGCAGCTCTTCGCTGTCCTTGAAGAGCCATTCGCGGCGCTGTTTGTAGATGAACGTGCGCTGCGCGTTCACCACGTCGTCATACTCCAACACCTTCTTACGGATGTCGAAGTTGAAGCCCTCCACGCGCACCTGTGCCTGCTCGATCGACTTGCTGATCATGCTGTGTTCGATGGGTTCATCCTCAGGCAGGTTCGCCCAGCTCATGAAGCGCTTGACCTGCTCGCCGTTGAAGCGGCGCATGAGGTCGTCCTCCAGCGAGAGGAAGAAACGCGATTCGCCTGGATCGCCTTGACGCCCAGCGCGCCCACGAAGCTGATTGTCGATGCGACGGGCTTCGTGGCGTTCCGTGCCCAGCACGTAGAGGCCGCCCGCTTCCAGCACCTTCTCACGGCCAGCGGCGCACTCGGCCTTCGCCCAGGCCATCGCCTCTTCCCATTGTTCGGGGGTGGCTTCGGTCACGTCGACGTTGAACGTCTGCCGCACGTAGTCACGCGCGAGGCCGTCAGGGTTGCCGCCCAAGAGGATGTCCACGCCGCGCCCGGCCATGTTCGTAGCGATCGTGACCGCGCCCGGCCGGCCAGCCTGCGCGATGATCTGCGCCTCGCGTTCGTGCTGTTTGGCGTTCAACACACGGTGCGGGATCTTCTCTTTTTCCAACAGCTTCGAGAGAAACTCGCTCGTCTCAATCGCCACCGTGCCAACGAGCACCGGCTGGCCTTTCTGGTGGCGCTCACGAATCTCGTTGACGACCGCGCGCCACTTCGCTTTCTGATTGAGGTAGATGAAGTCCTGACGATCGACGCGCCTCACCGGCTTGTTGGTCGGAATGCTGATGACGTCGAGGTTGTAGATCTTCTCAAACTCTTCTTGCTCGGTGAGGGCCGTGCCGGTCATACCAGCCAGCTTCTCATACATGCGGAAGAAATTCTGGAAGGTGATGGTGGCCATCGTGATGTTCTCACGGCGGATCTTGACGCCCTCTTTGGCTTCGATCGCTTGGTGCAAGCCCTCGCTGAAGCGCCGCCCCGGCATCAAGCGCCCGGTGAAGTCGTCCACGATCACCACCTGCCCATCCTGCACAACGTATTCCTTGTCGCGCTCGAACAAGGTCATCGCGCGCAGGCAGTTATCTAGGTAGGGGATCATCTCGCTATTTTCAGGGTGGTAGAGGCTGTCGCCCTTCAAGATGCCAGCGGAACGCATCATCGCTTCCATCTTTTCGACGCCCGCTTCCGTCAAGTAGGCGATGCGGTCTTTGATGTCCACCACGTAATCGCCGTCAGGTTCTTTGTCGTCTACGCTGTCTTGGCTGCTGGCTTTGAGCTTCTTCACCATCCCAGTGAACACGCGATAGTAGTCGGATGGCTCATCGGCTTGGCCGCTGATGATGAGCGGGGTGCGCGCTTCGTCGATCAAGATGTTGTCGACCTCGTCGATGATGGCGTAGTACAGCTCGCGTTGTGCGAGGCGGTCACGGCTCCACGCCATGTTGTCGCGCAGGTAGTCAAAGCCGAACTCGTTGTTCGTCCCGTAGGTGATATCCGCTTGGTAGGCCTCAGCGCGGGTGATGGGCCGCAGCGACTGGAAGCGCGCGTCCTCGCTGGCAAAGTTTGGATCGTACAAGAACGACCCATCATCCGGGTTGCCGCTGGTGTTTTGGATGACGGCAGCGCTCAGGCCGAGGGTGTGGTAGATGATGCCCATCGTCTGCAAGCCGTACTTGCTCAGATAGTCGTTGGGCGTCACGAGGTGGACGCCGCGCCCGGTCAGCGCGTTCAGGTAGATGGGCAGCGTGGCGACAAGCGTCTTACCCTCGCCGGTCTTCATCTCAGCGATACGACCTTCATGGAGCACTACCCCACCGATCAATTGCACGTCGTAATGTCGCAGGCCGGTGGTGCGGCGGCTCGTCTCGCGGACGAGCGCGAACGCCTCTGGCAGCAGGTCGTCGAGGGTCTCGCCTTCTGCCAGCCGTTTCTTGAACTCTTCGGTTTTGAGCGGCAGCTCGTCATCGCGCAGAGCTTGCATGGCAGGCTCGAGCGCGTTAATTTTCTCAACCACGGCGCGATATTTGTTGACCGCGCGCTCCATCGGGTCGCCAAAGACCGCCTTCACCACACTTTTGAACACACCCATTTCAGGACATCCTCTAGGGGCTGATTTCCATGCGCATTATATCATACGGTACTATCACGTTCGTTAGAAGTCTATTGTATTTTAGCGAGTGTTTAAAGATAAACAGACAGTCTCAGCCATAGGCTGCCGTGCGTCTCCCTCGCCCACCGTCGCACATCTGTGTCATAATTGGCCGCAGCACACCAACGAAAGGAACCGCTATGCAGTACACGTACTTAGGCCGCACCGGCATGAAGGTCAGCCGTTTGTGCTTGGGCACGATGACCTTCGGCTGGTCAGCCGATGAAGCCACGTCGTTCGCCATCATGGATCGCGCGTTCGACGCAGGCTTGAACTTCTTCGACACAGCCGACATCTACAGCTACTGGATAGAGGGCAACGTCGGGGGTGAATCGGAGGCGATCATCGGGCGCTGGCTCAAGACCAAAGACCGCCGCCAGATCGTGCTGGCAACCAAGGTCCGCGGGCGCATGTGGGCGGGCACGTCGGGCGAGGGCCTCAGCCGACAGCACATCAAGCACGCCGTCGAGGACAGCCTGCGCCGCTTGCAAACCGACTACATCGACCTCTACCAAACGCACTCCATCGACCCGCACACCCCCCACGAGGAGACGCTTGAAGCGCTTGATCAGCTAGTGCGCGAGGGCAAGGTGCTCTACGTCGGGTGCAGCAACTACCTCGCGTGGCAGGTGATGAAGGCCCTGTGGATGAGCGACAAGCATCACCTCGTCCGCTATGAGTCGCTTCAGCCGCATTACAGCCTGTTCCACCGCCGCGAGTTCGAGGCCGAGCTGGAAGCCGTCTGCCTTGACCAGCAGATCGCCGTCCTGCCCTACAGCCCACTGGCGGCAGGCTTCGCCACCGGCAAGTTCACCCGCGAGAACCGCGCCCGCAACACCCCCCGCGCCGAGTACAGCGGCCTTGTCGCAAAGCTGATCGACGACGAGCGCGCCTATAACCTATTGGACGCGATCCGCGAGATCGCCCGCGATAGCCACGTGCCGATGGCGCACGTGGCGCTGGCGTGGCTGCTGGCAAAGCCGGTCATCACCGCGCCGATCATCGGGGTGCGCACCGTCGAACAGCTTGAGGAAGTGCTCGGCGCGGAAGACCTGCTGCTCGATTCCGACGCGATCACGCGTTTGAACGAGCTGTCGGCAGGGTTCTAACGATGCCCGATTACAACGACGTCGCCATGAGCGATCAGCCGCTGCAAGTGCCGCTGAGCGACGACGCGCTGGCGACGCTGGCACGGCGCTGCGGCCTGCACAGCGGCTTGCGCGTGCTGGACTTGTCCTGCTACCGCGGCCACCTGCTCAACACGTGGGCGCGCGACTATGACCTGCGTGGGACGGGCGTCGACGAGCGACCCGAGTGCATCAACATCGCCCAAACGCGCGCCAACGAACTCAACGTCTGGACGAATGTGCAGTACGTCGTGGCCGACGTGTTCGAGTACCCGCAGCCCTTTCACGAGTACAACCTTATCACGTGGCTGACGGTGGGCGCAGGGCTAGATCTGCCGCGCTGGCTGGCAGTGATGCGCACTGCCCTGCGCGACCGCGCTAGCCTCATCCTCGTCGGCGAATCCTACTGGAAAGCCCGCCCCAGCCGCGCCGCGCTCAAACAGAAGGGCATCCCGATCCACGCGCTGCCCCAGCTCGACGACCTGCGCCTGGTGGGCGAACAGGCGGGCTTGGCGCTGGTGGACATGCTGCTGCTCGATCACACAGCATGGGATGAGTACTACGCCCAGCAGTGGCGCACGGTGGCGCGCTGGCTACGCGACCACCCCGACGACGCCGACGCGCCCGAAATCCGCCGCCAGTGGCAGGCCAGCCAGCGCCAATACCTCAGCTTCGAGCGCGAGGCCGTCGGCTACGGGGTGTTCGTCTACAGCCCGATCTGATGACCTCAAGCGTGCGGGCGCACCGCCTCGATCAGCACCCAGTCGCCGATCTGGCGGCGGCTTGTCGGCGTTAGGCCGGTGCGGCGCAGTGCCGCCTCGACCTCGTCAGCCTGTGTGTCGATCAAGCCGCTGAAAATCGCCCGCCCGCCTGGGCGCACGGTCTGGCCTAACCCCACGTCGCACATCGGGATGATGACCTTTGCGAGGATGTTCACGATCACAAGGTCAAAGCGCCGCGCCGAAGTTAGCACGGTTTCGAGGCTGCCCTCTTGGGCGATGATGTGCTGCGCCACGCCGTTCTCACGCGCGTTCTGGATCGTCACGTCCACGGCGATGGGGTCAATGTCCACCGCGAGGATGCGCCGCGCGCCGAGCAGCGCCGCGCCGATGGCCAAGATGCCGCTGCCGCATCCCAGATCGAGCGCATCGATGCCGGGCTGCACGAGGTCTTCGAGCGCCTCCAAACAGAGCTGCGTCGTCGGGTGCGTGCCCGTGCCGAAGGCCATCCCCGGGTCGAGCGAGATCACGAGGTCGTTCGGCTGCGGCAGGACGTCGATCCAGCGCGGGCGGATAAGAAGGCGCTTGCCCAGCCGCACCGGGTGATAGTGGGCTTTCCACGCCTCGGCCCAGTCTTCATCGTTCACATAGCTGAAGGCGGGCTGTGGCATGGGGTACATCATGTTGAGGTAGGCCAGTACTTGGCGGATGCGCGCCTGCGTTTCCGCGGCGCGGTGGTCGTCAGCGAAGTAGCCGCGCACGGTCACGCGCGTGGCGGGGGGCACGTCGCCGTCGTCCCACACCCCGGCCTCGATGTCGGCTTGTTCAATCGCCACGCCTTGATGACACAACTCGTGCAGCTCCTGCGCGATGGCCTCAGCTGCTTCGCCGTCGGTCGTCAGCGCAACCTCAATCCAACGTGCCACGTCTTTCACTCACCTTGTTCGAGTCGTTGGGAGCGCCGTCAACTGCTCTCACCGTTAATGAGGTCTCTCATGCGCTCGAAGAAGCCGCGCCCCGTCTGGTTCGTCGACGAGTCCGTGCCGAAGCTTTGGGCCAGCTCCTCGAAGAGCTGACGCTGGCGGTCGGTCAGCTTGGTTGGGACGACCACCTGCACGTACACGAGCTGATCGCCGCGCCCACTGTTGCTGCCATCGGAGCGCAACCGCGGGACGCCCTTCCCACGCAAGCGGAACACCTTGCCCGTCTGCGTGCCAGCAGGGATCGTCAGCTCAACGTCGCCGTCAATGGTTGGCACGGTCACCTTTGCGCCCAGCGCGGCCTGTGCCACGTTCAGGTTGAGGTCGTAGATCACGTCAAAGTCTTTGCGGTTGAAGTGCTCATGCTCGCGCACGTTGACCGCGACGATCAAATCGCCCGAGGGGCCGCCCATCTCGCCCACGTCGCCCTCGCCGCGGATTTGGATGCT
>DAOUBS010000052.1:0-28978 GCA_034432435.1 Anaerolineae bacterium
GCGATCATGATGTCCCCCAAGAAGTTCAACGACAGCCAGCGCGCGGCAGCGGCACGCTTGTTGGGCGAATACGGGGAACCAACCGCTATCCCATACCTCGTCAAAGCCTATAAGAGCGACAAGAGCAAAGCCGTTCGCAAAGCGGCGGGCGAGTCGCTGGGCATGTTGAAAGCGCTCGGAGAGATGATCACCAGCGACGACGAGGAGATGCGCAGCGCCGCCCTCGACGTCGTGACGGACATCATCGTCTACAATCGGCTGGGGCGGCCTTCGCGCGTCCCGGCGGGGGCGGTGCGCGCTTTCAGCCTGTTCTTGATCGTGCTGGCGCTGGGCGTGGTCGGCGTCACTATCGCGTTTGTCCCCAACCCGACCAATGACCCCTCGCTCATCCCGCTGGAAGTGCGCCTGACGCAAACCGCCGCGGCGGTTACCCCATCGCCCAGCCCCACCAGCAGCGACCCCGCGGTGCTGATCGAGCAGTTCCGCGACCTATACGCCACGCTCGACAGCGAAAGCCGCGTGCTGCAAGCTCAGATGCTCACGATCACGCGCCAGCAGCCGCAGGACTGCTCGCTCGTGTTCAGCCCCACCAGCCCCTATACCTTGCCAGACATCCTGACGACCCGACCGGGCATTCAAGAGGCAGTCGCCGCTTATAACAGCGCTGAGGCGGTCATCGCCCGCGTGCGCGCGGCCTTCCAACAGAGCTGCCGCACTCAGCAGGCCATCCCGCGGCAGGACGCGCTCGCCCTCAGCCAAGAGCTGATCGAGGCGCAGCGCACGCTGGCCGGGGTCGCGCCCATCTTCGCTACGTTGGGGGTTGCCTTGCCTGCGACGCCTACCGCCATCCTTGTTCCTACGAACACGCTTGAGCCAACGCCCGAGCCGACCCCCACCCCCACCGTGGACGCCGCGGCGGTGCGCATTCAGATCCGCGCAATGAACACTGTCTTGAGCGACATGCTCGGCCCGCGCGGCAAGGCCACTCTGCTGAGCGTCTACTGGCAGAACGTCGCCGCTGGTTCCACAGCGGACTGCCTGCAAATGCCGCCGCCGCTCGTCCCCAACGACATCATCGTTGTAGAAACCGCCGCCAGCGTCGCGCCGGACCTCGTGACGCTGGCCGGTTCGATCAACCAAGCGCTGAGCATCATCCGCAACAGCTACCAGGCTTTCGACACGGGCTGTAACACGAATCGACTGCGCCAGCTCGTCGACACACAGCTTCCAGCAGTGCAGACGGCGCTAGCGGCCCTCACCGACGCGCAAACCCGCCTGAACGTGCTGCAAGAGCAGTTCCGCTAGGCGAAAAGTCGGGCGGCACAAACGCGCCGCCCAACCGTGTTAAACAGATTTGGCAGGCCGCGCGCGTTACTCACAGTTGACGCGCTGCGGCAGTCGCGCTAATCCGCGTACCCGTGTCCATTCCTCCATGTAGAGCGCCGCGATGTCCGCGTTGCGGATGATCAGCAGGTTCTCATCGTTGTTGTTGGCAGCGTTGCTGCTGAAGTTGAACGAGCCGGTAACCACGGTTTGATTGTCGATCACGATGAACTTATGGTGCAGGATGCCCGGGTTGCCGTCTTGGAAGACCGGCACGCCCGCGCAGTACAGGAAGGTCATCTCGCTGCTGGCGGTCAGGCTGCCGGTCGTCTCAAACACGCCTGAGACGCCCACGCCCGCCTGTTCCTTGCGGTTGAGCATCGCCACGCCCAGATCGTGATCGGTGAATGAGAACGCCGCAAAGCGGATCGAGCGCTGCGCTTGGTTCACCTCGCGGATAATGAGCGCCATGACGTCGTTTTCCGGCGCAAAGTAGATTTCGATCTGCGTGCCGTCTTGGCTGAAGTTGCCGACGTTGGCCACTGGCGAGCGCCGCCCGAACTGACGATCCACAAACATCTCATTAAACTCGGCGGTGAACACATCCGCAGCTTGGCGGCTGCGCAGCATCACCACGTTGTTGTTGTTGCGGAAGAAGTCGTTGGGCTGATAGTTCATCGACCCCGTCCAGACAGTTAGGCCGTCGATGATCATGAACTTGTTGTGCATGAAGGCGCTGCGCTCGTCGTCCACGATTGGGATGCCCGCGGCTTCCAGCTCGCCCAGCGTAGTGTTGGGGTCGTTGAGGGCATGATCGTTGTCCACGACCATCCGCACGCGCACCCCGCGCCGGGCTGCCGCCAGCACGGCATCGGTCATCTTCTGAGAGTGCCACTCATACGCAGCGATGTCGAGCGTGCGCGTGGCGCTGTTGATCGCCTCGACCATGACGTCCTCCATGCCGCCGCGCCACTGAGTGCGGTCGTTCGTTCCGACGGGCACGGTGAAGTAAACGCGCCAGAAGCCGCGCTGAAAGCCCAGCGCGTTGCTCAGCGGGATAGGCATCGCGCCGGTAGGGGCCTGCCCGGTGATGAGCGGCATGGGCGTGCCGGGGGCGACGGGCGTCACCGTGGGCGGGCGCGGCGTGTTCGTCCCCTGCGCGGCGGGCGTGCTGGCGGGCACGGTCAGCAGGCGCACGTCCGTCACAGCGGCGGTCGGCTGGGTCAGCGCGCCGCCGGTGAGGTCGATGCCGGTCACGGCGAAGATGATGGCAGCGATGATGACGAGGATCGCGCCGATCAGCGCGCCCCCCGGGCTGGACTGCTTGGTGCGGCGTTTGGTCATGTGGGGTCTCCTGTGGTGGTGGACGAGTCAGGGTGTGGGGCGTGGTAGCGCAGCGCGGCTTCCAGCCATGTGCGCGGCGGCGGCAGCTCGGCTGCTGTGGGCGGCGGGGCCAGGTGCGGCGGCAGGTCGCGGTTGAGCAGGTCGAGCAGCGCGGTGAGGTTGGCGCGGACATCCGCGCGGTCAGGCGGCAGGCAGGCCAGCACCTGCTCTGGCGTCAGGTCGTGGTAGCCGTTGAGCGGCAGCACCTTCATCAGCGCTTCGAGGTAGTGCTGCTCGCCCGCTGCGTCCACGTAGGGGCGCTGGCCGACAAGTGTATTGATCCGCGCCAGAAGCTGCCGCAGGAAGCGGTTTTTCTGCGCAAAGTCGCCGTCTTCTTGCGCCAGCCGCTTGATCTGGCCTTCGGCCCACGTCAGCAGCACCTCAGCGTCGGCGTCGTCGAGGTCTTCGCGCACGGCGGGCGTCTCATAGAGGCGGATGGTCTCTTCTTCTAGTTGTTTGGGGCTGGCGGGCATCTCAACGTCCTCCAACTGGCAGCACGTCCCGATAGTAAACTGCGCTCCACACGTCAGGGTCAGGTGAGGTTAAGGCTGCCTCGTCCCCGGCGCGCACGTCGAGCGTCCAAATCGTAAAGTAGCAGTCCTCGGTCTGTCTATGGCGCAGGGTGTTCTGCACGATGAGGAAGGCCGCATCGTAGGGGCGGGTGTCGACTGTGCCGCTGTGCCCGAGCGTGTAACTGGTGGCCGTCTGACCGCTGATGCCCACCAGCCGCAGCGTGACCCCGCGCCCGCTGCGCACGTTCAAGTCCCACACGCCGGGCGCCACGCGCAGATAGTCCACGGCTTGCTGCTGCGTGCCACGCTGGCCGCTGTTGATCGCGCCGACGGCGTTCACCTCTCCAGCGAGCGTCACGGGCACAGGAAAGCGGTCGCCGTTGGGGTAGTCCAGAAGCAAATTGCGGATCGCCATCCGCCCGACCACGTCTTCAACCGTCGTGCCCAACTGCTCCAACCCTTCATAGAAGGCGGGCAGGTTGTCGCGGACGGCCAGATGCTGCCAGAGCTGTTCATAGGCGGCCAGCCCCCAATCGCGCGCGAGCGAGTCAACCATGGCCCACTCGGCGTATACGCGCCGCCGATCCGCACGGCTGCCGAGGCATAAATCCGGGTTTTGGAACAGAGAGGTGTACTCATAGGCGTCGGTCAAATCGGGGTAAACGAGTGTTTCTAGCCACACCGCCCCGCTCTCGTAGAAGCCAAAATAAGCGTTTTTGGCGTTGTAGCCGAACTGGACGACGTGGTGCACCTCGTGCGCCGCGGTGATACGCACTAGGTCGAACGGGTCGGCGGTGTAGCCCTGCGCGGCCGCGCTCTCCAAGAAGTCCATGTCGTTTTCGATCACGAGATAGCTGAAGGCGCTGTGGCGTTCCACTTGAGGGGTGTTGGGGTTGTCGCCGACAATTTGCTCAGGCACAGCTTGGCCGATGGCGCCGCTCGCGATGTGCATCACGTACACGTCCAGCCGATCATCCCCGCCGAGGCCGCAGTCTGGCGGCGGCCTGCGCCAGCCCAAACGGTCAAACTGCACACTGAGCGATTTTTCGACGGCCTCGCTCAAGGCCCGCGCGTAATCGTGGGTGGTGGCGTCTGCGCCGCTGAGCGTGTAGTGCACGACAGCGTTAGGTGATTCGATCTGCTCCACGGGGCCGCTTAGGATCGGACGACGGTTAGGATCTGCGTGCGTGCAGTCGAAACTAGCAGCGGCACTGTTCGGCACGGCTACCGACACGAAGTGAGTGTGCGCATGGCTGACACACGCCAACGCCCCAATCATTCCCAATATCCACTGCCGCATCGCGCCCCCGCCCTCTTGCTGCATGTAAGTGTAGCACGATTTAGCAGCGGACAGACGCGATGCAGAGCGATCCAGCGGGGCTGTGGCCAGCCAAACCAGCCACAGCTACCCGCGCCTACTTTTCTTCGGGGAACTTGCTGCTTTCCCAGTCGGCCTTGCTGATGAACTTCGTCACGTTGCGATTGTCATCGGTCTTGCCACGCAGGCCAAAACGGTCGCCGCTGCCACTCTGGAACTTGACCTTGACGACTTTGCTATCGTCAATCATGACTTTGCTGCGGGTTTTGACATCATAGAACTCGACGGCCATAAGACTTGCTCCTTCAAAAACTTATGTAGAAGTTGATGTAAACAAGCAGCTAACGCGGGCAACGGCCTGCTGCGCTTGCTTACTGAGCCATATCATCGCACAGGTTCAAAAAATGTACCAGTCAGGGGGTGTTTGGGGGCAGCCTGAGCGAGGGATCTGAGCAATTTGAGGCATTTTACACAGTTTGAAACCGCGAACTGTGCCGATGAGTGTTGGGGCATTGTAGGGGCAGGGACTGCTGTGCCCGTGGTAAAGAGTGAGTAGGTCAGATGGTTGATTCCAGCACTGCCAAAGGCCTAGTTGTTTCACGCTTGCAGTGTCAGAACGTGCTATAATGAAAAAATTATAAAGATCAATGGAGCATGCCATGATGCCCCAGCCTCCCGATGATCCCCACAGCCGCACCGGCGAACTGCCACGCGTTCCAACCGAGGCTGACCTTCATGTCGAGGTAGAGGCCCCGGCTTTGCCAGAGCTGACTGAGACACCCGATCTACGCTCGGTGACGGGGGTGCATCGCCTTAACGTGGAGACGCGCGAGGATGCCCCGCGGGACGTCGATAAACCCATGCCTCAGAAGGATTCGCATACATGAGCGATCAGCAAATCTTCAATGTGCTCGTCGAGTTTTTTGAAGAAGATGGGTGGAAATTCCAGTGGATAAAGGGGAAATCGGTCTTGTCGATGAGCTTCAGCGGCAAGAATGGCAAGTGGCAGTGCTTTGCCCAAGCGCGCGAGGCGCAGCAGCAGTTTGTGTTCTACAGCGTCCTGCCCATCAACGCTCCACCGGACAAGCGCCCCAAAGTGGCAGAACTCATCACCCGCATCAACTACGGCATGGTGATTGGCAACTTTGAGATGGACTTTGACGACGGCGAAGTGCGCTACAAGACGAGCATCGACGTGGAGGGCGCAGAGCTGACACCGCCGATGATCCGCCAGATCGTGTACGCCAACATCGTTATCACCGATCGTTACCTACCGGCGGTGATGCGCACGATCTACAGCGACATCACTCCGGTAGAGGCAATTGCCGAGGCCGAGAAACGCGCCGCGATGTCGATGATGGAAGTGCTCACTGCCATATTCGATCAAGCCGAAGACGACGACGATGACGACGTTGACGACTTCGACGACGATGACGACGTTGACGACAGCGGCCCCACGGCCAACGGCAGCAGCCCCTACAGCTTGAATTGAGCCTGTGCGGATGAGCGCGCTGCCACGCTTGCCTGCGACCAAGCTGCTCTCAGGGCTAGTGGCGCTGGCGTTCGTGCTGCTGCTGCTAGGGGTTGTTTACACCTTCTTCCCAATCACGAACGACTACTATTACTACTTTCGGCCTGTTGCAGAGAACTGGCTGGCCGGTGAGCAGTCTATGGCTGGGAACGACGGGCGCGTTCTGCGCTATCCGCCGTGGACACTCTTGTTTGTCGTGCTGCCGATGGGGCTTCCCGATTACCGCTTTGGAAACGCGCTGCTGACGACGACGTCGTTAGTGTTCGTCGGCCTAGCGCTCAGCCTGCTGCTGCGTCTGTTTCCAGCGCCTCGCATAGCGCTCATCTTCGCTCTGTGCACTATGTTCATGGCGGAGATGCTCTTTATGGGGCAGTTAGACGCGGTGACGCTGCTGGGCATGGCGCTGGCGTGGTGGGCGCTGAGCTATCAGCAGCCTTGGCACTTAGGACTAGCCTTCTGCCTGCTTGGGATGAAACCTGTGAACGTCATTCCTTTCGGGGCCGTCATGCTCATGGCGCTGCGCCGTTGGCCGCTGAGGGCTGCGCTTCAGTCGTTCATTCTGCCAACTGGGATGATATTGCTCTCTACGTTAATCATCGGCCCCAGCTTTTTTACGACCTATCTTGGGCAAACAGGATCAGCCGCAACCGACTTGGCCATCACAATCTGGCTGGCGGCTGATGCGCTCGGTTTGCCCACAGCGCCTTTTGTTCTAGCTGGGCTGGCGGCATTGGGTGCTGCCTTGTGGCTGGCATGGCGCGAGGGGCTTACTGAGCGCGTCGGGGCCATTGTGATGGCGACCACGCTCAGCTTTACGATTTACGCGCACGCCGATTATTACGTCCTGTTGATTCCCGCCTATTTGTACGTGTGGAAGCGGAGCTGGAAGGTGGCTTTGCTGATCTACGGCTTGACCTTCACCCCGCTGCTGCGCGCGCCCTTTGGGCGGGATATTTCTTGGATCAGCATTGTGTTTCCGCTGGCGCTTCTGTTGGCAGTGTGGTTGTTGAAGCCTCATCCATCTGAGCCTTCCGCCCTGAACCATCCACAGCAATTGCCTGCGCGTTGAGGTCAGTTTGCTGAGCCGCGCGCCACACCTTTAATGCAAAACAGCGTGGTCTTCGGTATGATTATGGTTAGTTCAAGCAAGGTTGAAAGCGTATTGGTATGCCCCCTCGCCCCTCGCCGCAAGGTAAGCCGGTTTCCCTGTTCGTGACGTGTATTGTGGACATGATCTACCCGCAAACGGGTATGTCTGTTGTGAAGATCCTAGAGCACCTCGGCGTTGAGGTGGACTTCCCGCTGAGGCAGACCTGCTGCGGCCAGCCTGCCTTCAACAGCGGCTATCAAGACGAGGCGCGCACCGTCGCTCAGCAGTTCTTGCGGGCGTTCAAAGACGCGCAGGTGATCGTCACCCCATCGGGGTCGTGCTGCGCAATGGTGCGCCACGAGTATCCTCGCCTGTTCGCCGATGACCCTGCCCTGCACGCCGAAGCCGAGCGCCTCGCCAGCCTCACCTGGGAGTTTACCGAGTACCTCGTGGACGGGCTGGGGATCACCGATTTGGGACTGCGCCTGCCACAGCCGCAGACGGTAGCGTTTCATGATGCGTGCCACGGGCTGCGCCTGCTCAAGCTGGGCGCGGCCTCACGCGCGTTGATGCAGCACACTGAAAACGCCACGGTGGTTGACCTGCCCAACTGCGACGTGTGCTGTGGCTTTGGCGGGCTGTTCGCCGTCAAGATGGCCGAGGTGAGCGGCGCCATGCTGGAACAGAAATGCCGTGATATCGAGGCTTGTGAGGCCGACACGATCATCACCGGCGACGCAAGCTGCTTGACGCAGATGAACGGCGGCCTCTCACGGCGCGGCTCGGCGAAGCGGGTGCGCCACGTCGCCGACGTGCTGGCCGACGCCCTGCCGGAGGTGAGCCATGCAGAATAACGCCAACAGCTTCATCGCGCTGGCTGACATCGGCATCCACGACCCAGACCAGCGTCAAGCCGTAGCCACTGGGACGATCCGCGCCTATGACAAACGCCGCGCCGCCATGTTCGCTGACGGCTACGAGCACGGTGAGGCGCTGCGCCAGCAGGCCGCAGAGGCCAAACGCCGCGCCCTGCGCTGCCTGCCGGAGCTGCTCGAGCAGGCCGAAGCCAACCTGACCGCCAACGGCTTCACCGTGCTGTGGGCGCGCGACGCCGCAGAGGCCAACCGCCACGTCGTCGAGATCGCTCAGCGCCACGGCGTGAAGACCGTCGCTAAAGGCAAGAGCATGGCGACGGAAGAGATCGCGCTCAACCACGCGCTGGAGGCCGTCGGCCTGCACATCACCGAGACGGACTTGGGCGAGTTCATTATCCAGCTCAACCACGAGCCACCCAGCCACATCGTCGCCCCGGTGATCCACAAGACGAAGCCGCAAATCCGCGACATTTTCGTGCGCGAGCTGGGGATGCCCCCTACCGACGACGCGGGTGAGATGGTCGCGTTCGCTCGGCGCGTGCTGCGCGAGAAGTTCCTCAACGCCGATTTGGGGGTCACTGGTGGCAACTTTATTATCGCCGAGACGGGCAGCCTTTGCCTCGTGACGAACGAGGGAAACGGTCGGCTGTGCTCGACCATGCCCGATGTGCACGTGGCCGTCGTCGGGATTGAAAAGATCGTCGAAACGGTCGAAGACTACGCCACG
Organism: Anaerolineae bacterium; assembly: GCA_034432435.1. Taxonomy (GTDB): domain Bacteria; phylum Chloroflexota; class Anaerolineae; order Aggregatilineales; family Phototrophicaceae; genus JANWYT01. The sequence continues at coordinate 8,760 of DAOUBS010000052.1, forward strand.
CTGACGCAGGTGCTCTCGCGCAGCGGCACGGGGCAAAACCTGACGGTCTACACCAACATCCTCAATGGGCCACGCCGCGCCGACGAAGCCGACGGCCCGTCGCATGTCTACGTCATCCTGCTCGACAACGGACGCAGCGACATCTACGCGACGGACTACGCCGAGGTGCTGGCGTGTGTGCGCTGCGGCGCGTGCCAAAACGCCTGCCCCGTCTACCGCTCCACTGGCGGCCACGCCTACGGCTGGGTCTACGGTGGCCCCATCGGCGCGGTGCTGACCCCGCTGCTAGTGGGCTTGGAGAACGCTTCGCCGCTGCCCTACGCCAGCAGCTTGTGCGGCGCGTGCAAAGAGGTCTGCCCGGTCGATATTGACCTGCCGCGCATGTTGATCGACCTGCGGCGCGACCTCGTGCAGCAGGGCCACACCCCGCGCACGTGGCAGCTGGGGATGAAGGCGTGGGCGGTCGGGATGCGCTCGCCGCGCTTCTACCGCTGGGGGGGGCTGGCAGCGCGCTTGGGGCGCAACAAGATCGCCCGCGGAAACCAATTGCCGGGCCTGCTTGGGAACTGGACGCGCCATCGCGACTTCCCACCGTTCGCCGAGAAGCCTTTCCGTCAACTGTGGGCCGAGCGGCAGAAAGCGCAGTCGTCATGAGCAGCCGCGACGACATCCTCAATCGGCTGCGCCGCGCGCGCCAGCCGTTCACCGACCTGCCGCCGATTCAGCAGCGTCGCCCCGTAACGCTGCTGCCCGATCAAAGCCTGCCCGCCCTGCGCGAGCGCTTCATCCAAGAGGCCGAGAAGGTCAACTGCCGCGTCTACACGCCCAGCAGCTCCGCCGAAGCGCTCGAAGTGACGTTAGAGCTGATCGGTGGGCATGCGCGCATCCTCGCGTGGGACGCGGCGCACATCGGGCTAGAGGGGCTTTCTGAAGCGCTGACACACGCTAGCGTGGAGATCGCCCCGCCGAACAGCGACGGCGTGCTGGTGGGGGTGACGGGGGTCAACGCGGCGCTGGCCGCCACAGGCAGCCTCGTCCTCGTGAGCGGGGCGGGCCGTCCGCGCACGGCCTCACTGCTGCCAGATCGTCACATCGCGCTCGTGCCTGAGCGCCGCCTGCTGCCGGATCTAGAGGCGTGGTTCGCTCAGCAGCGGCGCGATGGGTTGGCCGACTTCCGCGCGCACAGCAACACAGTGGTCATTACCGGCCCGAGCAAAACCGCCGACATCGCGCAAGAACTCATCCTCGGCGCGCACGGCCCGCGGGAAGTGCACATCGTGCTGTGGTGAAGGCCGTTACTCAGGATCTGCCATGAAGGCACGGGCGACAGCTAGCAGCCCCTCGATCTCGTCTGCGCTCTTGCCGTTCGACACGAAGAAGCGGCGCAGCAGTTCCTCGTGCGTCAGCCCGTCGGTCTTGCTGCCCAGCCGCACGCGGTCGGTGCGCTCGACGTGGGTTTCAAACGCGGCGATGTGATGCGCCCCCAGCCTCTTGAGCTTCGCGCGGATGTCTCGCTCGTCCAACTGGTGACGTTGGGCGTCATTGAGTACGATGCGCAGCCGCACGATAGCGTTCGCTAGGTCGTGCTTCTTGGCCTGCGCGATCACCTCGGCGGTAGGGCTGGCGGTGGTGCGGCAGTCTACCTCCACGGTGACGAGCGGGCGGGCGTTCACCTCGATGAACTCGTAACGCGTTGCTCCGCGCGCCAGCGTCACGTAGCAGAAGCCCTTTTGTTGGCCTTCCTCGCCGAAGTCGACGCGCTCAAGGCTGCCGCTGTAGACGACCGGTGGCACGCCTTCACGGCCTGCGGTCAGGTCTTGAAAGCGATGGACGTGCCCCAGCGCCACGTAGTCCCAGCGCGGATCCGCCAGCACGCCGAGGCTGATGCTCTCATCTGTGCCGAGCAAGCGCGTGCGCTCGCTGCCGACTTTGGAGCCACTCACGGTGAAATGCCCCAGCAGCAGGCGCGGTGCATCCCCGGCAAGCTGGTCGGCCTCTTGAGCCAGCTTGTCGAGCGCGTCGGTCACCGTCTGCTGCAAGTGCTGGTTGATCTCGCGCATCGACTTCAGAGAGGTGGCGCTCTCTAGCAGGCGCGCGCGGACGGGGTAGGGGGCCGTGCCGACGACGACGGGGCCGCGCGCCGTCTGCACTCGGTGCACGACGTACTCTTCAGCTACCAGCACATTGGGGACGTTGAGCGTCTGGTAGATGTCCACCGAGCTGGCCTTGGCGGCGTTCGCTTGGATGTCGTGGTTACCCACCAGCAGGATTACCGGCGCAAGGTCCGCTAGCTGCAAGATGCGCCGCGCAAACGCGCGTTGGAACGTCGGGTCTGGGCGTGCGTGTTGAAAGGCGTCCCCGGCGAAGACCACCAGGTCGGTCTCATGATCTGCCGCGAACGCGACGATCTCGTCCAGCCGCGCGAGGAAGTCCACCACGCGCAGGCTGACGCCCGTCTCAGGGTGCACGCCGCCGTAGTTCTCGATGCCGACATGCAGATCCGCAAAGTGGATGACGCGCAAAGCGTTCATGAGCCGACGATGGTCTTGGCGACACGAAGCTGAGTCGGGAAGATCGTCAGGAAGTCCGCCAGTGAGTGATAGCGGTTGCCGTACTCGTTGATGTAGCGGCGCATGACGCTGATTGTCGCACCGAGCAGCGTCATGCCACGCACCTTGCGCTCCATCAGTTCGAAGGCGTTGGACTCGAGCTTGCTGAAGTGATCCTCAAGGTAGATGTAGACCACGCCGCTGATGAACAGCGCGGTGAACTGATCTACCCATGTCGGGTGCTTCTCGCGCAGTTGGGGGGTGACGGGCAGGGGTTTCTTGCTGGCCTCGGCCACACGGTCGGCGTTGTCGCGCAGGTATTCCGTGAGCAGGATGCGGCAGTACTGCGCCAGCGCCGCGCGATAGGATTGGGTGACGTTCGTCTCCTCGTCGAAGGGCCACGGGTTGCTCTCGCCCCAGGCTAGCGGCGGCGGGATGAGCGACAACAGATGACGCGGCGTGCGCAGCCCCAACTCAACCTCAGCGGGGTAGCTGATGTTGGGCATGACGAGCAGGTCTTCCGCAATCTCGCCAAAGAAGGGCTTTAAGAAAGACTTCACCGCTACGGGGCGGAAGATATTGGTCATCTGCGTGTAGGCGTCCTCCCACGCGCGGGCGCTGATCGGGTTTTGCCACAGCGACACCAGCTCCATCTCTTGGGCGAAGTCCGTCAGTTGATACAGCCACTTCTCGTGCAACCAGACGGGCGGCTTGCCCTCAAATTCATAAGTCTCAAAGTTGGTGTACAAAGCCACGCTGAAGATGTCGTGCAGCGGGATGCCGCTGTTGATCAACTGCTGCATGCCCTGCGCGGCGGGGTGAGCTGCAGCGTTCTGCTCCGTGAGGTACTTGAGCGTGGTACGGGCATGTGGATGAGCGTGGTAGCGCTTAGCCGCCTGCGAGGTCTGCGGGTAGTCAGTGGCGGCCAGCACTGCCGAGAAAAGCCGCACGCGGTCGTCCACAATTACAGCGATGTCACTCTTGGGCATAAATTCTCAACCTCGGCAGCAAGAAGAACCTACATGAATTGTAAAGCGTGGCGCAAGCTGCGGCAAGCAACGGAATTCTAAGGAAACACGACACCGTTTAGGGCGCTTATCACGTTTTTAACTGTTTAGAACTTTTTCTTTATCTAGTGTCCGTAAAGTAATTAACAGTAATGTACGACTGGTGTTCCCGTGGAGCTTATGACCGAACTACTCGGACAAATCATTGCCGCAGCACAAGACCTGATCTTGACTGGCGGCTATGCGGGCATCCTGTTGGTGATGTTCGCTGAGGCGCTCTTCCCGCCCATCCCTAGCGAGTTATTCATGCCCTTCAGCGGCTACTTGGCAGCACAGGGGCATTTGAACCCGTTGCGCGTGTGGCTGGCCAGCGCTGCGGGGTCGCTGTTGGGGGCGCTGGTGGTGTATCACGTGGGGCGCGCCGCTGGGGATGCCTTCTTTCGTCGCTTTCTGCGCGCTTATGGGCGTTGGTTTGGCATCGGCGAGGCGCTGTATGACCGCGTGCTGCGCCTCTTCGAGCGCCACGGTGAGTGGATGGTGCTGGTAGGCCGCACGATCCCTGTCGTGCGCGGGTTGATTTCGATCCCTGCCGGGGCCAACCGCATGCCGCGCCTGCGCTTTGCGGCGTTCACATTCCTCGGCGCGTCCGTCTGGAGCGGCTTGCTGACGCTGGCAGGCTACTGGCTGGGGGAGCACTGGCGAGAGGTCACGGCGCTGCTTCAGCCGCTCACGGGCTTTATTGGGGCTGGGCTGGTGGTGCTGGCGGTGGGGGTAATCGTCGGGCTGGCGCTGAGGCAGCGCCACCGCAGCTACAGCTGAAAGTCTCCGTTGACGTAGACCACTTTCTGACTGTAATCCTCGACATACTCTAACAGCCGCTCGTGGAGCTGCTTCCACTCGGTACTGCTCAAGATCGCGCGCATCGTCGGCAGGTCTTCCGCGTGGGCTTCTGCCATGATGCGCGGCTGTGCGGGGTCGTGCGCGTATACCGAAAACCACGCCCCCAACAGGCGCAGCCCTAAGCGCGTCGTCGCTGGAACCCACTCGCGCATCACAAACTCCAAGTACTCTTGATCTTTACCGTACTGGATGTTCCAGTTCATGATGAGCTTGACGGGGGTCTTCTCCGGCAGCATGATGGCTCCTAAAGGCTCTTGGACTGCGGGGTTAGCAAGACAACTTGGGGCTGCTCTGGCAGGGTGCTAAGGCTCACGCGCAGGGTCTCATCTTCTTGCACACGGCTCACCCCCATCGCTTTAAGAAAGCGGTCAATCGGGTCTAGCTCAATGGTGAGGCCGGGCAGCGCGTAGTGCATCGGCAGGATGTAAGTTGGCTCAATCAACCCAATCAGTTCAGCGGCTACCGGGGCTTTCATCCCATGCCCGCCGCCCACAGGAATCATCAGCACGTGCACCTCACCGATCTCTTGGATGACGCTCTGATCTGGCACGTGCGCTAGATCGCCCACGTGCAGCGCGGTGAGGCCGGTCGGGTATTCAAACTTGAACGCGACGTTGAGCCGACCGCTCTCAGCATTGTGCAGGGCGATGCCGTAGATAAACGTCCCGCCGATTTCATATTCGCCGGGGCCAGTCAGAATGTAATTCGCCCCTTTGACGTTCTCAGTGGCGTTGTGGCCGGGCTGATCATGGCTAACGGTGACCACGTCAGCTTTCCAACGCTGCGGGGGAAGCCCCAACGTGTCACTGTATGGATCTGTCAAGATGGTGGTCTGACCCCGTTCGCTCAGCCGAAAACAGCTGTGTCCGTACCAGTGAATGTCCAAAATTGGCTGTCCTTGTATGACCTGCAACGGCGTTGTTCGTGTGGGGCAGTATACAAAAGAACCCACTGAAAGTAAACAGCACAAGCCGTGTGTTTTAGAACAAATAATCGGATCTGTTTGTCATATGCACCTCGCGGCTAAGCGCTTGCGCCAGCGCGCCCGCCGAGTTAAAGCGGTCTGCAGGGTCTTTGGCCATGCCGCGCAACAGAGCGTCCTCCACCGCTTCTGGCACAGTAGGCAGCACAAGGCGCAGCGGCGGCGGCGGCTGATGCAGGTGAGCGAACATGACTTGCGCTGCTGAGCCAATAAAGGGGCGCGTGCCAGTCAGCATCTCGTAGATGATCACCGCCAGCGCGTAGATGTCGGTGCGCTGGTTGATCGTTTGTGTCTCTTTGATCTGCTCTGGAGCCATGTAGTCGATTGTGCCGATCGCGCCTGTACTTGTGATGTTGGTGGCGGTCGTGCTCTTGGCAATGCCGAAGTCCATCAGTTTGACGCGCCACGGCTGGTCAAAGTTCACCATGATGTTAGAGGGCTTCAGGTCGCGGTGCACCAGCCCGTGGCTGTGGATGTAGTCAAGCGCGCTCGCCAAAAGCTCAATGATCATGACAACTCTCTCCAGCGGCAGCGCGTCGTGTTGCTTCAAATAGCGGTGCAAAGTCATGCCCTCCAGAAGTTCCATCGCCATATAGAAGCAGCGCGGATCCTCGCCGTAGGTGTGCACCGCTACGATGTTGGGATGATGCAGGTTGTACGTCAGCTCGGCCTCGCGGGCAAAGCGCTCGAACAGCATCTGTGGCACATCGTCGAAATACGTCAACGTTTTGACAGCGTAGAAGCGGCCATTGCGTTCAGCGCGGTAGACCTCAGCCATGCCGCCGCAGCCGATCAATTCAAGCAGGCGGTACGCGCCGATCTGCTCGCCGCTCAGCACGCCGCGCCGTTGGATGGGCAGCGCTGATTCAGGTTGATTGAGCTGGTCAAGGTTAAAGCGCAGCCCATACACGTGCCGATCGACCCAACGCTGCACAGTGCGCCGCGCAGGGTTGAACAAGCCAAGCGCCAAGCTCACCGCCAGCAGCAGAGCTATCTCGGATTGTTGATCCCCTAGCAAAGTCTGAATGAGATAAGCCGCCAGCAGCAAGGCCATGGCCACCAGCAGGCTGACGCCGCCGTAGACGAGCGACCGATTGATGACCAGATCGATATCCCACAAACGCGCCCGCAGCACAGCCAAGCCTACGCCCAGCGCAATCGACACCCGCGCCAACGCTTGCAGCGCCACCGCCAAGAGCATCACGAACAGGCTGAGGTAAGTGTAAACGCTTTCATCAGGCGCGATGAAAGGATGTGCCGCGTTGGGCAGCAAGGCCGTGCCCCAGACGATGACCTCCAACACCATGCCCACGCCAATGCCCATCATGACGAACTTCGTCTGCTGGCGCTGTGCTGGCGTTGAGTAATGGCGATAGCGCTGAACCTGACCAAAGACCACCAGCCCCAAAAGGCTGAGCATCCCCAACACCGCCAGATCGTACCATTCTGACACGGGCTGCCCTCTGCGGATGTCGAGCGCTGTCACTTGCAGCGGCAGCGTGAGCAAGAAGAAGGGCACCGCGATCGCCGTCGTGAGGCGCGTCCAGCGGGGGACGTGACGCCCATTCGGGAACAGATTGGGCGGGATGACGAAGAAATAGAAGCTGATGGTGATGACGACTGCGCCTAACAAGGGGTCAAGCTGGGCAGCGACGTAGGATAGGCCGAAGCCGATGAACAGCAGCGTAAGGCTGATAAGGTACGCCATCGTCTCATCGGCGCGCTGCAAGATGATCACCACCGAGACGAGGCCGCAAACGATCATCGCCGCGATCTCCCACCCCACGAGCCACAACGCCAACCAGTTAAGCGTCAAGTTGAGATCTGCCAAGAGAAGCGCATACGGAATGTAGCGCGGCGACACCAGCAGGGATTGATAGTAGGCTGCTGTGCCGGCCACGAACAATCCGCCCCCCATCAACGCCACAGCGGCCCACAGCGCGCCGCGCCATCGCAGCAAACGTTGACTCGGAAAGCTGTTAGAGGGCTGGCTAGGCTCGCTCATGCGCATCATGTGAACGGATTCATACTTCCTCATAAAGAGTATAACGCGCTTCGTCGTATCTTAGCGGTGAAAAATAGTTGAAATATTTATAAATGCCTAGATAAAATGCTCACCCACGCAAGATAAAACGCTCACCCGCGCAGCGCTTGCCGCAGCGCGGCGTCCGTCGCGTGGATCATGTGCTCGAACGTGAAGCGTTCCATCCCTTCGTGGGTGCATTGGGCAAGGCGCTCGCGCTGGCCTGGCGCGAAGGCTGTCCGCAGCGCCTCCACCAGCGCGGGCACGTCCGCATAGGGCACGAGCAGGCCGTTCACGTTGTGCTGCACCACTTCGACGTTGCCGCCGCGTGCGCTGGCGATCAGCGGCGTGCCCACACGCAGGCTCTCTAAGAGCGTGTGCGCCAGCCCCTCATACCCGCTGTAGAGGACGAAGTAATCAGCGGCCTGCATGTAGACGTAGAGCGCCTCGCGCGCGAGCTGCCCCAAAAACTGCACGCGCGCGCCCAATGGGGCCGCCAGCGCGCGCAAGCGCGGCAGGTCGTCGCCCTCTCCCGCCACGAGCAGCCGCACATCGGGCAAATGCCTCAACGCCGCGATGAGGTGATCAATTCCTTTCCACGGCTGGAGGCGCGCCGCCGTGAGCAGTGTTGGGCGCGCCTCTAGCCTCAACTGGGCGCGCGCCTCTGCTTGCGTCAGCGGTGCGCCCGCGTAGGGAGGCAGCGCGTTGTAGATCACCTGCACATGGTCGGGGTCCACCCCCCAGCCGATCACCATGCGGCGCAGGTACTCACTGGGGGTGATGATGCGCGTCATGGCTTGCGCTTGGGCGCAGCGGGCGCGGCGGGCGGCCTCCACGGTGGCGGATGCGCGCATCGTCTGGAAGGTGTCGATGTCCGTGTCGGGCGCGACCCAGCCCTTGCGCACAGCGCGCTCCCATGCGACATCGCCAACGACCTTCAGCACCCGCGGCAGGTCGCGCCGCGCGCGCCAGCGCGTCACCAACGGCAGATCGATAGTGTGAGCGTAGACCACGTCCGCCCAGCGCAAGTACGGCCACGCCTGCGCAGCGTAGCGCCCATAGCGCAGCGGCAGCGCCCCACGTGGGACGCGCGTCACGGGGTAGGGATAGCCGCCCCCGCCTGCGCCAAACGTCAGCACGCGCACCTCCCAGCCCAGCGCTTGCAGGGCGGGCAGTGCCTGATGCAGATACGTGGCGGGGCCGCCCGGCTCCGGGTGGAAGATGCCGCTGGCGACGAACAGCCGATTCATGCTCATTCCCCCAGCAGCCACGGCAGGGCTTTATCGGCCTCGTGCGACAAGAACACGCGGAAGCGATCTTGCTTGCGCCCGATGATTGCACACACCACCCGAACCGATTTCACCACGGGCAGGTCATACTCGATCACAGCCACGTGGATGGGCGGGCGCTGCGGGCTGCGTCGTTCGACCTTGCGGATCACGCTCAGCACCTCCAACACGCTGACTTCCTCGCCCTTGTGGCGCATATCTGCTAGCACGTAGAGCGCATCGCCAGCCTGCTCGGTGATCTGTGCCACGTGCTCCATGAACGCGGCGAACGTCGTTTCTCCGTTGGGGGTAAAGCGGAAGCAGTGCACCCCGCGCTCTACTGTGTACTCGTAAGCGTTCAATCAAGAGCTGTCCTTGTTAGCACTGTCGCGTTCTAGTCGCCGCTGAAGCTGCTGGCATGAGGCAAAATGAAGCGAAATTCGCTGCCGACACCGACTTCTGACACAACGTCGACTTCACCACCGAGCTTCTCGAGGATACGCTTGACGATCGACAAGCCCAGCCCGTGGCCTTCCGCGCGCGATTTTTCAAGGCGCTCGAACGGGATGAACAGCCGGTCGAGCTTGTCACGCGGCAGGCCGCGCCCGTTATCACGCACGAAGAAGCGCACCCGCCCATCAGCGGTCATCTCCCCGCCCACTATGACGTGTGGGGGCGTGCCGCCGTACTTCATCGCGTTGCTGAGGTAGTTGATCCATACCTGTTCTACCCACGGTGCATAGCCCAACGCCGTTGGAATCTCGTGCTCATTGGCAATTTCGATGATCGCGCTGTACTGGTTGATCATGAAGCGCAGGCGCGTAAACGCTTCACGCAAGATGCGCGGCGTGTCGATCGGCTCGAGCTTGATCTCGCTGCGGCGCATCTGCGCCAGCAGCATCAGCTCGTCGATGATGCTCACCATCTTGGTAGCGGTGTGCCCGATGATCTGCAGCGACTCTTTGACCTGTTCGACCTCCATTCCCTCATAATCAGACTCTAACAGGTTCGAAAAGCCGACTAACACCGAGAGGGGGTTTTTGAGGTCGTGGGCGACCGTGTGGGCGAAAGCGTCCAGTTCGGCGTTGCTCTCGCGCAGGGCTTCTTCGGCCTCTTTGCGCGCGGTGATGTCGGTGAAGATGCTGAACGTGCCCTGAAAGCGCCCCTCACGATCTTGGACGGGCGCGGCGCTCACCAGCGCGTACCACTCGCTGCCGTCGCGCCGCATCAGCTTCGTCTCGTAGATGCTGCTTTCACCCGCGCGGCGAAGCTGCCCCTGATGCCGCATTACCCCACGGCTAGAGGGGTGCAGGATCAACAGGATGTTGCTAGCCAGCAGCTCTTCGCGGCTGTAGCCGACCAGCTCGCAGAATTTGTCGTTGACGAACACAAATTGATCGTTAGGGCTCTGGACGCAAATGCCCTGCGGCACGATGTCGATCAGCCGATTAAAGCGCGCCTCGCTCCCACGCAGCGACGTTTCAATTTGCAGCGTCACGGTGACATCGGTGATGGTAGCATGGAGCAAGCGATGCCCGTCCCACTCGACTGGCACGAACTCGATCTCCACATCGCGCAGGCTACTGTCAGCAAGGCGATGCTTAAACACGCCGCCTGAGGTCGTCTGTTGCAAGGCAGCGACCATCGCGTTGCGCATCACCTCTGGTGGCTGGGGGCTGAGCTGAGACACGTCCATCGCGCGCATCTGCTCGAGATGATAGCCATAGTAGGCACAGGCGGCTGTGTTCGCGTCGACGATTTCACCGGTGCGTGGGTTGAGCATCAGCACTACCGAGCGGTTGCTATCGAATAAGACGCGATAGAGAGCTTCATTGCCTATCATGATCATGACTCTGAACCTTAGCCAGCAGTCTTGTGTCACACGTGAGTTGTATGAATCATGTAACGAATTGTAGCGCAAAATCCGCAGAATGGGGCGAATCTGTGTAGAATATGAATACCGAAGCCAATCACCGGCGAGAACACAGGGGGACGAGAGCGATGAGACGATGGCTTGGGCTGGCAGCGCTGGCAGTCATGATGGTTGCTGCGGGGTGTGGCGGCGACGCGCCCCCTGCGGCGGATCTGTCGGATGCACCCACCAGCGTTAGTTGGAATCGTGATCCGTTGGCGGTGGTGTTCCGCGCGCACGTTACGGGGGGCAATCCGCCTGCCCACGTGCGCGACAATATCATCCCTGAGTGCACGCTTTACGGCGATGGCCGCGTGGTGTTCGTGCGCAGCAACCCGCGCACGGGCGACTATGAAATCCTGTTCGACCTTGTAGACGACCGCGCCATTGAAGAATTCGTCTACGATCTAGTAGTAGAGTTCCGCATCTACACCTACGATGCCGGGCTGTCGCGCCAAGCGCCCACGGCTGAGCAGCCCGTGTATGAGCAGATCGTGCTCAACGTCAACAACACCAACCACGTCACAGATTTCTTCGCTGATTGGCCGGGCTCGTATTTCTCAGATGTGGTTGAACGCTGTCAGCAGTTGGCTGCCGCGCCGCGCCTGTTCCGCCCGGTGGGGGTGTGGCTTGCCGCGGAACAAGTGCCGCTTGACCTCATGCGCCCCTACCAGATCTGGGACCCGTCAGTCACTGGGTTCAGCTTGGAAACCCTAGCGTTCGAGGGGGGCAAGCGCTGGGTGGAGGGAGGCTTGGCTGAGTTTTTGTGGCAGCAGGTGATTGTGTCGCCGATCCCAGCTTGGTTTGTCGAGGGCAATTTGTCGTTTGCCTTGTCGGTGCAGGCCCCGGGCATCACGTTGGACGCGCCGGCCGCCCCCGCCCAGTGATTCATCTGTCGCTCATGGTGTCGGCATACAGTGGGTAAAAACAGCCGAAAGATGAGCATGGACACGACACGCTTTTATGACGAACTGCCCAGCGTTGATCGACTCGTTGACATCGTAGACGACAGCATCTACCACGACGTGCCAAATGACTGGCTGATCGCCATCACGGACGTGCGCGGCTCGACGAAGGCGATTGAAGCAGGCCGCTACAAAGAGGTCAACGGCTTGGCCGCTGCCAGCATCACTGCGCTGCTCAACGCTGTGCCGCAGGGGGTAGAAATCCCGTTCGTGTTCGGGGGGGACGGCGCGACGATCGTCTTCCCGGCGATGATGCGCGAGGCCGCGGTGGACGCGCTGATCGCCACGCAGCGCCTCGCGCGCGAACAGTTCGACCTTGACCTGCGCATTGGCATCGTGCCCGTGGCGGATGTGCGCGCAGCAGGCTATGACGTGCGCGTGGCGCGGCTGCGCTTCTCAGAGAACTTCAGCCAAGCGATCTTCAGCGGCGGTGGGCTGAGCTACGCCGACCAGATGATCAAAGACCCCGCCGTGCAGGATCGCTACCTCATCCAAGACGACGGCCAACCGCATGAGGCCGACTTCAGCGGGTATGAATGCCGCTGGAGTGAGATGCCCAGCGCTTCAGAGGAGACCGTGAGCCTGATCGTCATGGTGACTGGGCCAAGCCGCAGCCTCAGCAACTCCATCTACCGCGACGTCATCCTAACGATCGAATCAATCTACGGTGACAGCCTAAAGCGCAACCCGATCAACATCGAACGGATGACCCCCGCGTGGCGGCTGCGCCTGTTCAGCATCGAGACGCGCATCCGCCAGCGCACGAGCAGCTTGTGGGCGCGGCTCAAGCTCATGGCTTGGACGTGGGGCGGCTACCTCTTATGGAGCTACAAAGACAAAATCTGGGAGCCGTACAAACAAGTCGTCATCAACAGCACTGACCGCGAGAAGTTCGACGACGTGCTGCGGATGATCATGGCGGGCACGCCCCTTCAGCGCGAGCTGCTCACCAAGTTCTTGGAGAAGCGCCGCCTCGCCGGGGAGCTGGTCTACGGCGTGCACGTCTCATCCCACAGTTTAATGACCTGCCTCGTGTTCGACCGTTTCGGGCGGCAGGTGCACTTCATCGACGGCAGCGGCGGCGGCTATGCGCTGGCGGCGCGCCAGATGAAAGCCCAACTGGCTCAGAAAGCCGTGAACGCCTAGCGCCCCCACACAGATGAAACAACAGGCAGCGCAGGTCGTGCCTGTTATTTCAACCCGCTGGAGGCAAAGCTGTTGATGAACTGCTTCTGGAACAGCACGAACAGCACAATCAGGGGCGAGATCACCATGAGTGTGCCCGCCATCAGCAGGCCGTAAGCTGCGCCCGTGTCGGAGGTGGTAAAAAGTTGATTCAGCCCGACAGTCAAAGGCCGCACCTCCGGCGAGCGCGTGATGATTAGCGGCCAGAGCAGTTCGTTCCAATGACTGCTGACGCTCACAATCGAAAAAGCCAGCAGAGACGGAATCGACAGCGGGATGTACACGCGCCACAAGATCTGAAATAGGGTTGCGCCGTCGATGCGCGCCGCTTCTTCTAGCTCAATCGGCACTTCGCGGAAGGCTTGGCGCATCAACAGCGTGCCAAAAGCCGACGCCCAATACGGGATCATCATGGCGATGTGCGTGTCATACAGCCCAAGCTGGCGAATCGTGGCGAAGTTTTGCACCAGCAGTACCCCCGCCGGGATCATCAACTGCAAGAGGATCAAGTACAGCAGCAGATCCCGCCCGAAGAAGCGCATCCGCGCGAAGGCGTAGCCGGCAAACGTCACCGTGAACCACTGCACCACCAGCGTGCCCACCACGAAGATGATGCTCGACAGGTAGTGCGTTCCCCACGGCGCGATCAGCAGGGCGCGCTCGTAGTTTTCAAGGGTGAGCCACGGCAGAAAAATGCCCGCCTCGTCAGCCCTGGTGAGCGCCCACAGCAGGGTATCTTGGCTCAGCGGGCGGCTGGCAGGGCGCAAGCTCATAAACACACTAGCAATGAGCGGCAGCAGCCAGATCACGCTGATGAGCACCGTGAGGGCGTCAGCAGCGACGCTCCAGCGGTTGCGCCGCCGATAGGGTTGCATCTCAGCGCTCATCTTCGCGCCCTCGCTCTAGCAGGAAGAAGTTGGTCACAGTGAAGACGAGCAGTATCGCCGCCAAGATAACCGACATCGCGTTGATGTAGCCCCAGTTGCGCCGCTCGCCGATGTTCTGGAAGATAAAGTACAGCAGCAGGTTGCCGCGGTCAGCCGGTTTGCCCATGCCCAGCGCGCCCAACTGTTCCACCGTCTGAAAGCTGAAGGTGAGCGCCACGACCAACACGAACAAGAGCGTGCGGCGCAGCAGTGGCAGCGTGAGGGCCGTCAACTGCTGCCAGTAGCTCGCGCCGTCCAGTTCCGCCGCTTCGTAGAGGTCTTGCGGGATCGCTTGCAAGCCAGCGAGGAAGAAGAGCATGTGATAGCCGGACTGCTTCCAGATGTCCACCGTGATGATCGACGCTAGCACGGTGTTCGGGTTGCCCAGCCAGTTGTTGGTAGGCAGGCCCAGCGCGCGCAGCGTCGTGTTGATCAGCCCGACGGTGTCCGCGTATAAGAACGCCCAGATGCTGGCCGCGCCGATCAACGGCAGCAGCGAAGGATAGAAGACCGCAAAGCGCCAGAAGCCCATCGCCCGAATCCGCCGATTGAGCAGCAGCGCCATTCCCAAGCCAATCGGCACGCTGACCCCCACCGTGGCCAGCGAGAAAGCGAGCGTGTTGCCCAAAATCTGGCCGAAGCGCGCGCCCAGATGATGCTGTGGGTTGAAGAGCGCTGCGTAATTCTCTAGCCCGACGAAGGCCGGATCGCCGCGCGCCATGCGCGGCGGCTCATAGAGGCTGTCGTGTATCGTTCGCACCGCCGGCAGCAGCGTAAACGTGAACACGCCCAGCAGCGTTGGGGCGATCAACAAATAAGGCAGCAGCGCGCGCAGCAGGCGCGTCAAAATCGACGTGTTATCAACGAGTTGAGGCAATGCCACCGCTTTTGTAGCCATGTGCGATCAATACAACAAGGCGCATGCCATCATCGACGACGACATGCGCCTTGTTTGCGCTTAGCGGTAGTCCGCTAGCAGGTTGTCGATCTGTGCTTGGGCGTTGGCCAGAACAGCCTCAGCCTCGCTCAACGGGACAGCCCCAGAGATGATCTGGCTCAGCGTCGCGTTGATGATGTTCTGGATGTCGATGGCGCGGTAGGATGAGAACTCTTTGCCAGCGATGGCTAGTTGATCGCGGGCGACGGTGTACTGCGGGAATTCCTCAGCGCGGCTCTTGAGCGGGTCGATGTCCCACGCGGAGATGCGCGCGGCGATGTAGCCCGTGCGCGTGCCCCAATCGGACTGCACCTCTGGCGAGGCGAGGAACTGCACCCACTTCCAAGCGGCCTCTAGCTGGGCCTCACTGCGCGGGTTGTCGGGGGTGTCGAAGATGTAGAGGTTGCCGCCGCCGGTGGGCGCGCCGAAGCCCGTGCCGTCTGCGCCGGCAGGGCCGCTAGGCAGGAAGGCCGTACCCACAGTGAAGGGCGCGTTGTTCAGGATGGTGGTCAAGCTGCCGGTGGTGTGGTAGATCATGGCGGCTTGCCCCGCGACGAAGGCGCTGGGGGTGTCGCCCCATGCCGTGCCGCCCGCTGGCATCACGCCGTCCACCGTGCCGAGTTCAGTCAGCGCGGTGACAGCTTCCAACGTCTCAGGCGTGTTCAGGAACACCTCAGCCGGGTCGTCGCTCACCAAGTTCTGCCCGTGGGCGATGGCGAAGCTCTGGAACATCCAAATCGGGAAGGTTCCCTGCACAGGGATCATCAACCCCCAGCGGCTGCCGTCTGGCTCCGTCAGGGCGGCGGCCACCTCGCGCAGTTCATCTAAGTTGGTGGGCACTTCCAGCCCCTTCTCAGCGAACAGGTCGGCGTTGTAGAACATGATCGGCGTGCTGCGCTGGAACGGGATGCTCCAGATCTTACCCTCTTCGTCGAGGCTGTTGAGCCACAGCGACGGGAAGAAGTCCGCCACGAACGCATCCGGATCGTCCAGCGTGGCAATGTAATCGTCCAGCGGGATGATGACGCCCTCTTCGATGAAGCTGTAGAGGTCGGTCGTCAGCATCACGGCGACGTCTGGCCCCTTGCCGCCGCCCACAATCTCCGTGTTGATCGTGTCGCGCGTTTGGGTGTACGTCCCCGTGTAGACCGGGTTGATGCGGATGCCCGGGTTCTGCGCCATGAACTGATCTGCATATTCTTGGATGATGGCGTTGATCGGGGCGTCAACCGCTGTCGGATAGTAAAAATCAATCGTAATCGTCTCTTGAGCCGTGCTAAACGCGAGCGACCCAGCCAACAAAACTGAAACGCCCAACCAACGAACCATGCGAATCATCAGGTAAACCCTCCTATTTTGACTGCGTTTTGACGCTAACATGCTAGCGCACGAAAGCGTTTTTTCAGTTAAGGAAGTGTTAAGCTTTCATGCAGACCTAGTCACGCCGCAGCAACCGCGCCGTCACGCGCAGCAGCCCCCACGTGATGAGCGCGGGCAGCGCAATCGGCAGCACGAAATCGATCAACACGATCAGCCCATAGTCCGGCGCAACTGTTACCCGTCCGATTTGCTGTGGGCGCAAGTTCGGCAGGCGCGCCAGCAGGTTGATCAGGACGATGTAGGCCGCCCCTAAAGCCACTGACAAGCTGATGGCCGTGTTGCGATACGGCACGACCGCGCCCACGAACACACCGATCATGCCGATCATGACCGGCTCGAGCATGATCCGCAGCAGCGCCACGGCCAGCCCGCCCACCACTGCCACCGACACCAGCAGCGGCGACCCTGTTCCCTGCCACACGGGCGACATCGCCGAGTAGAGCGCAGGCGGGGCGGCCAGCGCCACGCCGTAGACGATCAGCACCCAATCATCCATCCGCCGCCAGAAGGCCGCCGCCACCTTCCCCAGCAGGATCTGCTCTAAGCTCATCGGCGTCGTCATCAGCAGCGTGAGGGTGTTGTTGCGCTGTTCTTCCTGCATCATCGCCGCGCTGCGCACGGCAATCTCGATCAAGAGGTGGGCGTACCACAGCGTCAGCACTGGCAGCACGACAAACGACACGATCAGAAACACAAGGGCCACTTGCAGCACGTCGAAGACCAGCACCCCGCCGATCAAGAGCGCCACCCACACCAAGACGATGCGCAGCACGGGCAACAGCTCCGGCGGTAGCGTGCGCCAATACAGCCCTAGGTGCCGCCGCACAATTGGATTGGTGGAGCGCGACCAGAAGGGCAGGCGCTCCGCAGCGGGTTCGACAGGCGTCAAGCGCGAGTGGATACGATCCGTTCGAATGCTCATGACAACTCACCATGCGGTTTGCGTTTATTATACGCGCACTCACTGCTGTGGGCACAGCGCCTGTCCTGTCCCTGCGGTGGGTAGTTTCATCTGCTGCGGCGCATTTCCAAGTAGTTCAAAGTGTGTCATAATTTACGTTAACCACCTCTTACTATTACCCTCAGGAGAACCGCCTATGACCCAACTTGATCTGTCGGACTTCACCCCATCGGCTGATTTAGCCACCGCCACGACGATGCCCGCGCGCTGGTACACCGATCCGGCCTTCCTTGAGTTGGAGAAAGAAAAGATCTTCTGGCGGACATGGCAGCCCGTCGGGCGAACGGACATGGTGGCGCGCCCGGGCGACTTCTTTGCGTGTGAGCTGGTTGGTGAGCCGCTGGTCGTCACGCGCACCAAAGAAGGCGAACTGAAGGCGTTCTACAACGTCTGTCGCCATCGCGGGGCGCAGGTGGCGCGTGGCAAAGGCAACCGTAAATCGCTGCAATGCCACTACCACGGCTGGACGTATGGGCTAGACGGCAAGCTGCTGGCCACCCCTGAGTTCGACGGCGTCCAAAACTGGAACAAAGACGCCAACTGCCTGCCATCAGTCAAGGTGGAGGCGTGGGGGCCGTTCATTTTCGTCAACCTTGACCCCAACGCCCCCGACATGAAAGACACCTGCTACGGCGACATCATGGCCGAGATGAAGCAGAAAGGCTTCCACATCGACCGCATGACCAGCATCGAACGCCGTGACTACGAAATCGCCTGCAACTGGAAGGTCTACGTCGACAACTACCTTGAGGGCTACCACCTGCCGACCGCGCACCCGGCGCTGTTCCGTGAGTTGGATTACGATCAATACCGCGTGGACACCTTCCGCTATCACTCGTCGCAGTACGCGCCCATCCGCGACATCGACCTGACCGACCCGCGCGACCGTGACCGCCGCTACGTCCGCACCAAAGACGAGGAGCAAGCCCTCTACTTCTGGATCTTCCCGAACGTCATGCTCAACGTCTACCTTGACAACGTGTCGATCAATATCGTCTTGCCGATCAACCACGAGCGCACCTTGACGATCTTCGAGTGGTACTTTGAGCAGCCGGGCACAGGGCCGGGCTGGGAGAGCATGCAGAGTGTGATCCAGTTCAGCGACCAAATCCAACAGGAAGACATCGAAATCTGCGAGATTGTGCAGAAAGGCCTCCAGTCGCGCAGCTACGACCGTGGGCGCTTCAGCGTCCTGCGCGAGAACGGCGTGCACCACTTCCAATCACTGGTACATGAATTTCTCACCGCACCATAAGCTAAGATTGTGTCATTCCATGTTAGCTTTTTAGAACGTCGTCGTAAATAAGTTGGAGGTCAGAGTGTAGAGATGGCACAAGAGGTAGCAGTATTGGGAGGTGGATGCTTCTGGTGTTTGGAAGCTGTTTACGATGAGCTGAAGGGCGTCATCTCAGTAGAGTCAGGGTATATGGGTGGGCACGTCATCAACCCCACCTATAAACAAGTCTGCAACGGGGACACCGGCCATGCGGAAGTGGTGCGCGTGACGTTTGACAACGACGTTATCAGCTTCCGCGATGTGCTGAACGTATTCTTCACCATCCACGACCCGACGACGCTCAACCGTCAAGGGGCAGACGTGGGGCCGCAGTACCGCAGCGTGATCTTCTACACCAGCGAGGCACAGCGCGACACCGCGCGGCAGGTGATCCAAGAGCTGTCCGCGCTGCAAGTCTGGCCGAAACCCATCGTCACCGAGGTAACCGCCGCCAGCACCTTTTACATGGCCGAGGATTACCATCAGGAATACTTTAAGAACAACCCGCACGCAGGCTACTGTCAGGCGGTGATTGCCCCCAAAGTGGCCAAGTTCCGTCAGAAGTTCCTTGAGCAGCTCAAGGCATAGATGAGCGGGCGACTCGCGGGTCGCCCTTTTTTTATTCGCTGTCTGCCGATAGCAGCACGTCCAGCGCTTCAATCAGCGCCGCCTCTCGCTCTGCGTTATGTTCACCGCTCGTCTGCCACAAGACGCGGCCATCCTGCGCCACGATCAGCACACGCATCGCAGCGGTGTCGCCTGCCCTCAGCGCAGCAACGACCGCAGCCTGATCCTCAAGGAACGTGACAACCACGCGCTGGCGGGTGGCTGGTTCACGCACGGCCACGTTTAACCCCTGCACCACCAGCGTTTTGACGAGGGGCGTGAGGTCAGTCAGCGCGGCGATGCTATAGTAAGCCACGCGCGCATCACGGCTGGCGGCCTGTTCGAACGTCGCCAGCCAGCCGACGGCGGCGGTCTGCTGGTCGCGGTTGAAGGGCATCACGACGAGGTTGAACGGGGCGTTGAAATCGGCGGGAAAGGTGAGCGTCTGGCCGTCGAGGTTATCGCCGCTGATAGGCAGCAATCGGGCCTCGTCGAGGGGGGGCAGTGGGGTGGCCTCTGGGCTGATGGGCGACGGAGTGGCCGTCCTCGGCCTGACGTTGGTTGGCGAAGACGCCGGCGGGGACGCGAGGTACAGCGCAAACACGAGCACGACGATCACCCCCATCGTGAGGGCGGTCTTTCTATCCATAACTGTAAACGCTCCTTGTGTGTGTGGTGTCTATTTTACTACGGGTAGGTGCGTGCGGGGCATGGTTCACTTGTGCAGCGCGGCATGCAGCCCACGCACGAAGTCGTTCTTGCCGCCCTGCGCTGGGTGGCGGATCGGCGTGTGGTCGATCTCAAGCTGCGCCAGCGCACGCGCGGCTACATTGCCCACAGCCACGAAGCGCCGCACGCTCACCACGCGCAGCAGCATTTGCAAGTAAGCCAGCCCGGCTTGTACCTCGGCGGCGCGCGGAGTGCGGTTGGCGGCGGGCTGCGCGGGCAGGTGTGGGTGGAACGGAACGGCGTTCCACAGCAGCGGGGCCGCGTTCAGGTCGGCCAACGTCTGCCAGACGATGGTGGCGCTCTGCTCGCTGAGGTAAGGGCGGAAGTCCGGCTCGACGTGCTCATCCGGCATGGGCGTGAACAGGCCACCGTGCAGCAGCGGGCTACTCATCACGCGGCGGCTGGTGACGGGCACGCCGGTCACGCGGCAGCCGCGGTAGCCGGGCGCTTCCATCAGCAGCAGTGTGTCCGATGTCTGGCGTTGGATTAAGAAGCTGTGCAAATTGGCCAAACGCGCCCGTCCGTAGAGGGTGGCGGTCTGATAGGGGTTGAACGTCTCTTGATTGCCTTCATAGGCGCTCAGGGCAGTCAGCAGCGGCTCAAAATGATCGGT
>DAOUBS010000053.1:0-11795 GCA_034432435.1 Anaerolineae bacterium
GCGTTGGGCAGCGGATCGATGCCCAACGCCACCGCCGCGCTCTCGTTGCCTTTCAGCGCGCGGAAAATGCGCCCATACTTGGAACGATGAACCAAGTTAGACAGCGTCAAGAGGACGACGACCAAGCCCCCCATCACCAGATAGTAGTAGAGCGTGTCGTCTAGCTTGACGCCGAAGAAGTCGGGGCGTTTGATGCCAAAGATGCCAATTTCACCGCCGGTAAAGCGCCCCCCTTCGCGTATGAACTCGACGATGATGATGTTGAAAGCCATCGTCCCGATGGCGAAATACAAATTGCTCAGGCGCATCGTCGTTAAAGAAATCAGCAAGCCCACCGCTGCTGCGCCCAGCACACCGATGGGCAACACCACCCAGAAGCTCCAGCCCATCTCGCGCGCGAGGATGGCGGCGGTGTAAGCGCCAACGCCGTATAGGCCGGTCTGCACAATCGAGACGAGGCCAGTGTACCCCATCGCCAAATTCTGCGAGGTCACCAAAATGATGGTGATCCCGATCGATGTCGCCATGAAAACCCAAAAGCTATACTCTCGCGGGTTGACGATCGACACGATTGAGGGCAGTGTTACCAAAATCGCAATCAGAACCAAAGGCATCCATGCGCGCCGAAGCCAATCTGACAAATTGTTGTTTGACTTAACGGCTTGGGGCGGTGATTGTTGTGAAGTTGTCTGTGCCATGAGTTGTCATCCTTACTGAGTTATCATCCTTACTCGGCGCTCAGTGATGATCGGCCACTGTTTGGCCAAATAACCCTTTGGGGCGAAACAGCAGCATCAACGCCAACAGCGCGAACACGACGATGTTGCTCCAATTGAAACTCGTTTGCAGCAAGGATGGCAGCACTGCACGCAGGAACCCTTCTAGCAGCCCAACCGCGATGCCGCCCACGAGCGCACCGCGCGCGCTGCCCAACCCGCCCACGACGACGGCAACGAAGCCTTTCAGCCCTAAGATGAGGCCCATGTTGGCATCAGCAAACACGATTGGCGCGATCAACGTGCCCGCTAGGCCAGTCACGATGGCGCTCAAGATGAAGCTCAGTTGGATCGTCAGCCCGACCGGAATGCCCATCAGCGCGGCAACGTTGTAGCTGTAGGCAGTGGCACGAATTGCTTTGCCCAAAAACGTGCGATGCGCGAACAACTCATTAAGCAGCATGAGCAGCAGCGCCGCCACGATGATCCAGATCTGCTGGTAGGTGATAAACACCCCACTAAAGGTAATGCGCCCATCGAAGAGCGGCGGTGGATTAACCGGTTCAGCCCCGTAGATGATCGCCAGCACGTTGCGTATGATAATCGATACGCCTAGCGTCGTCAGAATCCACGCATAGCCGCCCACGCGCCGCACAGGAACCATAATCAGGCGCTCGGTTATCAGACCGACCACCACCATTGCCAACACAACGCCCAGCAAAGTAATAGGGATAGGCAGCTTTAGCGTCACTTGAAAGGTGTAGCCCAGCAGCGCGCCAACCGCGAGATATTCGCCCTGCGCAAAGTTCAACACACGCGTGGTCGCGTAAATGAGGTTATAGCCAATGGCAATTAATGCGTAAATCGCGCCGACGACCAGCCCACCAATCAACGCCTGAAAAAAAATAGCCCCAAAATCACTCAGTACCATAACCAGACGCCCCACTCAAACCCGTCAGATAAAGATAGAGTCCCCTGTTGAGGTCACGACGCTCACTAGAGGACTCTTCCGGTTGTGGTTCAGCTATTCTTCTGTGCCCGGCAGCGGCACTTCAGAGAAGCCATACGTGCCATCCTCTGATTTGTACCACGAGTAGAAGTACATCGATCCTTCACCGTAGGCTTCGTGTGACTCAGGGCTGAAGGACACCTCTGTGCCCGTCAACGACTCTTCGGCGGGAATGGTCAGCGTGCTGATCGCCTCCGCGACCGCATCCGCGTCAAACGAACCAGCGGCCAACACAGCCCGCTCCCAAATCTGCACAGCCGACCCAGCCAGCGCGGTGCCGGGGTAGGTTCTGAGGCTGGCCCCGTCAATCACGCCGTAGGCATCGATCACTCGCTGCACGTGTTCAGCATAGCCCGTCGGCATTTCCTCAAACGGCACGCCCGCCGGGAACCCAATATACACCGACACGAACACCGAGCCGATCACCGCATCGCCTGCCAACTCAGCAAAGGTATACCCCTGCAAGCCAGAAATGCCCAAAATTTGCGCCGTAGAGCCGACCGCGTTCAGCGCCACCAACGCCCGACCCGCCAGCGTGCTGTTGCCCGTTGGGATGATGACCGCATCCGCGCCGAGCTGGTTCACGCGCAGAGCATAGGCGCTGAGGTCTTGATCGTCGATGCGGAAGAACACCGCCCCCAAGTACTCAAGGTCATAGTCGGCCGCTAGTTCTACGAACAGGTTGTCATAGTCACGCCCAAACGCATCATCGGGTGAGAAGATAGCCACTTTCTTGAAGTTGCCTGCTTGTGCATAGCGCATCAGTTCCGTAGCAGTGAGCAGGGTCGACTCTTGTGTGCGGAACAAGTACTTGGGCTGATCTGCTAGCAGTTCACGCGCGCCCACCGTTGGGAAGAGCGCCAACGTGCCCGACGCTTCGATCAGATCCTTCACTGCCAGCGCGTTCGACGAGAACGACGGCCCGATGATTAGGTTGACCCGCTCACGCTGAATGAACTCGCGGACGATTTCAACCGAGCGTGCTGGATTAGCCTCGTCATCGCGCGTGATCAGCTGAATCTGTGCACCGAGCAAACCACCATTGGCGTTGATCCGATCAACCTCCACCTGCACGCTGTTGGCCATCCACTGGCCCAAGAAGCCGATGGGACCAGTAAACGGCGAGACCAACCCAATTTTGACGACGTTTTCCTGTGCCCCAACTGCGGCGATCCCTGACAACAACAGCCAGACCAACAAAACCGACGAAGCAAATTTACCGCGTACCCCTTTCATCTTTTGACCTCCATAAATGAACTAACTAACGTTCGATAGCTTAGCTTTTTGTCGGTCGCTCAAGTACCATGCGCGACTGCGACCGCCAATCACACGCCCCAACACTGGTGTAAAGGACTCAATCGTCTCATGGAGTTGGTTTAGGCTGACGCCGGTCTCTAGCCCCATCTTGTCAGCCAGCAGCACAAGGTCTTCTGTGGCGAGGTTGCCTGCCGCCCCCGGCGCAAAGGGGCACCCCCCAAGCCCGCCCAAGCTGGCGTCTATTGTGCGGACGCCCACCCGCAGTGCGGCGTAGGCGTTGGCCAAGCCGAAGGCGAGGGTATCGTGCAAATGGACGGCGAGGCGCTCAGCCCCGTAGCGCTGTGCCATCGCCGACAGCAGCGCTTCAACTTGCGCCGGGTGCGCGTGGCCAATCGGGTCGGTCGGGCACAGCTCGTCCGCCCCAGCGTCGGCCAGCACGTCCGCGTAGTGCAGGACTGCCGCTCTCTCCACTGGCCCGCTGAACGGGCAAACCCACGCCCCCGCTAAATAGGCGCGCACCCACACTTGATCACGTTTTGCCTGCTGAATCAGCGCGGTGTAGGCGTCGATCCACTCAGCCGCCGTTTTGCCGCTGTTGCTCTTGCTCAGCGCATCCGGCACAATCAGCACTAGCGCGACAGCGTTCGCGCCCGCCGCTACCGCGTTCTGGTAGCCCTTTTCGTTGAAGACGAGGCCAGTCGCGTGCACCTGCGGGTATTTCTCACGCACCGCCGCCATGACATCCACCGCATCCGCCATCATCGGCACGGCCTTAGGGCTGACGAACGCTGTCAGTTCGATGTAGTCCAACCCGGCTGCCACAAGGCCATCGATGAGGCGCAGCTTGTCAGCGGTGTTGATGGGGGCTAGCTTCTCATTTTGCAGGCCATCCCGTGGGCTGACCTCACACACTCGCAGCTTGTCGTTCATCGTCAGATCACCCCCTTCTGGCGCAGCGCGGCCAGTTCGTCGTCCGTTTTGCCGAGCAGCGTCTTGAGCACCTCGTCAGTGTGTTGGCCAAGCAGCGGCGGCGAACTGAAGGTGTCCTCATGCGTGTCAGAGAGTTTGATGGGGTTGCCGGGCGCTCTGAAGGTCTGGCCGTTGGGGTGCTGGATCTCAACGACCATGTGACGCGCCTGCACTTGCACGTCAGCCAACGCCTGCGCAATGTTGTTGACCGGCGCGCAGGGAATCCGAGCGTCGCGCAGCACCTTAAGCCAATGCGCTTGCGTGTTGCTCATGAAGGTTTCGCTCAACCTGCGGTTGATAAGATCTTGGTTCTTCCAACGACCGGGCTGATGTTTGTTCTCCTCGGTGTTCAGCTCAGGCAGTTGAACCACCTGCATCAGGTTCTCCCAAAATCCATCGGTGATGACCGCCACGATGATGTAGCCGTCCGCGCAGGGGAACGTATTGTAGGGCACATGCACAAAATGGGCGTTGCCCAGCTTGTCAGGGATGATGCCGCTCAAGGTGTACATCGTGGCCATGTAGTTCAGCAGGGAAATTTGTGCGTCGAGCATGGAAATGTCGACATGCTGGCCGCGCCCGGTGGTGTGGCGCGCCTGCAGAGCCGCCAGCACGCCGATCACGCCCATCAACCCGCCCCCCAGATCCCCAATCGGGATGCCGGCGCGAGTGGGCGGGCCGCCGGGCTGCCCCGTGATGCTCATACCGCCCCCCATCGCCTGCGCCACCATGTCAAAGGCCACTCGATCTCGCTCGGGGCCTGTCTCACCGAAGCCGGTGATCGTACACGTGATGATGCGCGGGTTGACAGCGCTGAGGGCGGCGTAGTCGATCTTGAGCTTTTCCGTCACCCCCGCGCTGAAGTTGCTCAAGACGACGTCCGCCGTCTTGACCAGCTCATAGAACAGCGCCAGCCCTTCTTCGCTCTTGAGGTTGATCGTCACGCTTTTTTTGTTGCGGTTGAGGGTCATGAAGTACGCCCCCATGCCGTCAATGCTGTTGAGCGGATCCTTCGCCAGCAGCGCCCGTGTGCCCTCCCCCTGCCCGGGCGGCTCGATCTTGATGCTCTCGGCGCCCAAATCGGCTAACATCATCCCCGCATAAGGACCGCTGAGCATGTGAGTCAGGTCCAAAATACGAATGCCGTGTAAAGCTTTCACTGACAACTTGCCTTTTGGGTAGCGCGTTTAAAGCGTATCGAGGTAGGCGTAGACTTCGTCTACACTGACGACGTCACCATATTTGCTGTTGATGTCAAACAGGTTGGCCTCATGAGGCTGCGGATGACGATCTCCAACACACTCCCGAGGAACGATGACGCGGAACCCGTGCTGCATGCCGTCCACTGCGCTAGCGCGAATGCACCCACTGGTCGAACACCCCGTCAAGATGACCGTGTCAACCCCCATGCTGGCTAACATCGGCGCAAGGGACGTGCCAAAGAATGCGCTGGCGTACTGCTTCACCACTACGACGTCATCAGGCGCTGGGGTTAACTCCGGCACAATTTCAGCCAGCGGCTCACCATCAACCAGCGCCCGCAGCGAAGGAACCTTTTGCACAAACAGCCCGCCATCTGCTCCACTGGGATGATAGACCACCTTCGTGTAAATCACCGGCACCCCTTTCTGGCGAGCGCGCTCTAGCAAGGGAACAGTTTGCTGAACCGCTTCGACCACTGCTGGAGCATAAAACGGAGCACTAGGGGTCGTATAAGCGCAGATAAAGTCAATGACGAGCAAAGCAGCTTTACGACCAAAGCCTAAGCGACCGTCGAACACTCCTTTATAATTGTAACGTAGATCATCGCTCATTGTCTGATAGCACCTTTACTAAATTTATAGATTCGACCTTAGTCATTTTACCCAAATGGGAGTGTTTAAATCTCAACAGATGAACACAAAATTATCAGAGGCTGGCTCGGATAACGCTTGTGTTAATTTGAGACGCTCTCTGTCGGATCAACTTGTTGCAGATCGATCTCTGCAGATATATTATCGAATATACAATAACTTGCAACGAGCTAAGAACAACAAGAAAGGAACTCCTATGCCTTTTCCCGAAGTAGGCACACAAGCAATGGATTTTGTAACCCAAACAGACAGCGGCGATACTGTCAAGCTTTCTGATTTCCGCGGCAAGCAGGTCATCCTCTACTTCTACCCCAAAGCAGACACCCCCGGCTGCACCAAGCAAGCGTGCAACTTCCGCGATAACTACCATGCCTTTGCTGAGCGTGGCGTCGTTGTGCTGGGCGTCAGCCCCGACACTGTTGAAGCGCAAGCCGCCTTCAAAACCAAGTACAGCCTCCCCTTCACCTTGTTGGCTGACCCTGACCACGCGATCGCTGACCTTTACGGGGTGTGGGGTGAACATACTGTGAACGTCGCAGGCGAAGCTGTCACTTACACCGGCGTGCGCCGCTCGACGCTCATCATCGATGAAAACGGCATCGTGATTGATGCACGCTGGGGGGTTGACCCTGCCAACGACACCCAAACTGTCCTGCAAATTCTCGATGCGAGCCGTGCATGAGCGTCAGCGCGCGCCAAGTCAATCCACAGGGCAGCCGTGTCTTCATGGGTACGCTCACGGATGGCGTCAGCCTACACACCGCGCTAGCCGATGCAGCCCGCGCGTTCAGCGTGCAAACCGCCACAGTCGAGCTGCTGGGGGGCCTGCACGAGGTTGAATTTAGCGCATACGACTTCACCACTCAGACCCGCCTAGCCCCGACGATCATCCGTGGTGCGCTGGAGATTGTGGCCGGCCACGGCACAATCTCGCTGATGGACGATCAACTGCACGTGCACATTCACTTGGCGGTGGCCTTCCGCGCGCCAGATTCGCCCGACCGAATTTCTGTGGTGGGTGGGCATGCTGCGCGCGCACAAGCCTATGCCGTCGAATTTACCCTAACCGCTTATGATGGCGCGCCGGTCTCACGTGGGCACCACGCCCAAACTGGCTTACACTTATGGGATTTGCCGCGCTTAGCTGCTAACTAGCTTCAACCCGATAGATCATTTGATGGAGTAGTATCTCATGGAAACGTTGAAAGAACATCTAGCAACGAAACACTACGGAGAGATGGCTTGGTGGATGGAGCCGTACCAGTGCTTCATGGCACGCTGGGAAGGCCTGTGCAAAACCTTTAGCCCTACGGGTGAGTTCATCGAAGCCAGCGCAGTGCACATGGACTGCTACTGGGTGAACGCTGAAAAGACCATCTGGCATTTGAACGAGCACTTTGAAAATCTTTACGAAGTCGGCGAAACAATCTACCACACAGACTTGCACGTCAACGGGAAATTCGTGCACGGGTCGAGTGATCTCGTGCGCATCGAAGGCACGATGCTCACCCCGTACAACTACGTGTTCACCATTTGGTCAGCCGTGACGAACACCACCGTCTACAACAACCACTACTTCATCGACCCCAACAACCGCCGCATCATCACGCACAAAATCCGTGACGGCAAAACCCACATCTTCCAAATTCAAGATTTCGTAAGGGTAAGCTGATGATTGTGCAAACTGCCCCAACGGGGCAACCTCACTTCATCATCACTCAAATTGACCATGCAGAAGTGTCGGGCGTGTTTGCGGCGCACTTTGGCAACGAGGCCTTTGCGCCGCTCAACCCCAAAGATGCGTTGGTGCACGTGGCGCAGCATCACGACGACGGCTGGGAAGAGATCGACGCACACCCCACGCTCGACCCTAAGACCCGCCTGCCCTACCACCTGACTCAAACGCCGACGCAGCAGCTCATCGCCACCGGCCGCCAATCCCCCGACGCCAACGAGAAATATCACCCGCTGAGCGGGATCATCAGCAGCATGCACACCTACGGGCTGTATCATGGCCGCTATGGGCTGTCTGACAAGATCTACATCGACATGATCGATGAAACGCTGCGCGACAGCGTCAAGGCCATGTTAGACGCCGAGCTGGCGCGCCAAGCCCGCATTAAAGCGGAACTGGCCGCTGCGGGCCACGCCAACCTTGTGGAAGAGCGTATGCTGTTCCACAACTACAAGCTGCTACAATTCTTCGACACGCTGGCGCTGTACATCCAGACTACCCATCCCGAGGCGGTCGGCACCAGCCAGTTTATTCACGTGCCGCGCGCCCTTGAGGACGACGTTACCATCACCGCTCAGCATGTCGAACGCAGCGTCATCACATTGGACCCATACCCGTTCGACGTCGATACGTTGACCGTCACCACGCGTGGGCGCTACATGATGCCGCTTGCGGAGGACGTCCACGTAGACGATCTAGGCGCTTACTTGGCGGCCTTGCCTATGGCTGAGCAGACTTACACGTTCAAAAGAGCGTAGCCTATGTCTCAAGAATCACCAGCCGAATCAACAACGACCTTCTCGCGCGGCGTGGGGCAGTGGGTCGGCACGTCGGAGGTTTACAACGGCGAAGGCCGCTTCGTCGGCCACGCCATCGATCAGCGTCACGTCCAGCCCATCGATGACACTCACCTGCGCATTGACCTGTCGTTCACGGGGCCGCTGATGCTCTCTGGCCACTACGTCATCGAGACCCGTGGGCGGCACAGACTGTATCGCGGGCCAGTCAACGTTGGGTTTGCTGAAACCCTCGACGAAGGCTTGGTAGACGCGGACAACTATTGGGCGCATTGGGGCCTGTCGCAGCGCTTCTTCCTGTACGTGACGCCTGACCAGAGCCGCCAGTTTGCGCTCACGCTCATGTCCCGCGGGGAACAGCTCATGTACGTGATCATCGGTGAGTTCCGCAGAGCCGACACGCCCCCTAACGCCCCCTCGTCCATCCATCCATCGCTCGTGCTGCCCGGCATCCCCGCCGACCGCGTCAACGACCCAACCAACGGGCGTGGCCAGATGCTCATCCACCGCACAGGCGCATGGGTGGGGGAACTCAAAACGCTCGATGCCGCGCTCCATCCACAAGGCAGCGTGGCCTACGAGCAGCACATCACGCAAGATTCAGCCGACACGCTCACAATGCGGGTGGAAAGCCCGACGCCCCTGCTCAGCCCGTATCACGTCACGCTGCACACCAACCACTGGCAAGCGTGGACGCCCGCCGGCGACGTCGTGGGCAGTTACACGCTCGTCGGGGGGCGCGCGTTGAGTGGGCAGTTCCACCATCTGAAGGATGAACTGCGCGTGTGGCGGCGCGAAGTCGTCAGCGCCGACGGGCTGCTCAAGGTGGCGGTGCATGTGCTGTACCGCGGGGGGGCGCGCATCGGCGTACAGTATGGGCTGCTGCACTGGAAAGACGCATGAGCGACCGCTTTACCGGGCGCTGGCTCGTCAGTGAATACGTGTTCAACCCCGACGGCGCGTTCGTCGGGGTCATCCATCAGCACCGCTATCTCGAGCCAGTGGCTAACAATCGCCTGCGCGTTCGGCAGCAGATGCAAATAGACCCGGCACTTGCGGCTCATCCGATGGGGCGTTTTGCCGGCAATTGGACGTTTGACCTCGTGCGCGAGGGGGCGCTGCGCCAATATCACGGGGCAGACGTCGTCGGCAGCGGGCAGCCTTACGGCGATTCCGCTATGCTCGGTGAAGGCGTCTGGCCGCGCTTTGGCTACAACTTCACCTCGTTCGCGCTGATGCTCCACCCACAGCGGCAAGTGACGGGGGGCAAATTCTACGCCGCCAGCCAGATCGTTGCCACCATCATCGGCGTGGCGCACCCTGAAACACACGACCAGCCCGACGCTTGGCCGTCGTTCAGCGGCCCCCACGCCGCGCATCAAGTGAGCCGATCTTGGCAAGGCGAGTCGACCTTGTTCGACGCGGTGGGCCAACATCCGCTCACCCAATCGATCGCTCATGAGAGCGAAGTCGCATCCACGTATG
Source organism: Anaerolineae bacterium (assembly GCA_034432435.1). Taxonomy (GTDB): domain Bacteria; phylum Chloroflexota; class Anaerolineae; order Aggregatilineales; family Phototrophicaceae; genus JANWYT01. The sequence goes on from DAOUBS010000053.1 coordinate 9,822, forward strand.
ACCAATACGCCAACGGGCAAGCCCTGCGCGTTACCTACACCGATGACGGGCGCGGCGCGCTGGATGCGCGCGGGGTGCTCACCCTGCCCGACACCGTCGAACAGCAGCCCCTGTTCGGCAAAGCGAAACGGTTCGGCTGGTCAATTGAGAGCGCCCTGTACAGCCCGCAAGGCACGCGCATCGAAACGATGACGATCCTAGACAGCGAAAGCAGCGCGCTGCTGAGCATAAGCCGCTGGTCGCAGGGGCCGGTGCTGCATCACGTCGAAATCAAGACGCTGCGCCCAACTTAGGTAAAAGACCCGCTCATCAGCCAGCGCTTAAGCTGCTGCGCTGACTCCGCAACAAAACTGGGAACAACGCTGCTCATTCCGGGGTGATCGGTTTGGCTGGCAAGGTACAAGGCCAACAGCATGATCCGTGCAGCGATGAACGAATCGATACACGCGATCTGCTGCTCAGGAAGCGCACGCTGGCTGCGATAGCCGCTCAGCAGCGCCTCGCGCTTCGCGGCATAGTCGACGTGCGGCAGCAGCTTGGCCAACGTGACGCCGATGTCGAGCAGGTAGTGCCCCCATCCGCAGTTGTCAAAGTCCAGCACGCGCACCGAATCCCCAACGAAGAGCATGTTCTTCTGGTAGATGTCGTTGTGAATCAGGCCGTAAACCTGCGGGGATTGGCCTAACCCTGACATGATCGGCTCAACCTGTTGACGCACCCGCACAAAAATCTCTCGCATAGTCGGCGTGATGACTGTGCTGCCGTGCACGATCGCGTTCTGGTAGTGCTCATCCATTTGGCCGTCCCACTCCAGCGTTTTACGGGTGAAGCCAGTGGGCGGCGTCCAGTGGGCGCTGTGGTTGTGGAGCTTGGCCATAAACACGCCGACCGACGCCAACTGTGCAGGGGTCAGCTCGTCATCCAACATGTCCCCATCTAACCAATGAAATAGCACGTACAACCGCGTTACCCCGTGTGCAGTTGATTCAATCAACAAATCTCCGTTGATGGCGGGCACGGGCACAGGAATAAGCAGATCCGTCTCACGATGCAGCGCCGTCAGCCACAGCAGTTCACTTTTGACAGCGGCCAGGCTCTGGCTCTTAGGGCGGTTCACGCGCAGGGCATAGCGCGCTCCTGAGGATGTCTCGACGCGAAAGGTTGAGTTTTGAAAGTGCTGCACACACGCCAGCGCACAGTCACCCATTCCCCAATGCGCTGCCAACGTCGCCGCTGCTGCATCGGTGAGGACGGACACTTGCCCATGGTAATCAAGCGCGTCAAAAGTCGTCATATTCGGTTACTGAAAAAGAACGTGAACACCCAACCAATTGTACATCTAACCACACTCGACCGTCATATCCAACGAATTGGATGCAATTGCCCTGCCGCGCTCGTTTTTTTTAGTTGACAGTATCTGCAACACATGTTAACCTCAAGTTCAGTTCAACCAACTACATACCCTAAGACAGAGGTGTGCCTGAACCCGGATGTTCGGCACGCAACAGGGGAAGACCGGTGCAAGTCCGGCGCTGTCGCGCAACGGTAACTGGTATATCAGCCAGAAGCCCGAATGCCTGCCTCATGTCTTAGCTCGTCGAAATACCTTCGCAGTAAAGGAGAACGAGCGTGCCTAAGCAGATGTCGTCATTTGCCCGCCGCCCGGTGGGCTTTTTTGATCCAATCGCATCTCAAACCAGATCAATCTCCCGTTCGTTGCTCCGCACCGCTTGGCAGCAACCAGCGTTCATGCTTGTCATACACGCTGACAAATCGTGCGCTGCAATATTTATCAACCAATAAGGGAGATGTGTCATGAAACGTGTTGGAACCGCTTTGTTTTTGTTCTTTTTAACGGGGGCACTGGCCCTAATGCCTGTGACTGCCCAAGACGCTGTCGCCACTCTGACGGCCAACCTGACCGAAGGGTGCGTGACGGACTACGATCCGACAGTCGACTACTTTCCAGACAAA
>DAOUBS010000054.1:0-7142 GCA_034432435.1 Anaerolineae bacterium
CCCTAACGTGCCGATCTACGCCACGCGCCTCACGGCTGGCCTGATCAGCGTTAAACTACGCGACAGCCAAGCCAAAACAGAGGTGCGCGTCTTCTCGGCCAACGACACGCTGAACTTCGGCCCCTTCAAGGTCGAGCCGTTTCACGTCTGCCACAGCATCCCTGACTGTGTCGGCTTCGCCATCGACACGCCGCACGGCCTCATCGTCCACACCGGCGATTACAAGTTCGACAATTCGCCCATCGATGGCAAGCCGACAGACTATCAGAAGCTCGCCAGCTTCGGCGCGCGCGGAGTACGCCTACTCATGGCCGACAGCACTAACGCCGACCGGCCCGGCTGGACCCCCTCCGAAGCGACCATTGAACCCGCCCTCGACCGCGCTTTCACTCAAGCCAAAGGGCGGATCATGGTGGCGACCTTCGCTTCGCTCGTGTCGCGTGTACAAATCGTGGCGCACCTCGCCGCCAAGCACAATCGCAAGCTGTTCGTCAACGGTTTCACGATGCGCGAGTATGTCAAGCTCGCGCGCGAGAAGGGCTACCTCGACATCCCCGACAACCTGCTAGGCGACATCAACAAGCTGAACAGCTATGAGCCGCACAAAGTGGTCATCATGGTCACTGGCTCACAAGGTGAGCCGAGCGCTGTCCTCAGCAAGTTGGCCACCGGCCGTCAGCGCACAATGGACTTGCAAAAAGGCGACACGATCATCTTGTCCTCGCATCCAATTCCGGGCAACGAAGAGAGCGTCTATCGCACGATCAACAAGCTGATCGAGCGCGGCGCAGACGTCGTGTACGACGCGCTCGATCGTGTTCACGTTAGCGGCCACGCCTGCCAAGAAGAGATGCGCCTGATGATACACCTCATTCGGCCCCAATACATGATGCCCGTACACGGTGAGCTGCGTCACCTCGTGCAGCACAGCAAGCTCGCCCAAGAGAGCGGTATGCCGTCTGACCGCGTCATCGTGGCAGAAAACGGCGTCGTGATCGAAATCGACAAGTACACCGTTCGCACGACCGAGCGCATCCCGGGCGGCTATATCTTTGTAGACGGCAGCAGCGTTGGCGACATCGGCAAGGCAGTCATCCGTGACCGTGAAATTCTCGGCGCGGACGGCTTCTTGATCGCCAGCGTGAACCTCAACAAAGCGACTGGCGCCGTGTTGGCCGAGCCACAGATCATCTCGCGCGGCTTTGTCTACCTGCGCGACAGTGACGACCTGATGGACACAATCCGCCAGACGATCCTCAACAGCCTGCAAGCCACCCGTCACAACACTGAAAAGCGCCGCGAAATGCTCGAAGAGAGCCTTGAGCGCACCATCTACAGCGAGACCAAACGCCGCCCGATGGTGTTCGCCATCGTGAACGAGTTCTAAAAACAAACACATCCCCGCTTGAGCGCCAAGCAGGGATGTTTCGTTCTAGAACCGTCCTAGCCCCGTCGGAAGGGGCTCAGGCGTTCCAGCCAGCGACGCAGGATGCTTCGGCGGGCGTCTTGCCATGCCTCGTCCGTGGCAGTGATCTCGTGTTCGTCGCCGCCGGTGCGCGCTGCGCTATAGCGCTCCCGAATGTACGAGCGCGTGATGTAGGTCACAGGCCGTTCCGCGCTAGGGATGTGCTGAACAATGGCGCGGCGTTTTTCCTCTGGGGTTTGCTGCTCGCGCAGTTTCAGCCCCGACAGCGGCAGATAGCGCTCTAAGCGTTTGTAGGCGCGCGCCACCGGGCTGAGGCCGCCCATCCCGCGCCATTCCCAATACCAGTAGAGGAAGGTCAGCAGCAGGGCCAACAGCACCAACAGCAGAAACAACAGCAAGGCCGAGCGCAGCGCCGCGAACAGCGTTTGCAAGAAGTCCGTTTGTGGCGGCGGTGGCGGCTGTGCCGGCGGTGGAACAGTCGGCACGATGACTGGCGTCGGCGTGGGGGTCGGCGTGAAGGTCGGCGTGGGTGAAGCCGGCGGGAGGTTTTGCTGGTTCGGATCGGGCGGCGTCGGCGTAAAAGTAGCCGTCGCCTCTGGCGTGGGCGTGGCGCTGGGCGTAGCGGTCTGAGTTGGCTCTACGGTCGGCGGCAGGATTTGCGCTTCTGGCTCCTGCGGCGGCGCAAAGTCTGTATCGCCCTCGCGACGAACTGGCTCTTGGCTGCTGGTCGGCTCAAACTCAATCCAGCCATAGCCAGGGAAGAACACTTCCACCCACGTGTGCGCGTCGCGCTCGCGCACCACAAACTGCCCGATGGCTGGGTCATACGTACCCTGACTGAACCCCGCAGCCATGCGCGCCGGGATGCCTAACGACCGCAGCATAGTCGCCATCGCCGTTGCGTAGTACGTGCAGTAGCCCTCACGCTGCACGAACAAGAACCACTCGACCGGGTCAACATCTGGCGGGGGCGCAGCGATTTTCTCGTTATAGCGGATGTTCAGCCGCAGCCACGTTTCAATCGCTTTCGCTTGGTCATAGGGGGTGGTGGCTCGCGCGTTTTCAACGATGCTGCGCGCCAGCTGCACCACTCGCGGGCTGAGTGCTGTCCCTAAGAACGTGTTGGGGTTGACCGCCCATTCAGGGTAGTCCGTGCCTGCCGCGCGCAGTTGATCCGCCGTCGCTACGGAGACCATACTCGTCACCGTGTAAGTAGCTCCCGTCTCCAACACGCGCAGCGGGCGTATCACACTCATGTTGACCGGCGAGGCATCCCCCAAATCTTCGTCCAAACGCGCTAGATCAATGCGACCAGTCAGCGAGAACGTCTTGGGCTGCGGCGCACCGTAGACCAACCGCGCCCCCCCGTTGCCGACAGTGAAATGCTGCACCACGGGCACGCGCGCCTTCCCCAGATATTCCGCCGACAGCAGCAGCTCAATCGGGATCGTAGCGTCGGTCACGCGCCACGTCGCGCTCGGCGACCAGCGCCCGACCTCGTAGCGTTCAAACACGCGCGAACGCCAGTACCAGCGGCGATCTGTAGGCGCTTGCACAAACATCACCGGCTGGTCGCCCAAGCGAATCGCCCCGCCGAGGCTGAGTAGATCCGTGCCGTAGTAGTCAGCGGTTGCCGGGCCATCTGCTTCAATCGGCGTGAACAAGCGACTGAAGATGTCGCTGATCTCTTGAAAGAGGTCACCACGCAGGAACTCTTGAAAGGTTTGCAAGCGCTCTTGAACGTCGCGCTGTGGCACGAGATACGCCAGCAGCAGCGCTACGACCGCGACAGCAACCCCCGTCCGCATGAGTAAAGGCCGCACCTGCCGCGGCACACGCACGCCGCTTGTCAGCCAGAGCGCCTCGCGCGCGTCGGTCGCGCTGCGGATGAGCAGCAGCATCACGCACAGCAGAAAGCCGGCCAAATAAATATCCAGCGATGCACGCCCGCTGTAGATGGCGAGGTTCGTAATGAGCGCCACCGCTGGCATCAGCACAGCGCGCCATGGTCGGTTGATGCGGAACACGTGCCACGTCGCGTTGTAGGCCATGAACCAAAAGCCCAACGACACCAGCAGCGTGAACACCGTGTCATCTTGGTTGATCCCGCCGGTGAACGCATCGTAGACCCACTGCACCACGCGGAACATCACCCGATAGATGCCATCAACAAGATGAGTCGGCTCGTTGAACCCAGCCAGCGCTACCACTGCCACGACGCCGTACATGATCACCAAGATGAGCGCAAAAAACTCATCGTAGCGGCTGCTGGCTAAGAAATACCCAAACACACCGCCGACGACGATCGTGCCCACGACCGTCCGCATTTCCAACGACCAATCCGCCGCGCGGAAGGCCAGCGCGGGCATCAACAGCAGCCCAAACACGACCAACAGCGCGAACCAGTCACCGCGGTCAATCAAGTTCACGCGCAGACGCTGCAAGCTCAACCGCAGGCGCATTTTGATTCTGTCTAGCAATTTCAACGGAACTCGTTCCTACTTCACCATGCGGCCATTATAAAGCCGTGGTTATGCCGCGCAATTGTCGGTTGCCCTACGCTTGATGAGCGAAGAGAGTGCATGGTTGCAGAGCGCCGTAAACCCTGATACAGTCTCGACTGATTGAACTCGCCTTTGTTGCCTTGACGAGGAGCCTCGCTTGCACATCTCAATTGAAATTACACCGCGCGATGAAAGCGTCGTGCTCCACGAGGTTGAGCAAATTCGCCAACATCTGCCCAGCGTCAACACAATTAACATCCCCGACATTGTGCGCCTTCCAGTGCGCAGTTGGGAAGGATGCGCGCTAGTCAAACCGTATTATCCGTTGGCCATTCCGCACGTGCGCGCCATCGACTTTGACCCTGAGAACCCTGACGCGCTGCTGTGCTTGTTGGATGAATGCGGCTTAGACACACTGCTAGTTGTCACAGGGGATGCCATCAAAAGCACGCTGCGCCCCGTCTATCCCAACAACAGCGTCGCGCTCATTCGTCAGTTGGCCAACCTGCGCCCACAATGGCGCATCTACGCCGCCATCGATCCTTACCGTCAGCACCTACAAGCAGAGTATCGCTACTGCATGGAGAAGCTCGAGGCGGGCGCAGTAGGCTTCTTCACACAGCCTTTCTTTGACCTGCGGCTGATGTCGATCTACGCCGACTTGTTCGATGACAGCGTGCCGATTTTTTGGGGCGTCTCGCCTGTTTTGTCGGACAAATCGCGCGCCTATTGGGAGACGGTTAACCGCGTGGTGTTCCCCAAAAAGTTCGAACCCTCGCTGGCGTGGAATCGCTGGTTTGCAGGTGAGGCGTTGGACTTTGCCCGCGCTCACAGTGGTCACATTTACTACATGCCGATCCGCGTTGACGTGGTCAGTTATCTTGAAGGCATCGTCTAAGATCGTTTGCTGTGCGGCTCATTTCGATTGTTTTATGCGTCATTGCTTCATGCGCCCATGACTTTCCTTCAGCTAATTTGAGCTGCCCTCTGCGGCCTATTATGCGTTATAATCGGTTCATCGGGTGTGTCAGGGAATCGCGGCAGGCGCTGACCTGCTGAGGAAAGTCCGCTCTCCACAGAGCACGATGCCAGTGAACAGCTGGGCGGGGTAACCCGACGGAAAGTGCAACAGAGAAGTGTATTGCGCGCAAGCGCGAGGGTGAAACGGTGGTGTAAGAGACCACCAGTGCGAGTAGTAATACGCGCAGCTAGGCAAACCCCATCGGGAGCAAGGTCAAATAAGGCGCATTGGGGCTGCTCGTCCCGCCAAAAGCGCCGGGTAGACCGCACGAGGCGGCCAGCGATGGCCGTCCCAGATAGATGATTCCCCTCGACAGAAAGCGGCTTATCGACACACCCGACCGTCTTCATCGAGGGCGCAGCCGCTGCGCCCTTCAACTTGCCGTGCACAAGGAACCGACACATGGAATTTGCCGATCAAGCGCTGCCGTGGCAGTCTGTATACAAGCTCATGACCGGGGCTATCGTCCCGCGCCCGATTGGTTGGATCAGCACGGTTGACGCGCACGGCGTCCCTAACCTTGCGCCCTATTCGTTCTTCAACGCCGTGTGCAGCAACCCACCAACCCTGCTGTTCTGTCCAGCCATCCGCGCTAAAGACCACGAGCGCAAAGACACCCTCAAGAACGTCATCGCCACGGGGGAATTTGTTGTGAACATTGTCACCGAGTCGCTCGCAGAGGCGTTGTACCTCACCTCAGGTGAATACCCGCCCGACGTCAGCGAGTTTGACGCCGCCGGTTTGACCCCTGCCCCATCCGTGGCCGTCCGCGCGCCGCGCGTGGCCGAAAGCCCGATCCACTTCGAATGTAAGCTCGACCGGATTATCACCATCGGCGAGACGCCGGGCGGCGCGAGCATCGTCGTCGGGCGCGTGGTTCACATTCACGTAGCAGATGAGGTGTTCATCGCCCCTGACAAGATCGACGTGCGCGCGCTAAAGCCAATCGGGCGGCTGGCAGGCACGACCTACAGCCGCACCCAAGACTTGTTCGACCTGAAACGCCCCAACGTCTGACGCGCTGCCTAATCGTCTAGGCGCTCAAAAGCGTCCACAGCGGGCGCAGGCTTGTACAAGGTGGCGACGAACGTGATCAAGAAGCCGATCACAAAGCCGCCTACGTGGGCAAAGTGCGCCACACCCACGCTCTCGATCCAACCGATGCCTTTCACAAAGTCCAGCGCCACCCAGATCAGCAGGTAGATCCACGCGCTGATGTAGAACACTTTGATCGGCAGCCAGCCGAAGATCACAATCGCCGTGCGCACCCGCGCGCCGGGGTAAAGGAAAAGGAACGCGCCCATCACGCCCGCGATGGCCCCGCTCGCACCGACCAAGTAGCCTGTGATGTTCGTCCCCGGAATGCACACCGTCCCACCGAACAGCAGATGCCCCAGTGTCGCTCCCAAGCCGGCCAGCGTATAGAACACCAAGAAGCGCCGACGCCCAAAGTAGCTCTCCACGCGCGGGCCGAAAATCCACAGGAACACCATGTTCCCTAACAGGTGCACAAGGCTAGCGTGGACGAACAGGCTGCTGAAGCCTTTGAACAAGCTGGCCGTCACTGGCTCCACCCCAACGCGGCACACGTCCAGCGCAAACTGGCTGACGAAGCCCAACAGCGCCGCCTCACCGCGCAGGCTGACGAGGAACATCCACAAGAAGATCAACGTGTTGACAACAATCAACATGAAAGTGGCATAAGGACGATACTTCGAACGCCCCGCCACGCCTAATGGCATCATGTGCTTGCCTCCTAACGATCAAGATACTCAAACGGGTCGCCCGGCGGGGCAGACTTGAAGAAGTTGGCCACGAACGCGATCAAAAACCCCGTCACAAAGCCGCCTACCTCATCCCAATACGGGGCGAGGTTACCGCTCAACGGGCCGCCCTGTGACGAGAACACCGCAATCGCCAGATATGCGATGATGAAGATGATAGCAGGCAGCGCCATCGTCCGGTTGAGCACTGGCACAAAAGCGTCCACCAACTTGAGCGGGCTGAGGAAGAAGAACGCCCCCAACACAGCCGCCATCGCCGCGTTCGAGCCGACTACCACGTGGCACTCGCGCAGCATCAACGCTGAGAGCACCAACCCGCCGAAGCCGCCCACGACGTAAAATACGGCAAACGGGCGATGCCCGAAGAATTCTTCCACTCGCGGCGCGAAGATCCACAAAAAGAGCAT
>DAOUBS010000055.1:0-22381 GCA_034432435.1 Anaerolineae bacterium
CCTCGAACGAGGCGGCAGCGAGCATCCTCGGCCTGACGATAGATCAACTGCGCGGCAAAGACTCGTTCGATCCACAGTGGCAGTCGATCCGCGAAGACGGCTCTCCCTTTCCACCTGAAGAGCACCCTGTCATGGTGACGCTGCGCACCGGGCAGGAACTATCTGGCGTTGTGATGGGGGTGCATCAACCAAACAAGGCGCTGCGCTGGATTTCAATCTCGTCGCGCAAGCTCAAGACAACGCCCGGCGTCGTCGTCTCTTTTGCGGACATCACTGAGGCGCGGCTGGCCGAGCAAAATCAACGAAAATTCGTCGACGACATGCGCGCGCTCCAGCGGCTGCACATAGAGCTGAGTGAAATCCGCGACTGGGACGAACTGCTCAAGCAGATGGTGTATCAGGCGCAGCAGCAGCTGGGTCTAGAGCGGGTTGGGCTGATGCTGCTGAGCGAGGACGGGGCAACCTTGTACGGCATGTTTGGGTGTGACCCCACGGGCACGCTGCGCGACGAGCACTATTACACCGAGCGCGTCACCGAAGACCACTGGACGCATTCCATCGCTCAGATGCCCGATCATGTTCGGCTATTAAAAGGGGTGACGCTCTACGACGATGGGTTGCCCGTTGGCGAAGGCTGGTCTGCTCAGTCGGCGCTGTGGAACGGGACGCGCGCGATTGGCTACTTAGTGATTGACAACCTCATCACGAAGCGACCGCCGCGCTTGTATGAGGCCGAGCTGTTGTCGATCCTCGGCAGCACGTTCGGGCACTTGATCGAGCGCAAGCGCTCTGAGATGGCTTTGATCGAGAGCGAAGGGCGGCTGCGCGCGTTGCTGAGCGCCTTGCCCGATCTAGTGCTGCGGCTGAACGCGGACGGCGTCTACCTCGACCTACACGCACCCAACGACAGCGAGTTGGTCGCGCCACGAGAGCAGATTATCGGCAGGCGCGTTGATCAACTGCTGCCAGCGGATGTCAGCGTGAAAGCGATGGAAGCGCTGCGCCGAGTGATGCTCACCAATCAAGAGCAGGTGATCGAATACGACCTAGAAATTGGTGGTGAGCTGAAGAGCTACGAGGCGCGCATGGTGGTCTCGCAGCCCGGCGAAGTGCTGACGATTGTCCGCAACGTGACGGCTAACAAAGAGGCGCAAAAGCGCGAGTTTGACCTTGTGCTGGAGCAAGAGCGCGTGCGACTGCTCCAGAAGTTTATTGAGAAGGCCTCTCATGAGTTCCGCACCCCGCTGGCGATCATCAACTCCAGCGCCTACTTGATGGCGCGCTCAGAGGATGTTTCATCGCGTGAAGGGCGGGCGGCCCTCGTTCAGCAGCAGATCAACCGCTTGGTGAAAATTTTGGATGCACTCTTCTTGCTGGCGCGCCTTGAAAGCGGCACGGTGATGACGCTTGTGCCAGTGGATGTGTCGTTGGCTGTGAGGAACGTCTGTCAAGCGTTCAGTGCGGCGCATGGCGAGTCACCGGCGTTGACGCTGACGATCGAAGAGGGGCTGCCGCCGGTGCTGGCTCAGATGGAGTATCTGCAACAAGCCATCCTGCAACTTCTCGACAACGCCTATCGCTTCACCCCGCCCGATGGGGCGATCTACATCGACGTATGTCGCGTGGAGCAAGGCCTTTGCATTCAAGTAAGTGACACCGGTTCAGGCATTCACCCCGATCACCAGCCGTACATCTTTGACGTCTTTTGGCAGCACAACCCCACAGACAATACCCCCGGCTTGGGGGTTGGCCTGTCGATTGTGCGTCGCGTCGTGGAGGCGCACCACGGCCACATTGACGTCCAGAGCGTGGTGAACGAGGGGACGACCGTTCGTATCGTCTTGCCAGCGGCGGCTGACTTGGTTGCTAGCTAGCGCTGTGGGTGGCTTTCTTCTACAATCTCGTGGGCATATGCACAGAGGATAATCAGCCCCATGTCTAACACATTTGTCGTCACCGGCGGGGCCGGGTTCATCGGCTCGCACTTAGCCGCGCGTCTGCTGCGCGATGGCCATCGCGTCCGCGTAGTGGACAACCTGCTCACAGGCAATGAGCGCAATCTGGCGCATCTGCGTGCGCTCAACGGCGACCTAGAGGACTGCCGTGTGAGCGTGACCGACCTAGATGCGCTGAGGCCGATCTTTGAGGGGGCCGAGGTAGTGTTCCATCAGGCGGCGCTGCCGTCTGTGCCGCGCAGCATAGCCGACCCGCTGGAGACGCACCACCACACCCTGACGGGGACGCTCAACGTGCTGGTAGCCGCGCGCGATGCAGGCGTGCGGCGGGTGGTGCTAGCGGCATCCTCGTCGGCCTACGGCGATGTAGACGCGGAGTTCAAGACGGAAGACCTACTGCCAGATCCGATCTCGCCCTACGGCGTGGCCAAGCTGGCCGGCGAGTTCTACGCGCGCGCCTTCTGGCTGAGCTATGGACTGGAGACGGTCAGCTTGCGCTACTTCAACGTGTTCGGCCCGCGGCAAGATCCCACGTCGCAGTACGCAGCGGTGATCCCAAAGTTCATCACGGCTATGCTGCGCGGCGAGCGACCCGTGATCTACGGGGATGGCTCGCAGTCGCGCGACTTCACCTACATCGACAACGTGGTACACGGCAACCTGCTGGCAGCCGACGTGCCCGCTGCAGTCGGCCAGACGATCAACTGCGCGACGGGCGGCAAAGTGGACTTGTTGGAACTCGTGGCAAAGCTCAACGCGCTGTTGGGGACAGACTTAGCGCCAGTGCTGGACGCGCCGCGCGCGGGGGACATCCTCCACTCGCGCGCAGGCATACAGAAGGCGCGCGATCTGTTGGGCTTCACGCCACCCGTGGACTTTGATACAGGCCTCGCGCGCACGGTGGAGTGGTATCGCAGCCACGAGGGTGACGCCTAAGCCGCGCAGCGCCTCACCCTGCTAGCAACGTCATGAGCAAGACCCCCAACGTGATGGCCAGCAGCAGGCTGCCCGCGACCACGTAATCCGAGCGCACCCAGAACTCGACGTGGCCCAGCGCAGCGCGCAGCGGGGCGATGTCCGCATGGCTGAGGGCGCGCAGCGCGGCGTTTTGTGCGCCGTTCAGCCCACGCACGACGGCCATCACCAGCGCCACGCCCGCGCCAGAGAACAGGTTGTACACGCTGAGCATGTCCCCCGGCTTGACCAGCGGCAGCTTGAGCTGCGCCCCAACGCGGCTGGTGACGGCGGCAATGCCTACGCCCAGCAGGATCGGCCACGTGGCCGCCCACAGCTTGTCGCCTTCCAGCGACTTCTCAAGGCCTTTGGCCGCCTCTGGCAGGACGAACATGCTGAGCGCGACGACCGCCAGCAGCGCCGCCCATAAGCCCCACATGAGCGGTGGGTGCTTCTTCTGCGCGGCGGGGTTGTGGTAGATCAGCCATAGGTAGCGCGCCATCAGCAGCGTCGTGCCGACGGCGGCCAGCGAGAGCGGTAGGCTCAGCGCACTGCCGAGGTCGTTCGGCAGGGCATCGGTGACGGATTTGAGAGCGGCTTTGGCTACCGCCCCGCTGGTGAACGGCAAGCCCGCCAGCGCCAGCGCAGGCAGCAGCAGTGCCGCCGTCACGATGCGACCGCTGCCCGCAAACGCCACCCCTAAGAACAGTGCACCTTTTGCGAGCGCGTGGTGCAGCGCGTAGAGCAGGATCGCAATCAGCGCAGCGTCGGCGGCGCGGCCCGTGGTGAACCACGCCCCGACGCCCACCATGATGAACCCCATCTGGCTGATGCTGGAGTAGGCGAGCACCGTCTTTGGGTTGACCTGCGAGACGCCCATGAGCGCCCCGAAGAAAGCCGTTAGCACGCCCAGCGCGAGGATGAACTGCCCCCAGTCTGGGCCAGCGTCGCCCATGAAGCGCATCCAGCCGATGACGCCGGCCTTGATCATCGCCCCGCTTAGGACGGCGCTGGCCGGGATCGGGGCAGCGGGGTGCGCCAGCGGCAGCCACGTGTGCAGCCCCACGACGCCGGCCTTGATGCCGAAGCTGGCGAAGATCATCAGCAGCGGCAGCGCGTCGAGCGTCTGCCTGGCGACGACGGCGAACGACGTGCTGCCGCTGGCCGCCGCGATCAAGACCAGCCCGCCGAACAGCAGCACCTCGCCGACGATCACCAGCACCATGTAGATCCGCCCAGCGTAGATGGCCTCGCTCTGGCCGGTGTGGACGATGAGGGCATAGGAGGCGAAGCTCATCAGCGCGAAGAAGGTGTAGAAGCTGGCCATGTCGCCCGAGAGGATCAGCCCGAAGTTGCCCGACATAGCCATCAAGAAGAAGGCGAAGAAGCGCCCACGGCGGCCATCTTGGCGCAGGTAGACCGCCGCGAACAGCCCCGCGACGAGCCAAAGCAGCGCCGTGAAGAGCAAGAACATCCGCGCGGTGAAGTCGAATTGGAAGATTGTCCCCAGCAGCAGTGACGAGTAGTCAAGCGTGCTGCCCTCTGGCACGAGCAAGGCGGCCAGCAGGCCGGGCATGGCCCCCAGCGCTCCGAACGGGATGAACTGCTTGCGGTAGGCGATTTGGATCAGCCCCAGCACCAGCGGCAGTGCCCACGTCAACGTCAGCAGGATGAACTCGAGGGTCATAACTCATACTCCCGCAGCACGATCAACCGAACCCAGTACAGCAACCCGACCGGCAGGTTAGCGAACAGCCCCAACAGGATGGAAAAGACCCCCGTCACCACGGGCGGCAGCAAGAGCATCCAGAACGTTTCGAAGCGCCCGCCGAAGTCGTGCTCAGATGGCCAGTCGCCCTTTTGCGGCTTGAACCACGCCCGATACAAGATCGGCAGGAAGTAGCCAGCGTTGAGCAGGCTGCTGAGGATGAGCACGCCGATCACCCAGTGGCTGTTGGCCTCAATGGCCCCCGTGCCGAGGAACCACTTGGTGATGAAGCCCGCGGTTGGCGGCACGCCGATCATCCCCAGCGCGCCGACGGTGAAGGCGGCCATCGTGAGCGGCATGCGCCGCCCGATGCCGTCCATCTGGCTGATCTTGGTCACGCCCAGCGTCTCGTCGAAGCTGCCCGCGCCAAAGAACAGTGTGATCTTCATCACGCCTTGATGGACGAGGTGCATGATCCCGCCGATCGACCCCAACGGCCCGAACAGCGCCACGCCGAGCGCGATGTACGACACTTGGCTGACAGTTGAGTAAGCGAGGCGCTTCTTGATGTCGTCTTGGAAGATTGCCAGCACCGAGCCGACGACGATCGTGAGTGAGGCGGCGATCATGAGCGGGGTCAGCACGCCGAGGTCATTCGCCACATCGATTCCGAAAAGGTCATAGGTGACGCGTACGATGCCGAACGCGCCCGCCTTGACCACCGCCACCGCGTGCAGCAGGGCGCTCACCGGGGCAGGCGCGACCATTGCGCGCGGCAGCCACCCGTGCAGCGGCACGATCGCCGACTTGACGCCGAACGCTGCGATGAACAAGAAGTAGATCACAGTGAGCGGGCCGCGTGCGCCCTCGACCACGGCGTCAATCGCCCCGCCGTCGCGGAACTCAATCGGCCCGGCGATGGCGTACATCCAGATGACCGCCAGCAGCAGCGCGCCGCCGCCGATCAGCGTGTAGATCAAGTAGGTGCGGCCCCCTTTGAGCGCCTTCTCATCGCCTTTGTGGACGACCAGCGGGTACGTGCAGATCGTCAGCAGCTCGTAGAAGATGAGGAAGGTCATCAGGTTGCCGGCCAGCGCGATGCCCATCGTCGAGCTGACGCACAGCGAGAAGAAGCCGAAGAAGCGGCTGCGGTTGGGCGCGTGCTCAAGGTAGCCGATGGCGTAGATCGTCGTCACCAGCCAGAGCACCGCCGAGAGGATGCAGAACAGGATCGAGAGCGTGTCCGCGCGCAGCACGAAGTCAATGCCGGGCAGGAAGGGCAGCCGTGTCTCATACGTCGTCTCACTCAGCAGCCCGTTGATCATCACCGCGATCAGGACGAGCTTGGCCACTGCGCCGAACATGTTGAGGGTCGTACGCACCCCGACCGCGCTCTCTTTCAAGAAGAAGATGACGACGCCCGGAATGAGGGACGTCAGCACGATCAGCAGCGGCAGGGAGTTTTCCCAAGTCATAGGCCACCTCTTAGTATCCACGGCGTGCCCACGGCGAGCAGCTCCAGCAAGTAAACGCCCATGAAGCCGATCATGATCGCCAGCAGCGCCAGCGCCAGCGTCGGGATCGACATCACGAGCGGCACGTGAACGGCTTTGGCCGTCGTTGGCTCAGCGCCGTATGCTTCCACTTTTTTGAAGGCTGGCCCCAACACACGCATGATGTAGACGGCGGCCATCAGCCCGCCCACGATGACGACGAACACTAGCCCCCAATAGCCGCTGCTCAGCGCCGATTGCAGCATCTGATACTTGGCGAGGAAGCCGGCGCTGGGCGGCAGCGCAACCAAGCTGATGCCTGCCATCGCAAAGGCCGCCGTCGTGACGGGCATCTTCTTCATCACCCCAGTGAGCGCCGTCAGGCGGTCATCTTTCAGCGCGTGGAGGATGCTGCCAGCGCTCAAGAAAGCAGCGGCTTTGGCGACGGCGTGGGCGAAGACGAAGCTCATCGTGGCGGCCAGCGCGGTGCTGTCGTCGCGGTTTTTGAGCAGGATCGGCATCAGCAGGAACATATAGCCGAGCTGTGCCACGGTCGAATAGGCGACGAGCAGCTTGAGGCGCGGCTGCTGCATGGCTTGTAGCGACCCCCACAAGACCGCGCCCACCCCCAGCAGCGAGAGCACCTGCGGCGCGACCGTGTCGGCGAGCGGGTAGAACACCTCCAGCCACAGCCGCAGCACGATGTAGAGCGATCCCTTCACCACCAGCGCAGAGAGTAAGGCGCTAACCGGCGCGGCGGCGTTGGCGTGGGCGGGCGGCAGCCAGAAGTGCAGCGGGAACAGCGCCGACTTCATGATCAAGCCAGTGGTGACAAGCGCCGCTGAGGCCAGCAGGGTCGGCGTCTCAGCACTGGCGGCGCTCAGCAGGCGAATATCCAGCGTGCCGAACTGCGCGTAGAGGAACACCACGCCCATCAAGTAGAAGAGCGACCCCGACAGGCTGACCATCAGGTAGCGCATGGCGGCTTTGAGCACAGTGGGCTTGCCCGCCAGCGCAGTCAGCGCCACCGCTGAGAAGCCCAGCAGCTCCAGCGTGACGTACAGGTTGAACACGTCGGCTGAGAGGAACAGCGCGTTGAGCGACGCCCAGAGGAACATCCACAGCGGCCAGAAGAAGTTGTACTGGTGCTGCTTCACGGGGGCATCGCCCGGCTGGAAGTAGCCGTGCGCGTAGACGGTGATCGCCAGCCCGATGATGGCCGTCAGCACGAGCAGCAGCCCCGAAAGGCCGTCCAGCAGCAGATCGATGCCGAGCGGGGCGCTCCACCCGCCGACGGTGTGCGTAGCTGGCCCCGTGCGGACTGCTTCTAGCACCGCCCACAGCACTAGCCCGCTGGTGCTCAGCGCCGCGCCCAGCGAGATCGGGAAGGCCGCGCGCGGCAGCAAGAACGCGAACACAGCGGCCGTCAGCGGCACAGCGATGATCACCGGCAGCCAGAAGGCGAGGTCTTGGGGCATGAGCTAATCCTCCTGATCGGGGGTGAGTTGGGCGACGCCGGTCAGCGCTTTGAGTTGTGTCGCCAGCGTCAGACCGAGGCCGGTTGCGCAGACGGCGACGACGATGCCGGTGATGACCAGCGCATGCGGCACAGGGTCAGGCGGTTGATTGGGGCCGCGATACGCCAGCGCGACGAACACCGCGAACACGCCGATGCCCATTACGTTCATGCCGAGAATTTTGCGCAGCAGGTGCGGGTAAGCGACGAGCGCATATGTGCCCATGCCGAACAGAATCACCCCTGCGACGGCGTAGAGCGCTGCGGAGTCGTTCATATCGTGTCCTCCTTTGGCCGAGGGATGCCGCCCACGAACAGCATCGTCAGTGTCATGCCGATGGAGATCATCGCGGCGCTCTCGATGACTAGGATCCAGTTTTTCGCCTCGCCTGCCGGGTACTCCATGAAGCTGCCCTCCAGCGCCAGCAGCAGCGCCGACGCGCCGACGAACGCGATCAAGCCCAGCACGAGCATCACGCGCGCGAACTGCTGGAACTGAAAATCTGGCAGCCACACCGCCGCGGCGATCCACAAGATGCCCATGCCGCCCAGCACCGCGCCGCCTTGAAACGCGCCGCCCGGCGCGTCCGCCCCTAGCCAAAGCAAGTAGCCCGACACGAGCACCATCAGCGGCAGCACCAGCCGCACGAAAGCTGCCAGCACGGGCGTATCGGGCACCCTAATCCACACGCGGGCGTGGCGCGCCATCGACCAGATGCCGATTACCGCCAGCAGCAGCACAGCCACCTCGAGCAGCGTGTCATAGCCGCGGAAGTTGAGCAGCACGGCGGTAACGGGGTTGGCGACGCCGCTTTCCGTCAGGCGCGCGCGCGCGACGAGGTTGAGCCGCTCAAGGTCGCCGGGGGCAGTTAGGATGATCAGCGCCAGCAGCGCCACCAGCGCCGCGCTCAAGGCCAGCGCCACGAGGCGCGGCCTAGTCAGGCGGGCGTCGTCGTCGTAGAAATCAGGCATGCTGTCGCTCCTGTTCGGGCGAGTCGGCCTGTGGCGCGCGCAAGGCTTCGCTGGTCTTTTTCTTCTGCATCTCGCGCATGCTGTTCAGCGTCGAGATGAGCAGCGCGCCCGTCAAGCCCGCGCCGACGGCTGCCTCTGCCATGGCTACATCTGGTGCTTGCAGCCGCACCCACGCCAGCGACACGAGCAACCCCAGCGCGATGAACAAGATTACCGCGCGCTGTAAGTCCCGCGTCGTCAGCGCTAGCCACGCCGTGACCAGCATGATGACGACGAGGATCACATCCACTGTCAGGATTAGGTTCATGATGGTTTCTCCCACGGGGTTTGACCATTTTGCAGGGTGGCGCGCCCGATGAGGTGGGCAACGGTTGAGCTGGCGATGATGACCAACACCCAGATGATGGCGAGCTTCACGATGACCTCCCATGAATCTGCCTTGAGCGCTGCCGCGACGGCAATGAGCAGCAGGCCGGCGTTATCGGCTTTAGTGAGGGCGTGCAGTCGCGTGAACGTATCCGGCAGGCGCAGCACCCCGACTGTCCCTGCGAGAAAGAAGAAACTCGCCACGAGGATCAAGATGAATACCACAAGATCGAGCAGCATCAGCCCTCCTTTGTGGGGGTAGGCGTCGGTCGTGGGGCTTGGCCGTAGCGCGCGAAGGCCACACCAAGGATGCCCGACAGCAGGGCAAACGCCAGCGCTACGTTTTTGTAGGCGTCGTTGTTCGCTTCCATCGAGAGCAGAATGAGGATCGCCGTGCCCGTCGTGCCGAAGAGCTGGACGGCTAGCAGGCGGTCAGCGGGCGTGGGGCCGCGCAGGATGCGAACTAATCCAGCGCCGATGTTGAGCAGCAGGAAGATCACCGCGATTTGGTAGACAAGGGTCATGTCACCTCCGATGAGAAGTCCAGCCCATAGATGCCGCCGACGATGCGCTCCAGCGTGCGCAGGTCATCCATGACGGACATCGTGGTATCAAGCGCGTGGATGACGAGCACGTCGCCCTCAATGCCGACGCTAAGCGTGCCGGGCAGCAGGCTGCACGTATTGGCCATAATGACGCGCATGTTGTCAGCAGGCAGGCGCGTCTGGTAGCGGATCACGCCCGGGTGGATCGGCATAGACGGTTTGAACACACGTGTAGCCACATCGATGCTGCTGAGGAAGGTCTGTTGAAAGAAATAGAGCACATAGCGCAGCACGCCCAGCGGCGCGACGCGATGCTGCGCCGCCGGCACGATCAGCAGGCTCAAGGCGGTGGCTGCTGCTACGAGCGGCACGCCCAAAAGCCACGAGTCGCCGGCCCCGCGGTTGAGCACTGCCCAGAACAGGGCGAAGGCCGTCCCGCGCAAAACTACATCAACTAGCAGGCGCACAGGGCGTCGGTTGGTCGTCATGGTGCTCGGTTGGGATGCCACCATCTCCTCCTTGAGTTGAGTAACGCCGAGGTGACAGATGCTGAAAAGAGGCCGCAGCTGAGCGCTCGCCTCTCCGTTGTGACCTATGACGGTTGTTTCACGTATTGCAAGCACACGTATCACCGAGTTAAACGCCTACCCATAATAGCGTAGGCCACCTACTTAGTGGGTAAAAGCTTGGTTAGAGTGGGGATAGAGGAAACAACGGCTGGGGAACTGCGGCCTATCCTTGGGCATCAGACGAGGCATATTTCACTCGCAGATATTTGGAAATATGGCTGTTCATCAGACAAATCTTCATTCATGCCTGATTAGCCCACTTCTTGAATTTTGAAGCAATTGTCTTGTAGTGGACTTGCCGACGGCTGCATCACAGTTCTTTTGATCAAACCGAAGGCTTGATATGGGATTGTAACACTTGAACTAAAACAGGGTAATAGGCCTCAGCCTTTCCATGGATCTTCTATGATGATATATGTGGCGTTAGTGTGACCATTGCGCATAAAGTCGAGGCCACGCCCGATGATCATTCGAGCCTTCGTCCCATCGTCACGCACGGCCACGACGAAACGATCGTGGTCTGTGTAGCTCCGCTCTACCTTGACTAGCTCACCAAATTTGCGCTGAAGTTGCTCGATGGCTTGTTTCTGCTCGGCGCTTTGGCCACCCTTCCGACTTGCATCGCTTGTATACACGTGTACGTGCTTGAGCGTGTGATGCTTCTGAGCAAGCCGAATGTGGTCACCAAGCCGATGAACAAGCCGTTCTTCGTCTATGAGATAGGGGTCGTATACTTTCAGCGTAACAATGGGTGCGGCATAGAATTGTCGAATTGGCCCCACCTCTTCCAAACTTTTGACGAGCCGATTGGGAATGTCGTAAACATGTATGTTTGGAGGTGGTTCAAACTCAGCACTTTGGATCAACCGTTGGCTAGCTTGTTCAAGCTGCTGCGAAGCTATGTTTATGATCTGCTCATCACCAACGAGAAGCTGCCAATGATGAGCATCCCCATTGAGTTCAAATAAGCCTGAGCATTCCACTGCAAGTCTTTCGTCGATAACCACTTTCCAAGATGGCAAGTCATGGGCCTGATAAAGCTGAAGGCCTGATCCAACGGTCATAGCTAGACGAAGTTTGTTGCGGAGTACCAGTTGATCTGGCTGAGGAACCTCTCTTAAGATCAGCTTAACGTCCACGCCGCGGCGTAGCGTAGTGATCAACAAGTCAGCCCACGTTTGGCGGCCATGTAAGATCAACTCATCTTCACCGATTGAATCGGCAGCTATCACGATAGACTTCTGAGCTTCTTGAATTTTCTGAACTAGCCAACGAGGTTGATTGATGGCAACTAGCCCATTACTTTCCTCTAAACTACTCAGCAACGCAAGCAAGTATGGCTCTATCAAGCCGCGCTTCAGATTGGGATAATGATGCTGATTGTAATAGTCACGCAAGCAGCGGATGCAGCTCGTATCTGCGGCGCATTCACAGGTGCTGATGATCTCGTAGGCTTTGCGCACGACTTTGGCAAGGTGCGCTTCAATGGTTTTCACATGACCGGCTCCACCCGGCACACTATCATATAAAACAATCGAGTAGTGCCAACCGCTGCCGTGTCTGACTGGGTGGAGAAGTCCGTCGATGTCTCGGCGTTCAATTTGTAAAGCTTGACTTGCGCCTTGCAGCAGCGCATACAGAAGTGTGTACCAGAACTGTTCGTCTGTGCCGGAGATCTTGACATACGGACTATCGTTGAACTGCAAGTACAATATATCCGTTTTGATGGTGTGACCTAATTGAACCGAGCGAATATCACAGCTGCCACACTCTTTGCCATATACTTTGTTTTTGCAAACTTTTTGCTTGTTGTCTACAACTTCAGCCCCGCATTTCATGCAGATTCTAAAGCCGGAACCACCCTTACCTGTGTTCATGTAGAGCAGCTTTTCGTTGCGAGAATAGCCCGTGCTGACCAGTGCAGGGGATCCTAGATCAGTCAGGGCAGGCGTTCCTTCTACTAGCAGTGCAGAAAAGGTTTGTGTCGGCTCCCTCTTCACGTATTGGCCAGCTGGTTTGCCACTCTTTTTAGGGTCGACGCGGAACCCATCGGGCTTAACGTATTCACGTTTCAGCGATTTGTAGGGCGTTCCACACACTTGGCATTGAGTATCAGAGATATCAACACCGGGGGCGTCGGCCACAACGACAAACTGGCATTGGTGGCATTGTCGATATTGAACCCGTTCAGGCGTGCCTTTTTCAAAGATAATCCCACCGCTGCGCCAGATGCGTTTGTCAGCGACGACTTCGTTGCCGGGAGCGTATTCACGGATCGCATCACGCAAGTCGCGTTCTAGCTTCAAATCGCTCACATATTTTTCAAAAGCCGGCGGCAGCTTCAGTGCTACGCTGTATAGAGGAAAAGAGTAGCTTGGGAGGACACCGCGATCAGAGAGGTGATCAATAATGCGCCCGCTGCTAAATCGTTCAGCTTGCTTTTGGACATCTGTCGCTATGCCGTACTCTCTGTCCTGGCTGGCGCGCGTCTCGGCTTCTCTGTACTCATTCATTGTCTGCTGGAAACGCTCCGCTTGTTCATGCATTCTACGTTTGAACTCGCTGATCATATCGTTCGGATCAGCCAAGCAGTTGAGCGCGTCTAGGAAGGGCTTCACCTGTTGAGCGTGACCAAGCGCCAACCATTCATCAAGCTGCTGAATGTGCGCTGGGAGCGCAGACTGCTGATCGAAAAAAGCGCCTATCTTATCTAAATAGCTGCTGGGGTTCGAGCGGTAAAGATGACGAACAAATTTAGAGAAGAGGATCGCGTTGACATGTCGCTGGCGGATGTAAGGATTGTCGAGCAGCAGCCGCGGGACGCGCACTTGGCCTTTGATGATTTGTCGAGGATCGCCAAAATAGATTTGGTCATGAGGCCGTTCTTGACACCATGTAAGAATGAAGGCTGCACTGCCCAATCGTCGTCCGGCCCGGCCCGCACGCTGGCGGTAATTGGCCACTGTCGGCGGCACGTTGCTCAACAGCACCGCTTGTAGATCGCCAAGATCGATTCCCATCTCAAAAGTCGTGGAGCAGCTGAGGACGTTGATGTAGCCTTTCTTGAAATAGTCTTGATACTTACGCCCGTGGTCGGAAGCCAGTTGAGCGGTGTGCTCTTCCACACGCATCGGGATCGGCGATTGTCGGTAGATTTGATAGTAGTAGTTGTGGGCCTGAACTTGCTCCAAGTTGGGGATAGGCACGACTTTTCCACCGCAGTTGACGTTAGAACAGGGCAACGCTAGCGCGTCGTGTGAGAATCGTTGACAGCGCTCACACTGTCCCCAGCCATCTTCGGGAGATGTAAAGAAGAGTCGATCCAATGCGATTCGGTAGCCCCCAGCTTTGGCATGCCGCAATATGTTTAGGCTGATTAGCCAATCCCACAAAACGTTTCCCACTTCTTTGACGTTGTTTTCATCGCTCGGCAGCCCCGAATGTTTTAAGGCGCGTTCTATGATTAGGTAACGGCTTTGACGGGATGTCCCCACCCATGTGATTTCACCTTGAGTACCAGATTTGCGGCTGACAACAGGGTGACCCTCGAAACGCCCAAAGATACGATCGTCGGCTTGCGTATCGGGTGGCATTTCTACCATTTTGCTTTGTCGCAATGTGTTCAAGAGCTGGCGAACGAGCAACATAATCTGTTCATGGCTAAGGCCAGTCTTGTTTGTTAATTCGGCAGTATCTGGAACTTGGTCAAGGTCTTCAAAGTAGTTCACAACCAGCAGGCCGAGTGATTCTAACGACTGACGGCTACTGCGCTTGGTCGTGATCTCAGCGATGATGCGCAGCTTGATTTTTCCTAGCAGCTTATCCCGTTCATTACGGTTCGGATAGTAGTTTGGGGTGATGTTTATATCATCTCGAATCTCAAGATCATTTAGAATCTCAAGATCATTTTGGAAAACCCGTAGTTTTTCCCAACCGATTTTTAGGCAGCGATCAGCTAAGTTGTCTAGATCACAAGCATAGCCTTTTTCTTGTTGATGAGCTTTCGTGACCTCAAAGATGAGGTGACGGTACAAGACATCATTGTGAACATCCTGCAAGAACGCAGCAAATTGTGCCGCTCCTTGGCGGCTATCGTAAAAAGTCAGCAGCTTACGCCCTTGGCCTGATAATTGACTAAGTTCAGCGTTGGAACTGGCCGGAAGCTCACGATAGAGCGTTTGCGCCATCACGGTGATAGGGGTGTTGCCCTTTACAGTGATCGGTGTGGCAATTTCTGAGCCTTTGATCGATGACTTATCGGCGCAGCGCACACACTGTTCCAGCTGACTCACTGGTTTGATCCGTGTTCCCTTTTTCTCTATAATTTGATCTTGTACCTGAAATAATTCTACTTTGGGGGCGTCTTGACATTTACACCGCGAAGTCTTACCGCATTTTAGGCAAAGTTTCACGGCATTTGTTGTCAGTGTTGTGCCAGTTGCTTGTTCTTCTGCATCATCTAGTAAGCTGTGGTCTGCTGTAACCGGCTGAAGAACGAAATAGCGATGAGTTTCATCTGGATAGGGAGATACCTCAGGAGATAAGCTTTCATCTTCGAGTTGTTTGGCGTATACATAGACTTGGCTACAAGTACGGCACACGGCTAGAGGATAAACGATGCAATCACAGTATTGGCAAGTCTGATGAGGTGTGAGGTAAAGCACACTCCAAGGTTGGTCCTCGTCCAAACGGCTTTGATCGCGACCTTTGCAATACCGATTCAAACAAGCCCAGCCCCCTTGAGGGGCACGTGCAAACATGTGATACCTTGCCGGCAGCAGAGAAGCGCCGCCCTGCGTGCGCGCTGCCACACCTAGGTCGATTAATCGGAACAAGGCCTCTTGTGCGTCGATTTCTGGCAACTTGTCGAAGACGCGCTTGGCAACCTCACTGACGAGCAATGGTTCTTCGCTTTGTTCTAACAAGCACGCTCGCAGCTTACGTAGCAAAGGGTCATGAAGCAACACTTGATAAAGAATGGACGCAGCGTCCTTGTGTTGTGCTACAGTCTGTCGCAGATTGGGGGCACCCAACGGATCCAGCAGTTGAAGAAGCTCGGACGGATCTGAATAGTTGTTGACAAGTTCAAGCACCCTAGCTGTGTCAATTTGGAGGTAACGCCTCTGGTCGTGGTCACCAGCTGGATGCGTATCGAGGTTCAGAGGCTCTGGCAGCGTTTCATCAACGGTGCCGAAGATGATATCATCGGCCGCGTAGTCTTCGCCGAAGAGGTTGCTGGCAAAATCCACAGCATCTTGAACGTTGTCGTTAATGAGGGTGGCGCTGGTGGCAATGCCGCGTACTTCCCCTTTTTGTTTGCCTAAGCGCACTTTCAAGCGTCGCAGTAGCATTGCCACTTCTACCCCCTGAGTGCCGGTATAGGTGTGAGCTTCATCAAGGATGATGAAACGCCATGCACCACTTTCGAACAACCCAGAATCTTCTGGGCGCAGCAGCAAGTACTCTAGCATGGCGTAATTGGTGATCAGAATTTGAGGGATCTTTCCTTTACGTAATTCTTCTCGGCTGATCACTTCGTTCGGCAGTTGATCTGATCCATACGCTGCCATAGCATCCTTCGTTTCGTGAGCAAGCTCACTGGTGTAACGACCGAAAGTAATGTTCGTTTCTCGAAGAATGGTTCGCAGACGGTCAAGCTGGTCGTTCACCAAAGCGTTCAACGGATAGATGAGGATAGCTCTCACACCCTTAGTTGAATCCACGAGCAAGTCATGCAGCAGCGGAATCAAAAAGCTCTCAGTCTTGCCACTGCCTGTTCCGGATGAAATGACGACCCCCCTCTTATCCTGAACAATTCGCCGAATAGCTTGCTCTTGGTGAAGATAAAGTTGCGCGTCGAGAGGTAAAGGTGACCCTTTTTGGAAGCAGTGCATCTCACGCAGCTTAGGCGTCAAAACCCCTTCGTCAATTAGTTCATTGATGCTGCGCCCACGTTTGTAGGGAAGCGCAAGTTCTACATATGGGCCATTGACGAGGTTATTGGGGCTTTCAAATGCCTCTCGAATTTCCGCAGCCAACCATGGGTGCTTACCATCACGGTTCACATCAAAGGTTGTGATGAAGTAATCCACAAGCGATTGTTGCAGCTTCTGTGCGAGGTTGATCGGGTTGATGCTCATATTGTTACCTACCGTGTTGGAACAAAGTCATAGTAAAGCATGTAAAGCTCAGCCCACGCCCACGCCCAGCCGACCATGAATGGGGCTAGGGGAAATACATTGACTAGGAACTGGTGCACTATTTTGTCATTTTCTTCAAGTAGGTTGGTTAGCTCTGGTTGGTTGCGGCTGGCTGCACGGTATAGAATGCCACAGACAACTAACGCACAGGCGAACTTATCTCCGTCATTCATTTTAGGAAAATTCAGTACACGCAACAAAGGCTGAGCAGGCAAATAACTATCTGTGAGACAAGTCAATGTTTCGATTAGACGCTGAGCCACGCCATAAACATAAATAGGTTTAATTTGATCGAACAATTCACTCAATTTAGTAGATTTCATCTGACATGTAGCGGCTTTGACATGATCCAGAGTTAGACAAGTCCAACTTTGGGGCATACTGGCAGTATCTCTGATCCGAATATGTTCAAGAGTGCGACTGCAATAATATTCGTCAGAAAAATCAAGCTGCCACTGATCCAAGACTTTCGGCAGCCTCTTGACCTGCGCTACCACAGGTTGATTGTCTTTGAGAGGACGTTGTTCGGGCGCTTTGAGACCTTGACCATGCGTGTGAAGCACTCGCTGTGTAGTATGATTAAGAAATACTGCTTTGCAGATCGAACATTCTAGAAGGCTGTCACGTTCAGGCTTAAAACGGACTTCGAGGAATCCTTTGGCAATGGCTCTGAATTTCGCGCTTATTCTGCGCGTTACTTGTTTGTCACGGACAAACATTACCTCGCCTTCAGACTCAAATTGCGTTGTCGGGGCCTTATCTAGGTTTGCTGTTACAGCACATTGTTCGCCGAAGTGAAGAGTTAGCTCTAATCGAGGTACAAGCTTGTGCGAGAGAGTTGGCAGTTGCCGCTCAACCTCTTTGAGCATTTCGAACGGGTGCGCTAGCTTGTCAGGTAAAATTGGTGGAACGTCGTCGAGATATTCGCGTGGTAGAGCGAGAAGTGGAACCACTTCAGAAGGTTGCGGATGTGCTTGCCCGCGTCGCTTCAGATGTTTCAAGCTGCGTCGGGCTTGTTGTGCTGCCACCGACAGCTCACTGTCTTCATAAAAACTGACGGTGAACAAGTCCCACTTTGTTTGACCATCTTCGGCATAGACGGGTACTTGCAAGGACGAGCATTCCCGAATCATGTCGTGGATCGGATCACCCGCGATGAGTCGGCGATATTCTCCTGTGGCGTTGAGCTTGAGCGAGCGTTGCTCAAGTTGGCCAACGTGAATGCGGTAACGATCATTTCGCTGCCCAATTGCCATGAGATAGGTGTCCTTCAAGTCTGAGAGAGTCAGGCGCTTGTTTTCTGGCTCAACCCAGACGTGTCGCCAGTGAACGTCAAACTGTAGGGTGACCTTGGTCTGATCCCACTGTAACTGCATCTCGCATGGCACTAGCGGATTTGACCACACAACTTTTGTTGCTTCGGACTCATTGGTTATTGTGGCATGCGGCGCGACGACCTCGCAGCCGGAGCAGTCATACAACATCAGCTTAAAAGGGCGTGTGTATGAGTAATAACCCTTAGGGTCTTCACACTGGAAACGGACATGAGTTGGCGCAATAAAGAAGGTTAGCGGTTCATCTAGTGCCAAGGCAAAGCTGCGCTGAAGTCTAATCTCGTACACTCTGGCTGATGTTAAATTCAGCGACTGAAGATCAATCAGCAGGTCATCCTCATCCAGATAATATGTCAAGTCCCTAAGATACTGGTCGACAATCACTTGATCGTTTGTCAGCACGCGCAGTCTCAGGCGTTCCACGTCACTTTGAATTCCCCGCACGTTGACAAGGCGGAGTTTGGGTGCGTCGTAATAAACGTTTAAGTTGGACGCAGGCAGAAGCGGTTGTCCTTCTAGTACAGCGCTGATCACGCCGCGCTTGTTGTGAACATAAATTTGATCTTCACTGCTGCTAGTTACTTGCAAAATATTCACAGGAAGCTTAATCGTATAACGTTGAGCAGAATTATACTTGGCGTCTTGTAACGGGGTGGGTATAGCTAGAGTATCTTGCGCAGTTAGCTCTGTTCCATCAGACTTTTTGATCTCATAAGCGCAACTTTCGCGCGAGACAATGATGTAATCTCCATCGCTGATGCGGTCAAGTGGGGTGAGTAACGCCAGCGTCTCGTCTTTGTCGAGCCTGAAGTACAGCAGCAGATCGTTAGGTAAGTGAGGCAGCGGGTGACTTTCTAACACGTTGTCGTCTTGGTCAACTAATCCGATTGCGCCGGACAGTTGGCCAAGACGAACAAAAACACTATCTACTTCCCAGCCGCTGGCTGTTTGCCACGGTATTACTGGCGCAAAGTGCTTATAAGTGTTAAGCTGCTCGGCTGTGCTCGCCCACACAAGGCGATCTGGTGCAGTCTCTGTGGAAACAATCCAGTTTTTGACCAGAATTCCAAAGCAATTTTGTTCCAGATGCCAAGCAAAACGCAAATTGAGGGTTTTGACTCGTCTCTTATCTCGTGAACTTTGCTGTTGACGCAGCGGCTCCACGACCTTAACAAGTTCACCCCACAGATCACGCTCGATTGGGGACAGCATCTCCTTCACTCTGAGCGAATCTTCACCTTGAAGGTACTCGGTAGCAGCAATGGCCATCGTCTGGACGAGACGCGCAGCTGTTGGGGCGCTCTCAGCGCTTTCTACGAAACGCCTCAATCGCCTAGAGATTCCTACCAATGAAATAGAACCATTAGTCCATTGCGCTTGCACATCTGCCAGCGGCATATCAGCCAGCCGTCGCCAGTTCACATCTCCTTGGAACCAGCCCACCAACCACTGTGCAAAGTCGTCTTTTAAGTAACTTGGCAAGATCGCATGCAAGTAAATGCTGCCGACAACATCTTGCGTGGATTGTGCTTTTGTCAGAAAATGCAGACCAAACCGATCTGACAGATCACCACGCATGCGGCGGAAGCGCTTGCGTTCTTCGTCTTGAAAAGTCTGATCGGCCTCTGTTTGCCAAACCATGCGCGCGTACTTGCCCCAGAAGTTAGGGGATTCATCCTCAGCGTATTCAGCATAGCGCACGGTAAACACCATCGCAGTGAGGGTCATGTAAGGGTACTGCCAACGAGCGGTACGCTGAAGCATACGCACGAGCTGGTCATATTCTTGACGGTCTATGTCCAGTTCACCGATCCATGTGATGTTGCTGTATAGATCTTTTAATGTCTCTTCTACTTGCGACTCAGAAGTTGAATTTATTATCGAGGCCATAAGTATTAATTCTTTTCTGCTTTTCTGTTTTTTCGAGTATATTATGTATGCGCTCCAACTCAAAGGCAAACTATCTAAGCATGAACTAGTAAAAAAGCATGATTGACAAATTGGTTTATGATCTGTTTCTCGCGGATTGTGATAAGCATTTGTCTGCTGGTGAGGTAAAACTCATTCGTTATTACTGCGGTGTTGACACTGGTTACCCTCCGCTCGATCAAACTCGTATAGGTGTTATGTTTGGAAGGGCACCTGACGAAATCAAACTGCTTACACGACGTGCTTTGCTGAAGTTGCCGTATTCACGCTTGCAGGATCTGCGGATCATCCTAGAAACGCCCGGCCATCGTTATACTACGGGGCTAATGCCATCAGAACGAGATGCAATCAAACGTTTGATTACAAATGCAATTACGCTTCAAGATGCAGTACGCGCTATCCAAAAGCGTGTCACTCAAGCACAGCCATCGACTGTCACCCCAGCACAAGCGCCTAATCAGTCACCTAACAGGTCTTCATCAACAACAGCTCAAACCAGATCAACAACAGCTCAAACCAGTCTGATTGACAAGCTTGTTTCTATTTTAGAGACAGCGAATGTGCCTCAAAGCATCGAACAGATAGCCGTGATGGCACAAGCTCAAGGCTTTTATGTGACACAGAGCCAACTGAAACGAATAATCCAAGTAAGCAGTAAGTTTATGTGGTATGGCGATCAAGTCGTGCTTCTTCACCACTGGCGTAATCGAATCACTTTAAACGGCACAGTTCAATTGCGCTTATGCCCACCACTGCCTGTGTCACATAAAGCTTCGGCTGAAGACTTATTGGAGATGCTCTCACTCACTTCGAGGTGGATGACCGAGAAGCATATGACTTATTTTGATTTGTGGCAACAGATTTGTAGACACATGAAACTGCGAGCGACTTTTCAAGATGTACTGGACTTGCTTTATGCCTGTGGTCTCATCCCTGATGTGCATGATGTTGACGCACGTCACAGGCAGGTTGAGTTGACATTAACTGAAAGTGATAGCATAACTCATATGCGGACTGTGATGTTGGCTCATGTGCTCCGACGCATTTACCATCTAACGCGAACGCTTAGCTCAATCGCATACAGTTATCGACCGACTTTAGCACAGGTTGCTGATCATACACATGGCGTAGGTTTAGGTGTGGCGGACACAGTTCATCGCGTTCGTTTGCTGCAAGCGTTGGGAGCAGTCAGTAGTTATGGCGCATGGGAAATTACGCCTGCTGGACAAGATGCACTGGCTGCGTGTGGAGACGCATCAATTACTTTACCAGCACCTACATTGCTCTCTTCTTCAAACGACTTCGATCTCGATTGGTTTGATCTGTAACGTCTTGAAGCAAAACAAGTACAAGCTCTTGTGCTAGGGTTTACAAGGCAATGAGCCAAGAATGAACACTCATCAACTGTCTTTTGTAGCTTCAATGACCGTATGCGCTAGTGACATTCGCAAGATATGTACACGTCTAGAACAGGCTAAACCTGTTGTTGACCCAATCAAAAATATATTAGTTACCCCCTTGTTTATGGGAAAAGATGCGTTGCATTTGATTGGTGAACTTGCATCCCAAGGAAAGAGTGTCACGTTCGATAGTGGGGGCTATTACGTTCAAACTGGTAAGGTGGATTATCTCGATCTGTTTTATCCACTTCTCCGTGCATATAAAAACAATTTATGGGCCAGCACTTATGTTCTTCCAGATTATGTTCCTACCAGCTCAGACGATGTGGAAACAGTCGAATTCAAAGTGAGGTCTACTTATCAAACCAGTGAACTTTTTTTTCACGAATTGCCTGATGATCTTAAACTACGTGCAATGCCAGTTGTTCATGGCCATAACTACAGACAGGTTGATGCTTGTTTAGAAACCTACATCCGAATGGGGGTAAAACAAGTGGGATTTGGAAGCTTTGGCACGTCAGGCACAAAGCAAGAGGTCAATGTTGCTTCGCGATGTTCTATAGAAATTGCGCGCTATGTCGCTTATGTCGCTCATCAGCATGGAATGAAAATGCATGTCTTTGGATTGGGTGTACCTGCTATCGTAGCCATGCTGAAAGGATTACAGGTTGATTCCTTTGACTCATCTTCATGGCTAAAAGCTGCTGGGTTCGGGCAAGTGTTTCTGCCTTTTATGCGAGCCTATAACATTACGTACAAAACCGATTCATCCGAAGTGCAGCGAGGTATAACTGATCAAGAATTCAACAAATATCGAGAAATTACTCAACATTCTTGCTACTTTTGTGAAAATAGAAACGAATTACGTGAAAGTAAAATGGCTCGTGCGATTCATAACTTGATTGTAATTGCAGAAACCGTTGATCGCATGAACCGCTGGAAACTTGACCACATAGAGAGTATTTATCGCGCTGGTTCTCCTAAATATCGTGATGAGGTTGCTAAATGGCTGAGAAGTTAGCCGTTCACATCCCACCAGATGCGAATCCAACTAACATTACTAAACTTATTAATTATCTTTGTGGTGTTGATGAAGAATTTTCTTCGATGTCGGAAATTCTCCAACTTAGCGATCAAGAAAACATTGGCGCGCGCCAAGAAATGACACAAATGGCTAAATTGATGGGCTTCATATATGAAGAAAACGGTAAGATAAAGGTCTCTTCCCTGTCTTATGCTTTCGCTAGCCTAGACCCCCATATTCAAGCAGATATACTTCACTGGTTGCTTTATTCTGGATGGAATAAATTGCGACCATTTTATTTTTTGCCATCTTGGGCGTATCAACAAATTTGCAATCATCTTTGGAATCTTAGAGCACAGGAAATAGACAAGTCTTTTTCGGATCAGATGGTCGCAGAAATCATCGAGAAAACAGAA
>DAOUBS010000056.1:0-6340 GCA_034432435.1 Anaerolineae bacterium
TCGATCAGGACAAGCGCTTGTTGATTGGTTGGGTAGCTGTGGGCACACCTCACGAGTTCCGTCATGTCGTTCAACCAATCGCGAATCACGCGCTCATCGGCATGCTTGAGGATGAAGCGATGAATAGGGGGCTCATATAAATGCTGATAGTAAGGTCTAATGCATAAGCTTTCCATCTTCTAAATGCCCTTAACACCATCACTTTGCTCAAAGGCTGAGCAGTACGCGCTGGGCTTTCCCCCAACCTATAGCCTATGGCGCTGCGTTTCTTCAACAGCCAAAAAAGTTTAATATTTTCTGAGAAGACTCTATTCACAGCCTATTACAAGTACTAAATTTAGTCAATATAGCCTTCCGAATGCCTTCCGAATGCCTTCCGAATAGGTTGATCTACCCTGCTAGGAGGGAGTAACGATTTTTACTCAGAGGGTGAAGTCTAATCGGGTCGTCATTCTGAATCCGCGCCGAACAAGCGCAGCCACTCGTCTACCGTGTTCTTCATGATCGGCTTTTGATCTGGCACGTGGGGGCGCGGCGGCTTAGGCTTGGGGGCGGGCGGCGCGGGCTTCGGTTGAGGCTTGGGTTTGGGGAGAGTGCGCGGCTTGTCAGGGATGACCCCTGAGGCGACTTCGACCGGTGGCGCGGGTGGCGGTTTCGCGCTCATTCGCTCTTCCCAGTACGCGGTTTCGCTCGGCGAGGTGATCGGGTAGATCCACTCGCCGAGGTCGGGCGGGTCGGGTAGGTGGGCCAGCCTGTCCGCAAACGCAGCCGAGCGAATCGCGCGGACGCGGTAGCTCTTGGCGAGGCCGAGCAGCTCTTGATCCGACGTGACCAGCGTCCAGCCCTGTGGGTCGCGCAGCCGTTTGATGCGCGCGGCGATCAGCTTATCGGCTGAGGAGTGTTCATACGCGGCAAAGATGACCGTTACCTTGTCGTTAGAGGCAATCGACTTGCCGCCGGGCAGCCCGCCGTCGAAGATCACCGTCAGCTTTTTGCCCTTGCGCGCGGCGTAAGAGCGCAGCTTGTTGACCAATTTCATCTCGTCGTTGGGGTCGCTCAGGCGGATGTCGCGCATGGCGCCGATCAGGTTATGGCCGTCGATCAGGTAGGGCATCGCACACGGTCACAGTGGTTGGTCATTTTAAATAGCATAACACAAGATGTCGCTGCTCGGCGATTTGCCTACGAAACCTTAAGCTCGTTTGCCGCGCGCGGTGGGCTGTGCTATAGTCGTTAGCGATGGTTTAATTTTGTTGCGCAGAGGCAGTTCTCATGTCGGGTCGGGCGATTATCATAGGGGCGTTTCTGATGGCCTTAGCGGGCACTGGGCTGGCGATCATGCTGTTCGGCAACCCCGCGGAGGCCGCCAACGCACAAGTGCGCATCGTGACGGTGGAGGTGTTGATCACCGCCACGCCTGACCCCAACGCCACTGTGCCCGTCATCATCGTGACTGCCACGCCGGATCGAACGCAGGTGGCCGTGCCGAACTCAGTCGCACAGGACGCCAACAGCACCCCCGTCACAGGGCCGACGATTGACGTGACCGCGCTGGCTGCAAACCCGGTTGAAGCAGGCAGCTCACAGCTCAACCTGCCGCAGAACTGCATCCTGCACACCATCGCCGCCGGTGACACGCCGTTCGGCATCGCGCAGCAGTACGGCGCGAACGGCTTCACCATCATGCAGGTCAACAACCTTGACGACGTGGCCGCCACGCGCCTGCAAATCGGCGATGTGCTGATCGTGCCGTTGGAGGGCTGTCCGCTCGATCAACTGCCCAACTATCGCCCGCAAAGCCAGATCGTCAGCGCCGATGTTGCTAATCCGCAGGTGACCGTCAACGCCGAAGCGACCGAAGACCCTGCACCAGCTGGCACGCCTGCGCCCAACGCGACGATCACGCTCGCCCCCACCGCCGCTAACGCCCAAGTGGTCATCAGCAGCATCAACCGCCCCGGGGACATCACCGCGGAGGGGATCACCATCCGCAACACGGGGGCGACGGTCAACCTGACCGGCTGGACGCTGCGCGACGCCGAGGGCAACACCTACACCTTCCGCGAGTTCATCCTCTTCTCCAACGCAGAAGTGACGGTGTTTACCCGCGCCGGGCAGAACACGCCGATCGCGCTCTACTGGGGGCGTGATACCGCGGTGTGGGGCGACGCAGGCGACGTGGCCATCTTGAGCGACGCGCGCGGCAACGTCCAAGCCAGCACCCGCGTCAGCACCCTGATCGAACTAGGCAACTAGCGCTATCATGGTCCATGTCGCCAGCGTCAGGATCGCCCAACTCACATGAACCCCGCTGAGGAAAAAAAGCGTCAGCAGTTCGTCTCATGGCTCGATCAGCAGATCCAAGCTCTGATCGGCGATGGCAACGTGTCGCACCTGCCGAACGCAGGCCGCAAGTTCGACTGGTCGAAAGAAAGCCCGCACACGCCGGAGGAGCTGCGGCTGGCGTATAAGATCATGCAGGATGCGAACGTTGTGCCGGAGTGGATTGCGCTGGGCGCAGAGCTGGAGACACAGCGTGAGACGATCGAACGGCTGGCACAGCGCCTGCAGCACGACTATCGCGCGCGGCGCACCGAGGCCGACCGCCGCGGCAGTTTCCTGATGCAGCGCGAAGCGGAGACGCGGCGAGAAGCCACCCTCCAGCGGTTGAACGATCAAATCGCTGATTACAATCGGCGGCTGCTGACGTTCAACCTCGCCCGCCCGGCGCAGATCCCGCAGCGCGTGCCGTTGACGTTAGAGGGGGTGCTGCAAGCTGCGGCAAAGGCCTAGGCGCTCTGTTCTTCTTTGTTGGGTTTGTCGTTGGCCGAGGCCTCGTTGATGCCGCGGCGGAAGTTGCCAATCGCCTGCCCGAGTTCACCACCGATCTTGCTCACACGGCCAACGCCGAACAGCAGCACAACAATGACTAAGATGATTAACAGTTCTGGTAAGCCCGGCATGGGTCTATCCCTTTAATATATGGCTGCATTCCCTTTAGAGTATAACATACCCCCTGGCGATGGCCAGATGACACATAGCATACGTCAGGGCTGCTGATTGGCGTGGGGCTGATCTGCGGACCTATCACGCCCCTATCACCAATCCCGCCACATTACTCCTGATGAGGCTCACCACAACCCCAACCTGTCAGCGGGTTGCTTGTGGCTGAGTGCAATGTTAGACTGACAGTGTCAGCGCTGTTTGGTGAACCGCTGGCAGGAGCCGCACACGTGCCAGAACAAGCCCTATATCTGAAGTGGCGGCCGACCGCGTTTGATGAGATGGTCGGCCAAGAGCACATCATCCGCACATTGAAAAACTCGCTCAAGACGGGGCGCATTCGCCATGCGTACTTGTTCAGTGGCCCGCGCGGCACAGGCAAGACGACTAGCGCGCGCCTGCTGGCGAAAGCCGTCAACTGCACCCACCCCGACCCTGACGCGCGCCCCTGCAACCAGTGCGCCGCCTGCGTGGCGATCAACGAAGGCCGCTTCCTCGATCTGATCGAGATCGACGCGGCCAGCCACACCGGCGTAGACGACGTGCGCGACCTGCGCGAGAAGATCGCGTTCACGCCGAGCGAAGGCCGCTATAAAGTCTACATCATCGACGAAGTGCACCGCTTCTCAGGCAATGCGTTCGATGCGCTGCTTAAGACACTGGAAGAGCCGCCCGATCACGCCCTGTTCGTGCTGGCCACGACTGAGATCGACAAAGTGCCCGCCACGATCAAGAGCCGCTGTCTGCCATTTGAGTTCCGCCGCCTGACTGTGCAAGAGGTGGCCGATCGGCTGGCGCTGATTGCTGCTCAGGAAGGCATCCAAATAGAGCGTGCTGCGTTGGAGCTGATCGCCCGCGAGGGAACTGGCAGCGTGCGCGACAGCATCAGCCTGCTCGATCAAGTCGTGGCTGACCCGTCTGAGGTGGTGACGCTGGAACTCGCGCAGCGCATCCTCGGCACGGCCAGCACGCGCGCTGTGCGCGATCTGGTCGAAGCGCTCATCAACCGTGAAGTAGCGCGCGGGGTGCATCTCATCAACGACGCCATCGACAGCGGCAGCGACCCGCGCCAGTTTGGCCAGCAAGTGGTGGAGCAGCTTCGACTCATTTTGCTGGCGCAGACCGCCGGCCCAGATATGTTGACGCTGTCCGCGGATGAGCGCGCGCACGTCGCGGCGCTGAGCGCGCGCATCAGCCGTTCCGAGCTGCT
This sequence comes from Anaerolineae bacterium, assembly GCA_034432435.1. Lineage (GTDB taxonomy): Bacteria > Chloroflexota > Anaerolineae > Aggregatilineales > Phototrophicaceae > JANWYT01. The sequence continues at coordinate 4,214 of DAOUBS010000056.1, forward strand.
GCGCGCCATCCGCGCGTTCTACCAGACGACGGAGGCCTTTCACAGTAGTTGGCAGCCGCAGCTCGCGTTGGAGCTGGCGTTCCTAGAAGCGCTGACCGCGCCCGAGGCACCGCAGCAGCCTGCTGCGGTCCCGATGTTCGACGCGCAGCCTGCTCCACTGGCGTCGCCCGCTGCTGCTGCGCCCGCCCCCGCGCTGACAGGGCGGCCCAGCCTTGTGCCTGCCGCGGTGGTGGCGCAGAAGTGGTCAGACGCGCAGCGCCTCATCTACAACAACGTTCCACAAGCCAAGCCCGAGCAGAAGAAGCACGTCCAGAACCTTCCAGCGCTCATGGCACAGGTGCACGTGCGCGCGGTAGATGGCGACGTGGTGATCCTCGGCACGCAGAAAATCTATGCGGAACTGCTAGGCAATCAAACCTGCACGGAGTGGATCGAGCGGGCGCTGCTGCGGGTGACGGGGCAGCCGCTGCGAATCAAAGTGATGGTAGACGACGGACAACCGAGCGACACTCACTACATGACGCCCTCACCCGACGCTGCGAACGATCCTGTGTCGCAGATGATTCAGGCGCGGGGTGGAGTGCTGCTGCACGAGGAAATATTAGAGAATCAAGCCAACAACGACAGTGAGGAGTAAAAAAACATGGGTAAGAAGAAACGCAGAGGAGGGTTCGGTGGGGGCATGCCGCCGGGTGGCATGAGCGGCATGATGGCTCAACTCCAGAAGATGCAGCAAGACATGGCCTAGGCGCAGGCCGCGCTCGAACACGAGACCGTTGAGGTCAGCGTGGGTGGCGGCGCGCTGACGATCGTCATCACCGGGCATCAGCGCGTGCAGTCGATCAAGATCAACCCTGACATGATCGACACAAGCGACCCCGAATGGGTGACCGACCTTCAGGACTTGGTGATGTTGGGCATCAACCAAGCCATCGAGCAGAGCCAAGCGATGGCCGCGGAGAAGATGGAACGCATCAGCGGCGGGCTGGGGAACATCCCCGGCCTGGGCGGCTTGCTGGGCTAGCCCCGCGTAGGCCACAGGCCGATCAAGGCGCGCTGCGGCGCGCCTTTTCCAGATGTTCGTTTTCCGTTCAGATGTTCGGGTGCTGTCTCCGTCAGAAAAAGCTGTTGACATCAATCGCAGGGTCAAGGTCGATCAAGGGGTGGGCGTGCGCTTGATCTGGATTGTCGATCCGTTCCAAAAGATGGTGATAGAGCACCCGCTGCGCGGTACAATCCGCCAACTTGAACTGGGCAGCACGCTAGAAGGCGCAGATGTCCTGCCCGGGTTCCAACTGCCGCTGGCGGAACTGTTCGAACCCCCTGCGTTATGATCAAGATAAAGAAGGATTCATGTCTAGCGCTATTCCTGAACCAGTTACCAAGCTCATTGAGGCGTTTTCTGCGCTGCCCGGCGTTGGCCCAAAGACGGCCTCGCGCCTCACTTACTATCTGCTGCGCGCGCCGGATGCTCTGTCGTTGAACTTGGCGGAGGCGCTGACCAACCTCAAAGCGCAGACCAAGCTCTGCTCGGTGTGCTTCAACATCACCGTGGACGACCCGTGCCCGATTTGCAGCGACCCCAAACGTGACGCGAAGACGATTGCCGTGGTCGAAGAACCGCTAGACGTGCTAGCGCTCGAACGCACCAGCGCGTATCAGGGCGTCTATCACGTTCTGCATGGGGCGATCTCGCCCGTCAACGGGATCGGGCCAGACAATTTGAAGATCAGAGAACTAGTGCAACGGGTGGCCGCAGGCAGCGTTGAGGAAGTGATCGTCGCTACCAACCCGGGCATGGAGGGCGACGCCACCGCGATGTACATTCAGCGCGAATTACAACCCTACAGCGTCAAGCTCACACGGTTGGCGCGCGGCCTGCCGATGGGCGGCGACCTCGAATACGTCGACAGCGTCACTGTGTTGAGAGCGCTGCAAGGTCGCACGCAGCTCTGAGCCACGCAGCTTGTGTAAGAAATCTGCAAAACTTCCCAAAATCCTCTTGACCACTCTCAAAGGTGTGGTAATCTACTCGTCGTCCAGCGAGAGAGAGAGCAGGACGAAGCGATTAACAACCGAAAGCGGAGGGAGTGCGGGGCGACTGCACAACCGAATAGGCAGAAAGGC
>DAOUBS010000057.1:0-5572 GCA_034432435.1 Anaerolineae bacterium
CCCGCAGCAGCCGCGGCACGTCGCGCGCCGTGAGGAACCGCCCCTGCGGTGTAACGACCATCCAACGCCGATCATGGCGCAGGCCGCGCGCGTCGAGCGGGTGATGATCGTGCGCCAACGCCCCGCACGACTTGACAGGATAGGTGTAGAGGGCTGAGATGGTGATCATAAGAGGTTGCCTCGATAGGGTGAGTTTGATTTTATCTTCATCTGTCGATTGTGCGAGCATCGCACGCAACTTTTAGCAACGTGTCGCGTATAGTACAATGACCAATCAATAGCACACATTGGGATGATCGCATATGGACAACGACAGCAAGAAGAAAGTTGAAGAAGTCGTCGAAGAGATCTTCGAAGAGACGCAGCAAACCCCGATGGAGCGCTTTCTGTATCATCAACGCCGCGCCCTTGAGGAAACCGGCAAGGCGCTAGAGGCGCTGCTGCCGGCTGGCTTCCGTGAACATGGGCAGAAGGCCACCGAGGAGTTTGTGAAGGGCTTCCGCATCCTGATTGACTCGACCATCGACGAGATGAAAAAGGTCAGCGAGCGCGAAGAAGAACCCGCCCCAACTGTCGAAGCTGAGAAAAAAGACGACGACGATCAAAAGCCACCTACCACAGGCAAGACCAAAGTCAAGGTCAAGGTCGACTAATCTCCGTGCGCCCCAAGCCCGCTTCTCCTTCAAGGGAAGCAGGCTTGAGGGATGAAGTGCGCCTCAACGTTGAAGTTTAGGCCGCTTTACGGTAGGCTAAACGCCTATCGTGAACGCTGAGGAGCCGCTGACCCGTTGGCCACAGACTCCCCTACCTCTACGCGGTCATCCTTGATGGATTGGTCGCTCAGGATGTATCGGCACACCGTGAAGCGCGTGCGCCCGCTGCACCGAGCCACCCATTGGCTGATGACCCAATCGCTCATCCCACTGCTGGAACGGCGGCATCAATTCCACACCCTGCCGGATGACCCGTTCTGGTTCCGATTGGAGCTGCTGACGACGCAGCACGAGGTCGAAACGACCCACTGGATGCGGCGGCTTGCCCGCCCTGGCATGACCGTGCTCGACATCGGGGCGCACGTGGGCTACTACACGCGCATCGTCAGCGGCCTCGTAGGGGATGGGGGGCGCGTGCTGGCCTTCGAGCCGCACCCGCGCAACCTGCAAACGCTGCGCCGCAATACCGCTCACCTGCGCAACGTGACCGTGCTGCCCGTCGCGCTGGCCGAGCATGAAGGCACTGCCAAACTGCACGACTACCTCATGATGTCTGCCAGTGGATCGCTACACTTTGACGAGCGTATGCGCGAGGTGCAGCGCGCGCAGATGAGCGACTACGACATCGCGCCGCGGGTGAAGGGCTTTCAACCGCAGACCTACACCGTCCACACGGCGCGCGTGGATGACCTGCTGGCAGCCGCGGGCGTCGAGCAGGTCGATCTGGTCAAGATGGACATCGAAGGCGCAGAGTTGGGCGCGCTGCGCGGCATGGCCGCCACAATTGCCCGCTCTGAGGGACTTGCGCTCATCATGGAGTACAACCCGCTGGGCTTGAAGGCGTTCGGCCACGACCCGGAGGATGCGCTGCGCGAGGTGCTAGCGTTGGGCTTTGACCGCCTGAGCGTAATCGAACCCGACGCCACGCTGACCGACTACACCGACCAGCCGCAGGCGCTGCGCGCGCTGACCGCCTCGCTCGTGCAGCACATGGGCGTGGTCAACCTGCTGCTCCAGCGTGAGGGTGTCGCCAGAGGCTAACGCACATCCATTGGACAAATGCAAGCTGTCACACGAGGGTGTTATGCCGACGTATGAATTTCGCTGCAAAGCGTGCCAACATGAGTTTGAACTCGTCTACAAGACGACCGCGGCCTATGCCGCTGCTACGCCCACCTGCCCGAACTGCGGCGCAACGACGCTCTCGCGGGTGATCCGCCGCGTGGCCATTGAAGCCCCTAGCCGCGACTTCACCCGCATGAGCGCCAGCGAGATGCTCAGCGTGTTCTCCAGCGGCGACAGCAAGCAGGTCGGGCAGATGTTCGACCAAGTGGCCGGGACGCACCCGGGCCTCGCTGTGGAGTACCACGAGGCGGCCAAGCGCCTGCTCAAAGGCGAGCCGATGGACAAGGTCGAGAAACACCTGCAAGAGCGCGACGCCGAGAAGAAGCCACCGTCGCCCTCCACACCCCCTGCTGCTCCTTCCTCGTAGCGCGCGCTAGCCCGCGCCGCGCTCCCCGCCGTCGTGTCGGTCGTCATCGCCACGGTGTCGCTGAGCAGGCTCAGTAATGCTGAAGCATGCCGCGAACAAACTCTTCAATCGAAAAGCGCTGCTGGGCGCGCGCCCGCCCTGCCTCGCCCATGCGCGCCGCGAGGGCGTCGTCTGTCAGCAGGCGTTCGATGGCCTCTGCCAGCGCGTCGATGTTGAAGGGGTTCACGACAAAGCCCGTTTGCCCGTCGATGACCGCCTCCTGCGCGCCGCCGAAGCAGGTGGTGACGACCGGCACGCCGCAGGCCATCGCCTCGAGGTTCATCGTAGGGAAGCTGTCGAAGATAACGCTAGGGGTGACGACCAGCCGCGCCATGCGGTAGGCCGCTGCCAGAGTCTTACCCACCAGCCAGCCCGCAGAGCGCACGGAGTTCCGCACGGGGTCGAGCAACGCGGGCGGCACTTGTTCCTCGATGGGCTGCGTGCCCGCCACGAGCAGCAGCGCGCGCGGCACGCGCGGGAATACCCGTGCGAGGGCTTGTAGAAGCTGCTGTGTGCCTTTGGCGTTCGTCATACGGCCGCCGAACAGGATGATCTGTCGTCCTTCGATTTGCAACTGAGCTTGGAGCGCAGCGACGTCCGCCGCGCCCACTTGCCAGCTTACCGCATCTATGCCGTTGTGGACAACTGAAAAATGGCCGAGGCCGTTATCAGCGTGGGCGCGCGCCAGCGCATGGCTGACGGCGATGCGCGCGTCGCACTGTGCCAGCACGCGCCGAATCCACAGGTTGCGCACCGGGTTATAGCGCAGGCGGTTCTTGCGCAGGTTGTAGAACGGCGGCAGGCGGTAGCCCTGCGGCGGCAGATCGCAGGTGTGCGGCTGGACGAAGTAGCTGATCTTGCCGTAGGCGAAAGGCATCACGTCGTGCGAGGTAAACACCGTGCGGATGCCCAACTGCCGCGCAACGACGAGGCTGTGATAGCTCAGGTCGCGGTGGACGTTGTGCGCGTGGACGACGTCAGGGCGCAGCGTTGTTAAAAGCCGCCGCAGCGGGGCGACCGTCTGCGGGTTGTAGAGCGACAAATAGGCCTGCCAGCGGTCAGGGTAGCGGCTGCGCAGGTGGTAGGTTGAGATGCCCGCGCGCCGCTCGTCGAAGGGCGGTCCATCTGTGGCGGCGATGACCGTCACCGCATGCCCCGCCTGCCGCAGACCCAGCGCCAAGCGCCAGACGATCTCGCCTGCGCCGCCGCGATTTTCTGGGGGGATGCGATCCGTCAGCAGGGCGATGTGCATCAGAGGCCGTAGCTTTCTTTAAGGATGGCGACGATCTGCGGGTGCAGGTGCGGGTTGGCAGCCATGTAGCGCCCCCCCGGCTGATGCTGCGGGTTGGGGTCGCCAAAGTAATCCGTGACGACGCCGCCTGCCTCGCGCACGATGAGCGTTGACGCCACCGCGTCCCACGGGTTCAGGCCGCGCTCCCAGAAGCCGTCCAAGCGGTTGTCGGCCACGTAGCACATATCAAGCGCGGCGCTGCCCAGCCGCCGTAGGTCGCGCACTTTGAGGATAAACGCTGACCACTGCTTAAGGTTGTTGTCGGGGTTGGTGCGGCGGTCATAGGGGAAGCCGCTGCAGATGAGCGCCTCGCTGAGCTGTTCTGTCGTGCTGACGTGAATTGGGCGGCCATCGCAAAACGCGCCCTGCCCCTGCACCGCGTAGAACACCTCTTCGCGCGTCGGATCATAGACGATCCCCATCACGGGCTGCAAGTCAGGGTCAGTGAGCGCCAGCACAACCGAGAAATAAGGCAGGTTCGATGCAAAGTTGACCGTGCCATCGAGCGGGTCAACCAGCCACAAGTAGGGGGCGGTTACGCGGTCAGCGCCATAGCCGCCGCCTTCCTCGCCCACGATGTGATAGTCCGGCGTAAGCTTCAACAGCGCGTCCACGATGAGCCGCTCGCTCTCACGGTCAGCGACGGTGGCAAAGTCGATGTCGCTCGATTTCTGGTGACGGGCAAGCGGCTGGCGGAAGTGCGACATCAGCACCACGCCCGCTTGGCGTGCGATGTCGATCGCTGGGTTCAAGAGCGGATGTAAGGTCATAGGATGACTGCCTCGGTGGTGGCTAGAAACCGCTGATAAAATCGCCACCTGAGTGTACACCGCAGCGCTAAGTTTTTATAGGCGAATGCAGGGCGTTGTTTTATAATCAGTCATGTGCAATTGAGGGAGGATTGTCGATGATTGAAGTGGGCTTGGGCGTGATGGTGGTCGTAGCGCTGCTGACGTTCGCCACGGTGGTTTTAGTGGTGTACTTCGGGTCGAAAGAAAACCTTGCTGCCCATGTGGAAGAGAGCCGAGCGCAGAAAGTGTGGCAAGAGCGCGAGCGGCGCGTGAACCAAGCACGGCAGTCATTGGTGGCCCTGCCAGAGGGCGCAGCCAGCAGCGGCGGCGCAGCCAGCGCAGGTGGCCAGATCGTCAACCCGGACGACGCCGAGGCGCGGCGGCAGGCAGCGTTGGCGCGCAAAGCGGCGCGGGCGGCGCGTTCCACCAGCGGGGAGTAGCTGCCTCTGTTCATCTTTATAACTTCTTGTGCTGTTCTGACAGACCGCGCGTAATGCGTTGCTGTTGTGTGGCGTCTGTCTAGACGTTAAGTGCTTTAGTGGAGTCATCATGACGACGTGGACGATTGAAACCGCCTATCAAGCGCTGTGTGCGGCTGATCCCGTTGAACGCGCTGAGGCGATCAAGTACCTCGGCGACGTAGCGTATGCCCCTTCAGTGCCGCTGCTAGCGGAGCTGGTCGAAGAGAGCGATCCGGGCACGCGCTATCTGGCGGCAATTGCGCTCGGCAAGATCGGCGACGAAGCCGAAGCGGCGCTGCCAGCGCTGCTCATCGCCCTGCGCGCCGACGATATGTACCTGCGGATGGCCGTCACTGGCGCGCTGATCGCCATCGGACGGCCAGCCTTGCCCGGCTTGGTGCGGGCGCTGTTTGACAACAACGCCGCGGTGCGTCGCGCCAGCGCGAAGGCGCTCGGCAAGATTGGCGACGCCGAGACGATCAAGCCGCTGACGGTGGCGCTCAAAGACGGCGACCCCGGCGTGCGCAAGTTCGCCCAAGAGGCGATCCTGCGCCTACAAGCTAGTTAGTTCTCCTTCAACTTCAAGCTGAGAAGGGGCTTGGCGTGCCAAGCCCCTTCTGTGTGCTTCTCTTTGTGTCGCAGTCTTTTTGTCGTATTATGAAAGCATCACCGCAAGCGAGAGCTGCCACACCATGACCACCCCCACCCGCCTGACCGCCGCCGACTTTGAGGCGTTCCTCCAGCGCCCCGAAAACGCCAACCGCCGCCTTGAACTCATCGACGGG
>DAOUBS010000058.1:0-24436 GCA_034432435.1 Anaerolineae bacterium
CTTGAGCGGGGTTGACCTCGGCGCGGCGGTGGAGGCAAAGCTAGCGCACAACCAGCGTCGCACGTGGCCGTAGTGGCGCTTAATCGCGCCAACGCAGCCATTCGTCGGCTTCATCTTCGTTGTTGTAATCAAAAAAGCGCACTTGGTCGCGCGGGTTGAGCGTCAGCCAGCGTAAGAACAAGTCTAACGCGGACAGCATCGGCGCATCTTTGCTGTAGTACATCACAGCGGTGCGGGTGTGGGGGCGGTGCGGGTTGCGTTGGATCGACTTTTGGCTGGCCCGCATGACGTAGGCCAGCGAAGGGGATTTGTCGTAGGGCGTGGTGAGTTTATACGAAACGTAGTCTTGCGGCTGAAACAAGCGATGGAGCACTTCCACTTGCATCAACCACGCATCAACGGCGTCGTTGCCCACTTCATGAAACGTCACAAGGTAGAAGTGATCGCGTTTTTCAATCGTGACGAGTGGTGGTTTCATGCGATGTCAGATAGAGTCACCTGCGACGAGCTTCACGGTGTGATGGGTGCGGAAGAGGCTGTATTGACCTGCGCGCCCCGGCATATCGTTCAGCACGTTTTCGGTCTCCATGATCGAGATCCAAAGTTGAATGTCCCAGAGTTTGTCTGGGGCGGCGTCTTGAATGGCTTGAACGCTGATGGGCACATTGCGCTCGTAGAGTGTGATCAACACACGGACGAATTCATCGCGCTGGGCGAGCACGCTGCGGGCGTATTCTGATTCCATGTTGACGGAGATCCCCTTTGTGTTATAGCTGCTCTGGGGGTTAGGGTACTCTTGGACGGTGACGATGCGATTCGCGCTGAGGTATTCCACTGAGCGCTGAAATGCCATGTTGACGTCGAAAGGCTTCAGGCGGCGGTGCAAGCTCCCGAGTGGACACCACGCAAACTTGCGAAAGCTGGTGAACTGTTCCACGCTGACGATGACGCGCATCGCCATCTCGTAGGCGTGCTTGTCGTAGCTGGCGAACTCCAGCGGGGTCATGCCCTCCCAATTGGTGATCTCTGGGATGTTCACCGGGCGATATTCCACGTTGGTATCGGCGAGGTCGTCGCGGCCGGTGTCGGCCTCGGCAAGGCTGATGACCGGCACGAGGTCATCGGGGTTGTGGCGGTGAGGAACCAACTCACGGGCGAGGATGCGCTCTCTTACCAGCGCATCGATCCACTGCGAGCGCCACTGGTCGTCGGTGTTCATATCTGGGCGCATGATGTCGCGCTCCATCTCCAGCCCTTTGAGCAAGAAGCCGTAGTTGACGTACTGCCAGCCGCGCACTTTGAGCGTGTTGGCGACCCGTCGGCTGATAGCGTCGGTGATGAGGCGCGTTTTCTCCACCACAGGGTGCACTGTGTTGAGCGTGAGCACGCCGGGCATGACCGTACGCAGGATGTTCGCGTTGATGGCCTGTTTGACCAGCTCTTCGGCGCGCTCCAGGCTGATAGCTGCGCCGACTTCGATCAAGCGCGCGTAGAGGTCTTGGGCGCGCAGTTGGTCGGTATTCAAGCGGCGGGCAGTGCGGTCGAATTGGATGACCACGCTCGACCATTGAGAGGGCAGGAACTCCGTCACAGGGGTATCCACCGTGGGCACGGTGAGCAAGGAGGCGGGCGTTTGCAGCTCCATGAAGTCTTCAATGTATTCGACGTGCAGGGCTGGATGGTTGGCGATCTGGCGGCTGATCGCGCCTTTGACGCCCCAGATGATGACCTCTTTGCCGCGCTGGATGACGCTGTTGATCACCTCATTGAAGTCGCGGTCACCGCTGGCGAGGATGAAGATGTCGCCGGAGGTATCCGAGTGGCCCACGTCGATCAGCACGTCACGGGCGATGCGGACGTCTGCGCTGTTCTTGCCGGGCAGGTTAAACACGGGGTCAATGTTGGCCATCATCAAGCGGGTGGGGGCTTCATCGGTGATCTCGCGCCCGGCGTTGTCCACCATCGGCGGGAGCGCGCCGCGCTGGCTCCACGGCGCATAGGCGGCCATCTTGACGACGTGGCCGTGGGCCTGCGCCTGTTTGACGAAGCGTTCGATGAGCTGCTCTAAGTTGAGGATGTAGCCTTTCTCGCTTAAGCTGATGGCGATGTTCTCGAAGTCGATGTAGACCAGCACGTTAGTCGTCGGCTTGACGCCTAGCAGCGTCTCTAAAGGCTGGAAGATGACATCCTCAGCGAACTCTGTGCCTTTGAGCACGTCTTCTGACCCCCAAACGCGGATGCGCGCGTTGCGGGTGATGCGGATACGCTTCACTAACGGCAGCAGGTCGCGGTTAGTCGTGACGAGGATCAGCTCGTTGATGGGTTCGGGGTCGTAGGAAAAGTAGTGGATGAAGAGGGCGTCAGCCACGTCCTCGCGCACGGGCAGATCGAAGATTTCATAGCCGTTGCGGCTCATGAACTTTTGAAGCGCGGCTTTGCCCGGGTGGCCAATGTCTGACCAATTGGCAAAGGCGACCGCTTTGAGCATGCTCGCATTCGGCAGCCCTGCTGCTAATGCTGCGCCCCCCCGCAGCCCAACCGCTAACTCTTGCAAGTCCACGTTCATATCACGCGACTGAAAGCGGCGGATCAAATCGTCCACATCAACAATTAAATAAGCAGCCATTCTAGTTCCTAAGAAATGCTTGATGTCGTGAAATAGTCGGCAGTGTCAGCAATGAGCCACGACGATCGTGAAGTATAGCACAAACAAATCTGCTTGTTAGGGTTTGAACCCTTTTGTAACATATTTTAACTAAAAAAAGGGAGCCATAGCTCCCAATTGTAATCGTTTACTTCTCTTTATTCAGTAGGCTTTGGCGAAAATGGCCAATCTGCCCTCGTGTTTGCCGTCGTAGAAGCACGGGCCGCGTTCGGCGCTCCCTTCAAAGGGGTAACAGCGCAGCGTTGCGCCGGTCTGCTCCTTAATGGTTTTCTCATCGGCGTCGCTGCTGCCGAAGAAGCCGCGGGCGAAGCCACCGCTTTCAATGACCTGTTTGAACTCGTCGTAGCTGCGCACGTCGTGGATGTGGGCATCGCGGAAGGCAGTGGCCTCGGCTAGCAGGTTGGCTTGCACGGCGATCAGCAGGTCTTGCACGGCAGGGACGAGGCCCTCCGCGGGGATGAACTGCTTGCCCTCGCGCCCGGGGATGTCGCGGCGCGCCAGCACGACGGATCCTTTTTCAAGGTCTTTAGGGCCGACCTCCAGGCGCACGGGCACGCCGCGCATCTCCCAATCGATGAACTTGAAGCCGGGAGATTCTTCGCGGTCGTCGAGGTGGACGCGCACGCCCGCCGCGCGCAAGGCCTGCACATAACCGTCGAGGGCGGCTAGCACGGCGCGGTGTTCGTCCTCGTTTCTATAGACGGGGACGGCCACGACTTGGATTGGCGCGAGGCGCGGCGGCAGGCGCAGGCCGGCGTCGTCGCCGTGGGTCATGATGATGCCGCCGATCATGCGCCAGCTCATGCCCCATGAAGTCGTCCAGCAGGTTTCTTGTTCGTTATTGCGCCCTAAGAAGCGGATGTTGAAGGCTTTGGCGAAGTTCTGGCCGAGGTTGTGGCTTGTGCCCGCTTGCAGCGCCCGCGTGTCGCGCATCATCGCCTCGATGGTGTAGGTGCGCAGCGCCCCGGCAAAGCGTTCGTTGTTGCTCTTCTGGCCTTTGATGACGGGCATCGCTGCCTCGTTGATGGCCACGTCGGCGTATACGTCGAGCATGCGCAGCGTCTCTTCCTCGGCTTCGTCGTGGGTGGCGTGGGCGGTGTGGCCTTCCTGCCAGAGGAACTCGGCGGTGCGCAGGAAGGGGCGGGTGCGCAGCTCCCAACGGACGACGTTCGACCATTGGTTGATGAGCAGCGGCAGGTCACGGTAGGACTGGATCCACTCGCTGAAGGCCTCGCCGATGACCGTCTCTGAGGTGGGGCGGACGACGAGCTTTTCTTCCAGTTCCTTGCCGCCGCCGACGGTCACCACGGCCAGCTCTGGGCTGAAGCCTTCGACGTGCTCGGCCTCGCGTTTGAGGTAGCTCTCTGGGATGAACAGCGGGAAGTAGGCGTTTTGGTGGCCAGTCTCTTTGAAGCGTCGATCGAGGTTGTTCTTGAGGTGATCCCACAGCTCATAGCCGTATGGTTTTACGATGATGCAGCCGCGCACCGGCGACTGCGCCGCCAAATCCGCACGGTAGACGATCTCGTTATACCACTTGGAAAAATCTTCAGATTGTGGAGTGAGTGCCTGTTTCGACATAGCCGCTTCCCGCTGTGAAGATAACGAACATAAGCTGCAAGTATAGCAGCAAGCGGCGTCGGATGGGTAGGTGAGGTGTGGTTTGCCGATTGAAGCCGCGCCGACATCTGCTATAATGCCAATCATCAACCATCGACCGATGGGTTTGCTGTCCAACCCATTTGGAGACACTTTCAGTGAAGGAAAACAGGACATCATGGCGCTTTCAAAAGAAAAGAAGCAGTCGCTGATCAAGGAATTCGCCCGCTTTGAGGGCGACACCGGATCGCCCGAAGTGCAGATTGCACTCTTGACGGAACGTATCAACCAACTGACGGAGCATCTCAAGGCCAACAAGCACGATGCGCACAGCCGCCGCGGCCTGCTGAAGATGGTCGGCGCGCGCCGTAGCCATCTGAAATACATCGCCAAGAAAGACCCTGAGGCCTATCGCACGCTGTTGAGTCGGTTGGGGCTGCGTCGTTAAGTGATGCTGATTTGGACAAGATGCCCCGCGTGGGCATCTTTCATACCGTAAAATCGTGCCCGTCACGGGTGGGATTTGCGATGACAGCGCGGAACGGGTGACGTTGTGCGCTGTCATGGCAAGTTCTGACCGGACGGGCATTTAGTTCACAATGAGGACAACGAACCCTATGTCAGAGCGACAGATTCACACATTTAAGACCATGTTTGGCCAACAAGAGCTGATCATCGAGACGGGGCGGCTGGCCGAGCAGGCCGGCGGCGCGGTGACCGTGCGCATCGGCGACACGATGCTGTTTTGCAGCGCCACGATGAGCAAGCACGTGCGCGAAGGCCAAGATTTCTTCCCCCTCACGGTGGAATACGAAGAGAAGCTCTACGCTGTCGGGCGCATTCCGGGCAGCTTCCAGCGGCGCGAAGGCCGCCCTTCTGACCAAGCGATCTTGATCTCGCGCGTGATCGACCGCACGCTGCGCCCGCTCTTCCCGAAGGACATGCTCAACGAGGTGCAGGTCATCACCCTCTCACTGGCCAGCGACCAGCAGTACGACGTAGACATGTTGGGGATTTTCGCAGCCAGCGCGGCGTTGATGATCAGCAACATCCCGTGGAACGGGCCAGTGGCCGGCGTGCGCATTGGCTTGATCGACGGCGAACTGGTGGTGAACCCAACCATCCCGCAGATGGAACACAGCAAGCTCGACCTGCGCGTGAGCGGCACAGCGGAGGCCATCAACATGGTCGAATGCGCTGCAAACGAAGTCGACGAGGAGACTGTGCTGCGTGCGCTGGCGCTGGCGCACGAGACGATCAAGGGCTTGGTGACTGTGCAGGTCGAGATGCGCGCGGTGGCGGGCAAAGAGAAAAGCCCGATTCAAGCGTACCTCATCGACCCCGCGCTGATCGATGAGGTGCGCCAGCGCACCCAAGCGGAAATCCGCGAGATCGTCGTGAGCATGACGGCGCGTGACGACCGCAACGAGGCGATGGAGATCCTGCGCGAGACGGTGCGCGCGGAGTATCAGGCGCGCAACGCTGAGCTGCCCCCTGACCAGCAGATCAACCTCAAGCACGTCAAAGACGCGATCGAGATCGTGCTGAAAGAGCAGGTGCGCCATCGCATTGTGAACGAGGGCGTGCGCCCCGACGGCCGCAGCATGACGGAGATTCGCCCGCTTTCGGCGATGGTCGGCTTTGTGCCGCGCGTCCACGGCAGCGGCTTGTTCCAGCGCGGCCAGACTCAGGTGCTGACGATTGCCACGCTCGGCACGCCGCGCGACAACCAGCTGCTGGACGGCATCGACCCTGAAGAGACCAAGCGCTACATGCATCACTACAACTTCCCGCCGTACTCCACGGGCGAGGCCTACCCGCTGCGCGGGCCGAAGCGCCGCGAGATCGGCCACGGCGCGCTGGCGGAGAACGCGCTGCTGGCGATGATCCCCCCAGAGGAAGAGTTCCCCTACACGATTCGCCTCGTAAGCGAGGTCATGAGCAGCAATGGCAGCACCAGCATGGCCAGCGTCTGCGGCAGCACGCTCGCGCTGATGGACGCCGGCGTGCCGATCAAGCGCCCGGTGGCTGGCATTGCGATGGGCTTGATCAAAGAGGGGGATAACGTCGCCGTGCTGACGGACATTCAAGGCATGGAAGACCACCTCGGCGATATGGACTTCAAAGTGGCGGGCACGGCCCACGGCATCACCGCCTTGCAGATGGACATCAAGATCACTGGCGTGACGCAGGAGATCATGACGCAGGCGCTCGAACAAGCCCGTGTCGCGCGCTTGAAGATCCTCGATGTGATCCTGCAGGCGATCCCTGCGCCGCGCCCTGAACTGAGCGTGTACGCGCCGCGCATGGTGACGATCCGCATCCCCGTTGACAAGATTGGCGCGGTGATCGGCCCCGGCGGCAAGACGATCCGCTCGATTCAAGATGCGACGAACGTCAGGATTGACATTCAAGAGGACGGCACAACCTTTGTGGCGGGCAACGACGGCCTCGCCGTGGAGACGGCCATTGCGCGCATCCGCGCCCTGACGGAGGACGCCGAGATCGGCCAGACCTATACTGGGCGCATCACCCGCCTTGAGCCTTACGGCGCGTTCGTCGAGTTCCTGCCCGGCAAGGAAGGCCTCGTCCACGTCTCGCAGCTCTCAGACACCCGCATCGAGAACGTCGAAGCCGAGTTCAAGATCAACGATGAGATTATGGTGATGGTGACTGACGTTGACCCGACCGGCAAGGTACGCCTGAGCCGTCAGGCAGTGCTCTTGGGGCTGACGGTGGAAGAGGCCCGCGAGCGTGACCGCGCCGGTGGGCGGGGCCGCATCAACAGCGGCGGCGATCGTCGCGGTGGCGGTGGTGACCGCGGCAGTGGTGGCGACCGGCGCAGCGGCAACGATCGCGGCGGGTACGATCGGCGTCGTTAGGCAGGCTGTGTTGGGGGCGGGCGGTTGCGCCGCCCCCGTCTCGCCATGCATCCCCTCCTTCTAGCACAGATCATTAAACAGCTTCCGCCCTCCGCGTCGCTGCTCAAGGCGTGGGACGTGGGGGGCGCGTTAGCCGCGGCGGTCATGGCGCAGCGCCCCGACGTCGCCGCAGAGGTCGTCTCGGTGCTGCCCGAGCACTGGCCGACGCGCGAAGTCGATACCGTGTTGGGGTACGACCTCTACCTGAGCGATGCGCTCCTGCGGCGCGCGCTGGCCGCGCTGCGCCCCGGCGGACGGCTAGTGATCGCCAACCCGCAGCAGCCGCTCGACACGGCATGGGGCGAGCGGCTGACGGCGCTCGGCTACGTGCGCCTGCTCTTAGAGCCGCTCGACACCGGCGGCGGGATGCTGCTGCGCGGTGAACGCCCCCACACCGCCGCGGACACGCTGGCGCGGGTGCAGGTGGCGGCGCAGGCCGACGCCGACGCGCTGACGCTGGCGGCCTATCGCGGGCGCTTTGTGCACCTGCTCGTGCAGCAGTCCCCTAACAAACCTGCTTGGCGGCTCACGTCAGAGGATCGTATCGTCTGGCAGGCGGTGTGCAGCGGCGGTCAGATGCTCGCGTTCACCAGCCTGCCGAAGGCTGTCGCTTTCATGCAGGTGGCGGTGCTGGCGGGCCGCCTGCGCGACGTGAACAAGGTTGCCAAGTTTCGGCGCGAGGTCGTCACAGGGTGGCCGCTGCGGCTCAACCCGACGCTGGACGCGCTGCCGAACGCGCCGCTCACGCTCGTCGCCGTTGATCCAACGCTGGCTGAGGCCCCCGACGAATGAGCATGTTCACGCTTGACCTGCTCGATTTCTTGCAGACTGCGCCTGCCCAAGCCGCGCTGCTCGACCTCGCCGCTGAACCCATCACGGAACAGAATCACCTCAAGCGCGCCGCTCAACTGCGCCGCCGCTTCACGATGGAACAGGCGAGCGCCCTGCTGGAGACGGCGCGCCTGCGCCAGAAAGCCGCCCCGCGCTACGGCGAGGCCGCGCAGCGCATGTTCTTCACCGCCGACGCGCTGGAACAGGCCAGCCACCCGTGGATCGTGCAGCATGGGCGCAGCCTGCGCAGCGACGACGTGCGCGACGTGTGCTGCGGCATCGGCACGGACAGTGTCGGGCTGGCGCAGCAGGGCAAGCGCGTCGTCGGCATCGACCTTGACCCGCTGCGAGTGGCCATGGCGCGCCTTAACGCCGCCGCGCAGGGGGTATCGGCTGAGTTTCGCGTGGGGGACGCGCGCGACGCGCTGACGACGCCCGGCGCGATCTTCTTTGACCCCGCGCGCCGCAGCGATGGCCGCCGTCTCTACCGCGTAGAGCAGTATCAGCCGCCGCTCTCGACGCTGCGGCGCTGGCAGGCGGCGGAGGTCGTCGTCAAGCTCTCACCGGGGGTTGACCTCAGCGAAGTGGCCGAGTACGGCGGGCGCGTTGACTTCATCAGTGTGCAGGGCGAACTCAAAGAGGCGCTGCTGTACGTCGAGCCGGCACAGCCGCAGCAGCGCGGGGCCGTCCTGGTCACAGCCGCAGGCGCGCAGCGTTACACAGCGCTGCCACTGCGCCCCAAGCGCCAGCTGCGCCCCCCGCTCGGCTGGCTGATCGAGCCAGACCCAGCCATCATCCGCGCGGGCCTCGTGCGCGATCTAGCGCACCTCGTGGACGCCTATCAGATGGACGAGCAGATCGCCTACCTGACCGCAGAGCAGCCAGTTGAGCATCCCGCGCTGCGCTGCTGGCGCGTGCAGGCGTGGATGCCCTTCCACGTGAAGCGGCTGCGCGCTTACCTCCAAGCCCACCACATCGGACGGGTGACAGTCAAAAAGCGGGCGACCCCCATCACGCCAGAGGCACTGCTGGCACAATTGAAGCCGCGCGGCGACAACGCCTGTGTGGTCGTGCTGACGCGCTACCGCGACGATCCGATTGTAGTGATGTGTGATGAACCATGAAATTATTGGTGGCATGGGGGGGACAGGATATAATGGCCGCCTAATATGCCGCCTCAGAGAAGAAAGCGAACCGTGGATGAAGAAAGGCCCCCTGAATCAGAAGCTGCTGACGTGGAAGGACGTGGACAACCTCGTCGATGTGCTCATCCCACAGATCAAGAGCTACGGCTCGTTCGATGTGATGGTCATGATTACGCGCGGCGGGGTCATCCCGGGGGGGCTGCTGGCGGAGGCGCTGGCGCTCAACGACCTGCTGACCGCTGCGGTGGACTTCCCGGCGAAAGAGTCTGGTGGCTTGATGGCGCTGCCGTCTTTCCTGCAATTTCCGGAGCCGTCGCTGCTGGTGGGGCGCAAAGTGCTCATCGTAGACGACGTGTGGGGCAGCGGGCGCACGAGCATCAGCGTCCGCGAGCGCGTGGCCGCCAGCGGCGCGACAGCCGTAAACTGTGTGTTTCACTTCAACCCCTATCGTTCGCTGTTCAGCAAAGCCAAGCCCGACATCTACGGCGAAGCGACGGACGCTTATATCATCTACCCGTGGGAAACTGACCGCGGCTTGTACAACCTCGGCGCACTCGACCCGCAGCCCTCACCGATCATCAATTGACTGCAAACGTCCCCTATGACAGACGATAACTTCATCGCACATTTTTAAAGCGCAGTTTGCATTTCTAGGGTATACTCTTGACATTCAGTGTTTACATATGCTCAAGGCTGTGTTAAGCGACAGTCGCGCCGAAAGGAGATCGCATCCAGCGTCTTGAGGATGCGAAAGATAGATATGAGTGAGAATGTTTACGATGCTGCCGCCAATGATGAGGATTTTGCTGCCCTGCTGAATCACTCATTTGAGCAGTATGCTGATCCACGGCGCGGCGAGATTCGCACGGCGCGCATTTTAGCTGTGTCAGAGCGTGAAGTGATCGTTGATTTGGGCGCAAAGCAGGATGGCATCGTGCGCTCGCAGGATTTGGAGCGGATGGACGAGTCGTTCCGCCGCTCGCTGCAAGTGGGACAGGAGATCCCAGTCTATGTGTTGAACCCGCGCGATCAAGATGAAAGCCTCGTCGTGTCGATCAACATGGGGATGCAGCGCTACGATTGGGAAGAGGCTGCCCGCCTGCTGGCCAGCGAAACGCCTACCGAGGTGGTCGTGTCGGGGTACAACAAAGGCGGCGTGTTAGTGCGCTGGCGGCGTTTGGAGGGGTTCATCCCTAGCAGCCACCTGACGACTAACGCCCAAAATCCTGAACGCCCCATCAGCGCCCTTGTCGATCAAACGCTGGTGGTGAAGGTGATCGAAGTCGACCAAGATCGCCGCCGCTTGATCTTCAGCGAGCGCGAAGCCCAGAAGGAAACACGCCTGAAGCAGAAGGCCAAGCTGCTGGCCGAGTTGAGAGAGGGCGACCGCACCTTTGGCGTTGTGACGGGCCTGCGCGACTTTGGCGCGTTTGTCAACATTGGCGGGGCAGATGGCTTGATCCACGTTAGCGAGCTGGCGTGGCATCGCGTCGATCATCCGCGTGACGTCCTCAAAGTAGGCGACCGAATTGAAGTCTACGTGCTGAGCCTCGACCGTGAGACAAACCGCATCGCGCTCAGCCTCAAGCGACTGCTGAACGACCCGTGGACAAGCGCCGCCACGAAGTACCATGAAGGCCAGCTCGTTGAGGGCACAGTGACTAACGTGGTAGAATTTGGGGCGTTTGTGGCGCTTGATGACGGCTTAGAAGGCCTGCTGCACATTAGCGAGATGGGCGACGGCTCATTGAAGGAGCCGTACAGCTACGTCCAAAAGGGTGATCGCCTGTCGCTGCGCATCAGCCACCTTGAGCCAGAGAAGCACCGCGTGGGCTTCACCCAGCGCTGGGGTACGCTCGCTGAGGGTGACGAGGACGAAGACACTGAAGTGACCGCCGCTGAAAGCGATGCCCCACCGGCAGACGAGCCAGACGCATAACGCGCAAAGACAACAGCTTATCTGCACGAACAGGCGGCAGCAGTGTCGCCTCGTTGTATTTTGGAACTAAAACGGCAAAAAAGCCCGTTCTGTAAGCAAAATTTAAGCATTTTGTTGACAAAGCTCGCTCATAAACTTATAATGGCGTCGTTTTGGGAGACGCGCGTCAGCTGCTGACGTCCATAACATCGCTACCACCAATGTGACAATCCCTAGCTGTGTGGGCGATTGCAACTGCAATGGCTGTGGCGTGTGTGTGTCTCGTAGAACAGGACACTATCGTTAACGGAGTCATTTAACCACCATGCACAAAGATCTGTCAGTCGAGAACGACATGCAACTGGAGTTCGCGGCGCTGCTGGAGCAGAGTTTTGCTCAAATTCTCAAGCCGGGCGATTTTATCACCGGGTCGATCCTTTCAGTGTCAGGGAAGGGCTTGCTAGTCGATGTGGGGTGGAAGCACGACGGGTTCGTCTCCAGCCAGGACATCGAACGGATGGGCCTCACCCCCAGCGAGTACGCCGCCGGCGAAGAAGTGGAAGTGGTCGTCGTTCGGCTGGAGGATGACAACCTCATCTTGTCCATCGCGCAGGCGCGGCAGAACGAAGATTGGAAGCGCGCCGAGGAACTTCAGGAGCGGGACGAAGCCTTCAAGGGATTGGTCGCCGCTGCCAATAAGGGCGGCCTCATCGTGCCGTTTGGCAACTTGCGTGGGTTCATCCCCGCTAGCCACGTGGTGGACTTGCCGCGCACCCTGAACGAGGATGACCGTGTGCGCTATCTCGAGACGCTGGTCAACAAAGAAATCTCGCTGAAGGTGATCGAAGTGAACCGCAAACGCCGCCGTTTGGTCTTCAGCCAGCGCAACGCTGAGCGCGAGACGCGCAACGCCCGCAAGGAAGTGCTGCTGAGCGAGCTGAGGGAAGGCGATGTGCGCGAGGGCGTCGTCAGCGGCCTGTGCGACTTCGGCGCTTTCGTTGATCTCGGGGGGGCGGACGGCCTGATCCACATCAGCGAACTGGCGTGGCATCGTGTGCGTCATCCTTCCGAAGTGGTGAACCCAGGCGACAAGGTGAAGGTCTACATCCTGCACTTGGACGACAACGGCAAGCGCATCGGCCTGAGCTTGAAGCGCCTGCAAGACAACCCGTGGGCTGCCGTCGAAGAGCGCTATCACATCGGCCAGTTGGTCGAGGGCTTGGTCAGCCGTGTGGAAGCCTTCGGCGCGTTCGTCAACCTTGACCCCGGCATCGAGGCGCTGCTGCATGTCAGCCAATTCCCTGAAGGCCAGTCTGACCCGCGCCGCGTGCTCTACGAAGGCCAGAAGGTGCTGACGCGCATCATCAGCATCGAGGCTGACAAGCAGCGCCTCGGCTTGTCGCTGCGCGATGTGAGCGAGGCAGAGACCGCCCAATGGAAAGCGCAGCAGGAAGAAGCTGTAGACTAAACTCGCGTTGGTGAAGGCCGGGCGGCTGCAAGAAGATCGCTCGGCCTGCGTGCAACCTCACAATAGGCAAGCCCACAGGGGATGCGGTATAATGACATCCGCTGTGTTATCAGGTAAAGGGAACGAAACACGTATGGCTTCAGTGAGACTTAAGCCTGGCGAATCGCAGGAAGCGCTGCTGCGCCGCTTTCGCAAGCGCGTGACGAACGCCGGCATTCTCAGCACGGTGCGGCGCAAGCGCTGGCATATCTCGAAGAGCGAACTGCGCCGAATTGAGAAGAAGAAGGCGATTCGTCGTTCGCGTCGTCGTCAGCGCAAAGCTCAAGCCCGCGGCAGCGTCTAGCCGCGACCGGGGCGACACTCAATTGAGTAAGCACAAGCAGACCGTTGCACTTGACATGGCAGCGGCTTGTTTGTTTCAATGGTAGATAGTGTCAAGCATGTTCAAAGGAGTCGTATGGCAAACTCGGAAGACAAGATCGAACTAGAGGGGACAGTGATCGAAGCGCTGCCCAACACGCATTTCATGGTGCAGCTCGACAACGGCCACAAGCTGCTAGCCTATTTGTCAGGGAAGATGCGCAAGCACTACATTCGTATTCTGTTAGGTGACCGCGTGAAGGTCGAGGTGACTCCCTACGACATGAACCGTGGTCGCATTGTGTTCCGCAGCAAGGATCGCATCGACATCGAATCATAGCTGCGGCAGGCCACCAAAGGGGCAGGAGCCGACATGACCGGTAACTGAGCAACCCGTCCACGTGTCAAGGACGGGTTTTTGGTTCTCAGCGGCATTACTTGGCGCGTGCAGCGCCTCACAGGCCTCTTTTTAGGGCTTTGTTCCCCAATGGACGGCCATCGTGCCAAACATGAAAGTACGCCATGCCACCTGTTCGAAGCCAGCGGCCTGCATTAACGCGGCCAGCTCTTCTGGCGTCTTGAAGGCTTGGGTGCTCTCTGGTAGGTATTGATAGGCGTCACTGTTGCCGCTGATCAGCTTGCCTAACAGTGGGATGCCGTATTTGAGGTGCAGCAAGATGAACGGTCGCAGCAGGTTCTTGGGCGGCGGGGTCGTCTCGAGGATGACGATGCGCCCCCCATGCTTGAGGACGCGCGCCTGCTCTTGCAGCGTGCGCGGGATGTCGATCACGTTGCGCACGAGATACCCGCTTACCACGGCGTCAAAATGCTCGTTTGGGAAAGGCAGGTTGAGCGCGTCGGCCTGTGTCCACTCGATCTGGCCGCCCATCTCCAGCCGCTTGCCCACGGCCATCATCTGATAGGCGAAGTCCGCGCCGATGATCTGGGCGTTGGGGTGGGCGCGGCGGGCCTCGAAGGCGATGTCGCCGGTTCCAGTGGCCAAGTCCAACAGGCGGCCAGTCGGTGGAAGCTGTGCCTGTTGAACGACAAAGCGCCGCCACTTCATGTCTTGTCCCAGCGTCATCACGCGGTTCATCAGGTTGTAGCGGTCAGCGATGCGGTCGAACATCGTCTGTACGTAAACGGCGCGTTCGCGCCCAGTGAGATGTGCCATCATGTGCCTCGTGAACAGTAAAACGATAAACCAGCAATAAGCTGTCGTGGGAACAACAGCGGTGGTGAACAAGGGCTAAAACGCAGTTTTTTGACCTGCCTGCTATCATACACCCCTCGCGTGAGCGATGGATGAGCAGGACGGCTCATTGCAGCGCGTGGTAGAGGATCGACTTCCAGTGGGCAGCGTCCACCTTCCAGATCACGCGCACGTTGGGCTTGTGCTGGATGAGCGCCGCCCAAACGTCGCGGTTGCGCGCGTCTTGTGCCACGCCTAAACGGTCAACGACTGTCATGCCGCGCGTCAGCTCGCTGTGGGTCTCTACGTCGACGTAATGCAGGCTGCTTTCGACGGCCACGGCGGGGTCGAGCGCGACCGCCATTGCCACCGGGTCGGCAAGGCTGAGGCCGTCCTCGCCGGTCTGGACGTGATAGGCGCGGATGGCGGTCTCGTTGCTGCGGATGGCGAACTCGGCAAGGGGGGTGTTGAAGGCTTGGATGTGGGCGATCTCGGCGGCGCTCAGCACTTTGTCGTGGCGGCAGTGTTCCCAGCCGACCATCTCAAGCGGCAGGCCGCTGTGGAAGACGATGCGCGCGGCTTCCGGGTCAACCCAGATGTTGTACTCGGCGGCAGGGGTGACGTTGCCCTCGGTGCAGGCCGCGCCGCCCATCACGACGCAGCGCCCCACCAGCGGCACGATCTCTGGCGCGCGGGTGACGGCCAGCGCGACGTTGGTCAACGGCCCCAGCGTGACCAGCTCGATGCCGGGGTGGGCTTTGACGGTGTCGATGATTGTGTCTACAGCGTGCTGTGCGGCAAAGCGCGCCTCGCGCGGGGCATAACCCACGTCGCTGAGGCCATCCTGCCCGTGGAACCACTCGGCGTGGGCGTTGGCACGCAGCAGCGGCTTGCGCGCGCCGAGGCTGATCGGCACGTCGGCGCCGCACAGCTCCACGGCAAGGCGGGCGTTGCGCGCGCCTTGTTCTAGCGGCATGTTGCCTGCGACGACTGTGATCGCCTTGACCTCCACGCCCGGCCAGCGCAGCGCCATAATGAGCGCGACGGCGTCATCTGAGGCGGTGTCCGTGTCGATCAAAAAAGGGCGCATAGCAGGCTCCTCCCAGCGGATACGAACATCAGCGAGTATAGCGCACGACAAGAGGCCTTGAAACTCGCAGCATATCTAGCTGCCATGTGTTACAATCACACTAATCATTTTGTGTGGATAGATCTTTCTCACAAGGTCGGCATGAACCAAACCTCAAACACGACTGCGATCAATGTGCCCGCTGGCCTCAACTTGCCGCTTCGGCGTTGGCTAGTGGCCAGTCTTGGCTTGGGAGCGCTGGTTTTTCTTACACTCTCGCTGCTGTTTGCGTTGAACTTCTTCAACCGTCCGTTTATTGGGTTCTTCATGCTGCCCAATGGAGTAGTACTCGGGGGCGGCCCAACTAGCGCTGAACTGTGGACAGGGCTGAGTGCGGGGCTGACGCGCGGGGATCGATTGGTGGCGGTGAACGACGTGCCCATCAGGTTAGGCAATGATGTCTATGGGCAAATCGCCCCCCTTCTGAGCACGCTGCGCGTGGGTGACCCAATCACTGTGACAGTGGAGCGCCCCACGCGCGAGCCGCAGGCCAGCTTCTGTGAGACGATCACCAGCGGCGTAGACCGCTGCACTGTGACCTACCCGACGATGGCCATACCTTCATCCGATCTCGTGGCATACTTCCTTGTGCCCTTCATTGCAGGGGTGTTCACCTTCGTCATTGGGTTGACTGTGTGGCGCTATCAGCGTGGCTCGCGACAAGGGGATGGCATCACGGCGATCTGCTGGCTCATCTCGATCTTCTCGACAGGCCTGTTTCACGCCTATTCGACGCACCAGCTTGAGACGGCGTGGGTTACATTTGGCTTCCTGTTGAGCGCGTCGCTGATCAGCGTCAGCTTGATCTTTCCCCAGCGCTTGCGGCTGGTGAGGCGGCATCCCTCCCTGCCAGATTGGATTGTCATAGCGGGGTTTGTGCTGAGCGTTGGCTTTCACCTGTTGCGTTGGAACGTCGCCCTAGACTTAGTGTTCACCCAGATCACCTTCTTTTTTGCTACGATCTCTCTCATCCTTGCGGCGCTGATCCTACGGTTTGGGCAACGCCCGTTGTGCATCCAGACGACAGCGCGCCGCCAAGTCGACATCACGCTGATCGGGATGAGCCTGCTGATCTTCCCAGCGGTGACGTTCGTCTCTTACCAGTACTTGATCGCCAACGTGTTCGGCACGCCCACGCTGCAAGTGGAACTACTGCTGCCGATGCAGGTGTTCCCCGCGGCGGCGCTAGCGTTGGCGCTCTTCCAGCATCAACGCATCGATACCGATCGCATCGTCATCCAAAGCATCACCTACGGCCTGATGCTCATCGCGCTGCTGTTGGGGACGTTCCTGCTCTCGTTGGGGGGGACGCTGATTGCAATTGACCTGCTGAACGCCAACAACATTGTGACTATTACGCTCATCCTGTTTGTGATGGTGATCTTCTTCACGCCCGTTCGAACGACCATTCAGAACCGCATCGACGCTATCTACTTCCGCACGCGGCGCAACTACACCGAACTGGTGGAAGAGTTCAGCCAGTTCTTGGTCATGAACACGCGCTATGACGACATCCTCGCCGAATATCGGCGGCTGATCGCTGATACGCTCGTGCCGGAGACGTTCTTTATCTTCGTGCGCTCGCGCGAGGGGGGCGACTACGGCGCTTACGACAGGGCAACGGACGTGCGCTTCAGCGCTGACAGCCCGCTGGTCGAGCTGCTGCGCGGCGGGCGTGAGGCCATCGTCCTGCTGCCCGATGAGCCGCTGCCGATGCAGCTCTACACTGAACAAGTGCGGCTGCGGCTGCTGCGCGCCCACGTCATCGCGCCGATGAAGAGCGGTGATGAGGTCATCGGCTTTGTCGTGATCAGCCTGTCGCGCTCTGGGCGCTTCTACAGCTATGAAGAACTACGCTTCTTCACCCTGCTGACGGCGCAGTTTGCCGTCGGCACAGAGCGCACACAGGTGATCGACAGCCTCGAGCAGCGCGTGCGCGAGCTGGACGTGCTGAGCCAAGTGAGCCAAGCTGTCAACTTCACGATTGAGTTTGACGACCTGCTAGAGCTGATCTACGCCCAGACGAGCAAGCTCGTCAACGCGGACTGCTTCTACATTGCGCTGTACAACGAAGCGTTGAAGCAGCTCACGTTCTCGTTCTTTTTGGAGGGCGACGACCGCGACCCCGAGAAAGAAGCGCTGCACTGGCCGCTGGACGACGGCTTGTTCAGCCAAGTGGTGCGGACGAACGCGCCCGTGCAAACGACCAACTACGCGCAGGAGATGGCGCGGCGCGGTGTGCCGTTGAGGCTCGAATCGCCGCACTTGCGGGCGTGGATGGGCGTGCCGCTCATGGCGGGGCGACGGATGCTCGGCGTGCTGGCTGTCGGCAAGACCAACACGGACAGTTTTAGCGAGGAGCAGGTCAAGATCTTCAGCGACATCGGCGCGCTGGCGGCCACGTCCATTGATAAAGCCCGCCTCTTCGCTGAGACGCGCCAGCGCGAGCGCCAGCTAACCGTGCTGAACGACATCAGCCGGCAGCTAGTTGCCACGGAAAGCGACGTCGAGAAGCTGCTCCAGATCATCATGACCAGCGCCGTAGAGATCCTCAACGGCGAGGCTGGCTCGCTGCTGCTGACCGCCGAGGACGACCCGACCAAACTGGAGTTCCGCGTGGTGATCGGCGGGGCGGAGAATTTGCTTAGGACGCGCATCCCCAGCGATAAGGGCATCGCCGGGCAGGTGATGAAGACCGGCAAGGCCGTGATCGTCAACGACCTAGAGGAGACCCGCGCCAACCAGATGGTGACCGACACCTACAAGACGGAGGCGCTGCTGGCCGTGCCCCTCACCGCCAAAGACACGGTGATCGGCGTGCTGGAGGTGCTGAACAAGCGCGACGGTACCGGCTTCGTGCAAGAGGACAGCGACCTGCTGACGGCCTTTGCCAGCCAAGCCGCCGTGGCGATTGAGAACGCTCGCTTGTTCCGCATGACCGACCTCCAGCTTGCCCAGCGCGTGCGCGAGTTGGAAGCACTAGAGAAGATCGACAGCGAGCTGAACCGCACGCTGGACGTAAGCCAAGTGGCGATGATCACCGTGCGCTCAGCGCTGCAAACGCTCAACGCGCAGGCTGGGGCGCTGGGCATCGTCCATGAGAGGACCAAGCGGCTGGAGATCGTCGGCCTTGAGGGCTACACGCCCGAAGAGTACCCGGCTGGGGCGGACGGCTTGATGTGGTCGCTGGAGACGGGCATCCTCAAGCGCGTGATGCGCTCGCGCCAGCCTGACCTTGCGACGGACGTCCGCATCGACCCCGACTACACGCCCGGCCTGCGCGGCAGCCTCAGCCAGATGACCCTGCCCATGTTCAGCGGTGACACGATCAACGCCATCTTGATCCTTGAGAAGAGCCAACTGCCGCGCTTCACGCTCTCAGATTGGGCGTTCGCCCAGCGCCTAGCCGAACACGCCAGCATCGCCATCGCCAACGCCCAGCTTTACGACGCGCTGACGCAGGCCAACAAGTCCAAGAGCGAGTTCATGGGCTTTGCCGCGCACGAGTTGAAGAACCCGCTCACCTCGGTGATTGGCTTTGCGGATCTGCTGCGGCAGGGGATGACGGGCGCGCTCAACGAGCAGCAGCAGAGCCTCATCAACATCATCCACAGCAACGCCAACCGCATGCAGAGCATCATCGCTGACCTGCGCGACAGCGCCAAGATGGATGCGAACGAGTTCAGCGTTGACCTCGCGCCGATGCAGATCGCGCGCGCAGTGCAAGAGACGGTGCGGCCATTCATCCAGTTCATGCGCGACAAGCAGCAAACGCTGGTGAACCAAGTGCCGGACGATCTGCCGCTGGTGATGGGCGATGAAAACCGCTTGATCCAAGTGCTGACGAACCTCGTAAGCAACGCGCACAAGTACAGCCCTGAAAACACGACGATCACGATCACCGCGCAGGTCATCTACGACTACGTAGATCGACAGGGCAAGCGCCGCGAGCCGATGCTGCGCATCAGCGTGATCGATCAAGGGATTGGCATCAGCAAGGAAGATCAGGAGCGCCTCTTCCGCGAGCGCTACTTCCGCAGCACGAACCAGCGCGCGCTCGAACAGCCCGGCACAGGGCTCGGCATGACCTTAACTTACGGCATTGTTGAGAAGCACAACGGGGAAATTTGGGTGGAGAGCGAGCTGGGCAAAGGCTCGACCTTCCACGTAGCGATCCCGCTTGCGCCGCAGGTGATCAGCGCTGGCCGAGAGTGATGGACGCTGCAATGGCAGGGCACGGCGTGCCGTGCCCTGCGGCGTTAGACGTGGTTGCGCAGCTTCTTAACGATTTCGCCTTTGGGCTTATAGCCGATGATGCTCTCGACTGGTTTGCCGTTCTTGAACAGCATCAGGGTGGGCAGGCCCAGCACGCCGAATGCGCTGGCAATCTCCCCGTCGCGGTCGGTGTCGACTTTGACGACGCGCAGCTTGTCGGCGTACTCGTTGGCGATTTCGTCCACAATCGGCGCGATCATGCGGCAGGGGCCGCACCACTCCGCCCAGAAGTCCACCAACACCGGCACATCTGATTTAATCACTTGCGCTTCAAAGTCAGCGCTGGTTACGTTTAACGCTTTGGAACCCATGATTGTTTGCTCCTCCTCTACACGATTGTACAGACGCGCCCCCGCTGTTCGACCTTACATGTGCTGCGCAGTTTAATTTTCGATATACTCAAGAATAGAAATGACTCACAACAGCGCAAGTTTGAGGAACGGACTCGTATGGATCATCCAGAGCAACTGCCCGCCCTGACGCGGCGTCAAGAAGAACTGCTGGCGATGATCGTGCGTGCTTACAGTGAAAACCCAGAGCCAGTCAGCAGCAAATACCTCGCCGAGCAGCCGAACGTCACCTTTAGTAGTGCGACGGTGCGCAACGAGATGGCCCACTTGGAAGAACTGGGCTATCTGGCTGCGCCACACACCAGCGCCGGGCGCATCCCCACCACGAAGGGCTTTCGCTACTTTGTGCGCGGCTTGATTGAACGGGCGACGTTGGACGACGTCGAGCAGGAGATCATGACGCAGAAGCTGAACGCCGCCCCCAACGCGCTCGACCAGTGGATGCGCCAAGCGGCCACGCTGCTCGCACGCAACTCGGCCAGCGCGTCGATCGTGACCTCGCCATCGGTGGAACAGTCGCGCTTCAAACACATGGAGCTGATCAACATTCAAGGGCGGCTGACGCTGATGGTGCTGGTGCTGCAAGGCGGCGTGGTGCATCAGCGCATGTTGAACCTCGCCGAGCCGATCCCACAGACGCGCCTGAGCGAGCTGGCCGACCGCCTGAACCGCATCTGCGCTGACCTGAACGCCGCGCAGATGTTCGTCAAGGCACGGCAGATGAGCGAGCTAGAGCGCGAGGTGACCGAGATCGCCGCGGAAGTCCTCCAGCGCAGTAGCAGCCAGTCCATCCAGACGGTGTACCAAGACGGCCTGAGCGACATCATCAAAAACTTCCCTGATCAAGACGCCGCGCAGCAGGCCGTGCGCGTGTATGAGGAGCCGGCTTTTCTCGATCTGCTCGTGCGCGAGGTGCTCGACCCTGACAACCACATGGGCGTGCAGGTCATCATCGCGGGCGATGGGCGCTATGAGGAGCTGAACCAGCTCAGCATCGTCATCTCGCGCTATGGCGAGCGCAGCGGCCTGAGCGGGGCGCTGGGGGTGTTTGGGCCGACGACTCTCAACTATGGCCGCGCGATCAGCACTGTGCGCTTCATCGCGGGCAAGATCACCGACAAGCTGGCTGACCTCACGGAGCGGCCTACCGCTAACTCAGAGAACCATGAGTAACGCCAAACTCTAACAGTTTTCTTGTATTCGACCGTTAGTATTTAACCAGTCAGGCTGATACACTTGCGCCGTGTTCACTGCGCAGTGCATGTCATTCAGCACTCATTTATCTTGGTCGGAGTTCGGTATGAGCGATACCAATCATCAGGAAACATCACATCCTACGACCCCTGAGGAGGTCGTTGCTCCCACGCAGACGGATCTTCCGCCAGAGATCAACCCAGAGGAGGACGTTATCGCCAAGCTGCAAGAGGAAGCGCGCGTCAACCTTGAAGGCTGGCAGCGGGCGCGTGCAGAGTTTGCCAATTACAAGAAGCGCGTAGAGTCGGAGATCAAGTCTGCGGCTGAGCGCGGCGCGCACGAGGCGCTCATCAAGATGCTGCCGATCATGGACGACTTCCAACGGGCGCTCGACAACATCCCTGAAGACCTCAAGAGTCACCCGTGGGTGAGCGGCACAGCGCTCATCATGAAGCACTTCGACAAAGTGCTGGAGACCTACCATGTGACAGAAGTTGACCCCGTCGGCCAGCCGTTCGACCCGCACCTGCACGAGGCCATCGGCATGGACGACAGCGGGGAACACCCCAGCGGCACAGTGACCGCCACCATACAAAAGGGGTATATCAGCGGCGACCGCGTTCTGCGGCCTGCGCTGGTCAAAGTGGCACAGTAAAGTAGTACGTCGCCTTCATCGGCACGAATCATCAGAAATCATCAGAGGAGAAAGCCAAAACACTATGGGACGTATTATCGGAATTGATCTGGGGACGACAAACTCAGTCGTGGCGGTTATCGAAGGCGGCGAGCCGGTCGTCATCCCGTCGGCGGAGGGCAGCAACTTAGTGCCCTCCGTCGTGGCCACGAACCCCAAAACAGGGGAACGACTGGTCGGCAAGATCGCGCGCAATCAGGCGGTCGTCAACCCAGAGAACACGATTTTCTCAGTCAAGCGCTTCATGGGGCGCAAGTACAAAGACAAGGAAGTGCAGGAGGCGATGGCGCGCATGCCGTATCACGTGTCGGCTGCGCCCAACGGTGACGTGCGCATCACGATGGGCGGGCGCGAGTACTCCCCGCCGGAAATCAGCGCGATGATCTTGCAAAAGCTCAAGGCGGACGCTGAAGCCTACCTCGGCACGACGGTTGACCAAGCCGTGATCACCGTCCCGGCTTACTTCAACGACACGCAGCGCAACGCCACCAAAGACGCTGGCCGCATCGCCGGGCTGGAAGTGCTGCGCATCATCAACGAGCCGACCGCGTCCTCGCTGGCTTACGGCCTCGGCGAGCGCAAAGACGGCATCGTAGCCGTCTACGACTTGGGCGGCGGCACGTTCGACATCACCATCCTTGAGATCGCCGATGGCGTGTTCGAGGTCAAGAGCACAAACGGGGATACCTTCCTCGGCGGCGACAACTTCGACGAGCGTATCATCGACTGGCTGGTGGACAGCTTCCGCAAGGAGCATGGCATCGACCTGCGCAACGACAAGCAGGCCTTGCAGCGCCTGAAAGAGGCCGCCGAGAAGGCTAAGATCGAGCTTTCCAGCACGATGAGTGCCGACATCAACCTGCCATTCATCACCGCCGACGCCAGCGGGCCGAAGCACCTCAACACGACGCTGACTCGCGCCAAGCTGGAACAGCTCGTCGATGACCTCATCCAGAAGTCGATCGAGCCGTGCCGTCAAGCGCTCAAGGACGCCAAGCTAGAGACGAAGAACGTTGACACGGTGCTGCTGGTGGGCGGCATGACCCGTATGCCCGCCATCCAAGAGGCCGTCAAGAAGTTCTTCGGCAAGGAGCCGACCAAGGGCGTCAACCCCGATGAGGTGGTGGCGCTAGGCGCGGCGATTCAGGCGGGCGTGCTGGGCGGTGACGTGAAGGACATCCTGCTGCTGGACGTGACCCCGCTTACGCTGAGTGTCGAGACGCTGGGCGGCGTGGCTACCCCGATGATCGAACGCAACACGACCATCCCGATCAGCAAGACGCAGGTCTACAGCACCGCCGCCGACAACCAGACGCAGGTTGAGATCCACGTGGTGCAGGGCGAGCGTCCGCTGGCCGCAGACAACAAGTCGCTGGGGCGCTTCATCCTTGACGGCATCCCGCCTGCGCCGCGCGGCGTGCCGCAGATCGAGGTCACCTTTGACATCGACGCCAACGGCATCTTGAACGTGAGCGCACGCGACAAAGCCACCGGCAAAGAGCAGCGCATCACCATCACCGCCAGCAGCGGCCTGAGCGACGCCGAAATTGACCGCATGGTCAAAGAGGCCGAGAAGTACGCCAGCGAGGATGCCAAGCGCAAAGAGCGCATCGAAGTGCGCAACCACGCCGAGACGGCCGTATTTAACATGGAAAAGTTCCTGCGCGACTACGGCGATAAGCTGCCCGAGGACGCCAAGACCGAGGCGCAGAAGAAGATGGCCGCCGTCAACGCAGCCAAAGAGGGCGAAGACGTCGCCCACCTGCGCGACGTGACCGAGGCGCTGAACCAGTACATGCAGAGCTTGGGCGCACGCATGTATGAGAACACTGCTCAAACCCCGCCCCCCGCTGAGGACGGCGCGAAGAACAAAAAGGGTGAGGATGTCGTCGACGCCGAGTTCACCGAGCAGTAAGCCATCGTCCGGTGGGGCACACACAGCCTGCTGCGGCTGGGCTGTGCCCCGTTGTGAAAACAAGTGACACGAACACCTATGGCGCGAGATTACTACGAAGTACTGGGCGTAACCCGCAGTGCGAGCAAAGAAGAGATCAAGAAAGCGTTCCGTGGGCTGGCGCGCACCTATCACCCTGACGTGAACAAAGAACCCGGCGCAGAGGAACGCTTCAAAGAGATCAACGAGGCGTATGAAGTCCTGAGCGACGACGACAAGCGCGCTCGCTATGATCGCTTTGGCCATGCGGGGGTGAGCGGCCCGGGCGGGGCTGGCCCCTACGGCGCGACGGGCTTCGGCGGCTTTGAGGACATCTTCGAAGATTTCTTCAGCAGCTTCGTCAGTCGGCAGAGCGGCGTGCGGCGCGGGCCGCGCAAAGGCGGTGACATCCGCGTGAGCGTGACGGTCGACTTCATTGAAGCGGCCTTCGGCGTCGAGAAGACGCTGGACTTCCAGCGCTTGGAGGTCTGTGAGGTGTGCGACGGCTCCGGCACAGAGAAGGGGCATTCGCCGACCACGTGCCCGGACTGCAGCGGCACGGGCGAAGTGCGCCAAGTGCGCCAGACCTTCGTTGGGAACGTCGTGCGTGTCGCGCCCTGCCCGCGCTGCGGCGGCAAAGGGACGATCATCACACACCCCTGCCGCGCCTGCAATGGCAGCGGGCGCAAGCGCAAGGCGGTCAAGCTGCCGGTGAACATCCCAGCGGGCGGCCACGACGGGCTGAGCAACCAAATCAGCGGC
>DAOUBS010000059.1:0-4296 GCA_034432435.1 Anaerolineae bacterium
GGCTGCGTCATGGGAACCTATTATGGCCTGTGTGATAAAGCCGATCAAGATGAGAGATGAGTACATTAAAATTGGACTTCACCCTTTTGACACCCTGTCCAGCGTGTGATATATTTAACATGCTGAGTTTGTGACAATTTTCGCATTTGGTGTCTGTACTGGTGTCGTCGTGTGACAGCTCCGCATGCTGTATGCAGCAGCCCTTGGGGTGTTACACTCAGTTGTATTTTGGAGGAAACGAAGGAAATTATGGCAACCGCACAACCGACCAAGGGCGATATTGAAAAACGTACCAGTGTCGCCAAGCCGTCGCAGGAAGTGGCGGTAGCAGGGGGAGGCGCTGGCCTACTGGCAGATGCCCCCACGCGCCGCGAGTTCCTGTATTACATTTGGGGAGCCTCGATGGTGCTGCTGTTGGGGCAGCTCAGCGCAGGGCTGATCTGGTTCATCTTCCCACGGTTCCGCGAGGGTGAGTTCGGTGGTGAGTTTGCCTTCAACCCCGCCGACCTGCCGTCAGTGGGTGATGCGCCGGTCTCAGTGCCGGCCGGGCGCTTCCACGTAAGCATGACGGAAAACGGGCTGCTGGCGCTGTTTGGCGTCTGCACGCACTTGGGCTGCCTGCCGCGTTGGGTTCCAACCAATGTGCGCTTCGAGTGCCCGTGCCATGGCTCTAAGTTCAATGCGGATGGCAGTTGGATCGAAGGGCCAGCCCCGCGCGGCTTGGATCGCTTCGTGGCGCGCGTCATCTACTCCGACGGCACTGAAGTGGCAACCGATGCCGGCGGCGGGCCAATCCCGCTGGATCCGACCAAGACGGTAGTGGATATTCGTGTCAACACGGGCCGTAAAATCCTCGGTCCGAGCATTTGAGCAAGCGTCGTACTGTAAGCATGTAGGAGAAGCGCATTATGTCATTACTCCCGTTCCCTTCTTTTCTCGACGACGTCCGAGATAAAGGCCTAAAGAAGGCCATTTTCGAAGGCATTGACGAGACCGTTGAACGTCTGACGGCCGGTATGAACGTCGGCGACATCCGCAGCGCCCTACGGGGTGACCCGATGCGCAAGCCAGACCCGCGCTTGCGCCCTCATGCAGATGGCTTCTGGCTGCACATGCGCCCGGGCTACTTCCACAAGGACATGACGGGCGTCTACCCCACCTTCCGCCTCGGTTGGCTCTCCACGTACTTCGTGGTCTTTGAGACGATCACCGGCGTGCTGCTCATGTTCTGGTACACGCCGTCCCCGGACATCGCCTATGGCAACATGCTCAACATCCTTAGCAACGTCCCGCTCGGCCAATTCGTGCGTGACCTGCACCGCCTCGGCGCGGAGGCGATGGTGCTCATCGTTGCCTTGCACATGATGCGAACGTGGGTGACGGGCAGCTATAAAAAGCCGCGTCAGTTCACGTGGTTCACAGGCGTGATCCTGCTGGTGATCACCGGTCTGCTGTCGTTCACGGGCTACCTGCTGCCGTGGGATCAGCTCGCGCTGTGGGCGGTGACGATCGGCGCATCTATGGCGGAAGCGACCCCCGTCATCGGCGAGCAGGTGAACCTGATCGTGCGCGGCGCGCCTGAGCTGGGCGCGAACGGTCTGCTGCGCTTCTACCTTGCGCACGTGCTGCTGCTGCCGATTTTCCTGTTCATCTTCACCGGCGTGCACTACTACAAAGTCATCATTCACGGCCACAGCCTGCCACCGCGCCTTGAGAACATCGGCGAGGACACGGCCAAGCGCGTGCCGCTGGACAAGCGCGTTTACTTCATCCCCGACATCTGGACGAACGAGATCATGTGGGTGGGGGTGACGACCTTCATCATGGTGGTGCTGTGTGTGTGGTTCTACCATGCGCCGCTGGAAAACCACGCTGACCCGCTGGTGACCCCGCTCGGCACAACGGCCCCGTGGTACTTCCTCTGGATTCAGGGCGCGCTCAAGCTCGGCGACAAGTTCTTCTGGGGCATTCTGTTCCCCACGCTGGCGATCGGCGTGCTGGCCGTCATGCCATACCTCGACGTGACCAAGAGCCGCCGCTATGCGCACCGCCGCGTCAGCCTGTCGATTGCGATGGCGCTGGTGTCCTTCACAACTATCCTGAGCTACATGGGGCTGCCGGAGTTCGCGGTGGCCACCTCGGCTGAGACGGAAATCCTGCACGAGATGACAATGGAACCGGCGCACAACCACGTCGGCCCGATGCGCACCGTGCCGTTCAACCAAGCCGTGGCCGGCGCTTACACCACGGCGCAGCTCGGCGCGCCGGATGCCCGCGCAGCCGTCGAGTCCTTCACGGCGCAGCTACGCGCAGCGCCCTTCTTCGAGGTGGTAGACGGCGTGCTCATCACCCGCACCGAGTTTGACGCGCTGACCAACCGCATCGTGACGGTTGACCACGCCCCGGCCATGCCGTCGAGCTTCCGCCCTGTGCCGGACGATGCGCCAGAGCTGCTGAAGATCCTGCGCGAGTTCAACGCCAAGATCGTCGCCAATCAGGACGAGCTGCCGAATGCGTGGGGCGCGATCATCATCAACGACATTCAGGGCAACCTGAAGCGCGTTGACATGGTCATCTCATGGGACGCTGTCCAGATTGATATGGGGCAGGTTGTGCGCGACGCGCAAGGCAACCCGATCTTCGAGTACGCATTGGATGCTAACGGCGAGAGGATCCTCGACGAGAACGGCAACCCAGTCGTGATGCGCCGCTTCTACACGCGCCACTTCTACCTGCACGCGGATTCTGCCTACTTCCGCCACTAGTGTTGAGGGGTGGGTCCTGCCCACCCCGTTGTGTGTAAATCAGGCCCCTCGCGCTTCTTAGCGACAGAGGGGCAGCTTGATGGCTTGAAAGCGATAGGATTTGTGTCAGTATGAACCGTTTGGTAATCGAAAGTATTGAGGGGCGCATCATCACAGGCATCACCATGTTCGTGGCGATCATGGTGTTGATCGGATGGGTGGTCATCAATGAGCCAGCGCGCATGGCCGCCTTCGAACGGCAGCACCTCGGTCGGTCGATTGAGCGCGGTGGCGAACTCTTCGCGGCCAACTGCGCGACGTGCCACGGCGCGAATGGCCTCGGCATCGCAGAGCGCGCCCCGGCCCTCAACAACCCGCAGCTTTTCGGCTTTGATTTCTTCAACGGGGTGAATGGCCAAATCGGTCGCTTGCAGCGTCAGCAAGTAGAACTGAACGCCCGCATCACCACGCTCAACAACCAACGTGACACACTGCTAGCGGAGGTGGCAGCAGCTGACGAGACGCGCCGCGCGCAGATCGTGGAGCAAGTGAACGCCATCGACACTGAGATTGCCAGCTTGACCGACCAGATCGCGGCCATCGACGAGCGGCTTGCTCCGCTGCTTGAGGAGCGCCAGCGCATCCTTGATGCGATGCAACCGGCCATCGACCGCGGCTATCTGGCGGGCCTTGAGCAGGCCATCGCCACGGCCGAAGCCGAGAACAACCCGCTGCACCTGACTGATTTCATCGACCGCTCGGCCAATCGTCTGCTGCAAGCCCCGTGGGGCGGGGATGTCAGCTCGTTCATTCGCACGACGCTTTACCACGGTCGCCCAGGAACAGGGGAAGCGTGGAACGGCTCGCTGATGGTGGCGTGGGCGCAGATCGCGGGCGGCCCGCTGCGCAACGATCAGATCGACGACTTGGTGAACTTTATCGTCAATTGGGATCGCGGCAATCAATGGACGCTGGAAGACCTCTACGCAGTGCAGCAGTTCACCAAGCTGAAGGCTGATGCTTCAATGGTTGTGGCTGGTCCAGCTGTTCAGACCATCGGCGCAGAGTCGGGCAACAACCTCGACGTGGCCACAGAGCTGGTCATGGCGCTGACGGGCGATCCGGCGCGCGGCCAAGCGCTCTATGAGGGCACGGTGCGCAGCGCGTCGGGCAACCGCCTCGCGTGCTCGAGCTGCCACATGGGCGGCGCGCAGGCCCCGGCCACCAATGAGAAGTGGAATAACTTCCTCAACGTGCGCTTGCAACTGCCGGAATTCGCCGGTTGGTCGCCTGAGAAGTACTTTATCCACGGCGTGATCTACCCCAACGAGTATGTTGTGCCCGGTTACGCCTCAGGGGTCATGCCCGGCAACTACATCACACAGTTGAGCGCGCAAGACTTGGCTGATATGCTTGCCTACGTGCGTTCCTACGCTGAGTAACCGCACAGTATAGATCGACGACAAAGGGGCGCACGCAAAGTGCGCCCTGTTTGTTGAGCGCGCGCCGCAGTAAAGTGATGAGGCGCATCGTGAGGAGTGATGTCCGTATG
>DAOUBS010000060.1:0-4518 GCA_034432435.1 Anaerolineae bacterium
CATGTACTAAACCGTCCCCGGCACTGACGCAGCACACACGCGCCCCCAACCCATGGGGGCGCGTTTGCGTCTCGTGGTATAATCAGCGCAGTGAAGAATATAGGAGCAGCCCGCATGGTCGCTCAGAAATTTGACTCCTACCCTGATTATCGTTACAGCGAGGTTGAGACCATTTAGGCTGTCCGCTTCATCGCCCAAGACAGCCCCAGCGTGGAAGTCTACCAGCGCAGCGGCGATCACTGGATTCTGACTGACGTGAAGGGGCTGAAGGCAGTCATCCGTCTGACGCAGCTCGAGCTGGAGCTGCCGCTAGCCGAGATCTATGAGCAGGTGGCCGCTGAACTGGATGAAAACCCCACATTCTAGTAATGAATATGCGTCTTTTGGGTTAAAATAGGCTAATCATCGACAAACTTTGCCGAGAAAAGGTAAGGCGAACGCCGTTTAGTATGGATGAATCAGTACTGACCGTCATCGTCATTATCGTGATCAGCTACTTGATCGGGTCGTTCCCGACCGCGTATCTCATCGGTCGCCTGCGCAACGTGAACATCTTTGAGGTGGGCAGCGGCAACATGGGCGGGACGAACATCGCGCGCGCTTTCGGCATCGGCTGGGGGCTGTTGACGGTAGGGATTGACGCGCTGAAAGGGGCGCTGGCCGTCGGGTTGTCGATGCTCATTTGGTCAGAAAACCGTTGGGGGGCGTTCAGCATCGGCGCAGTGTGCGCGATCTGTGGGCACAACTGGTCGCTGTTCGCCACGCTCGTTAGCACTGCAGCCAACCAAGGCAAGCTGACTATCCGCGGCGGCAAAGGCGGCGCAACCTACTTCGGGACGCTGCTCATGTTCGCGCCCGCACAGGTAATCGTAGGCATGGTGGCACTAGGCGGCCTGCTGGTGCTGGCGACGCGCTTCGTGTCGCTCGGGGTGCTGACGGCGTTTGCCATCGCCGCGCTGTGGATCCTCGTGCTAACAGCGCAGGGGCTGCTGCCGAGCAACCTGCTGCCGTACCTGTTCGCATCAAATGTGTTAGTGTTCTGGCGCTTCCGTGAGAACATCCAGCGCCTGCTGGCGGGCAACGAGCGCCGCCTTGGCGAGCCGGCGTAGGGCCAAACCCACACCCCACCCCAACACCAAGCTCACCCCAGACGGGGTGAGCTTGGTTGTTTCAATGGGGGGCTTACAGCGCGGGCACGCGGTGGCAGGCGACGAAGTGGCCGGGCGTGACCTCGATCAGTTCGGGGTCGGGGTCTTGGTGGCACAGGTCAAACGCCACCGGGCAGCGCGTGCTGAAGTTGCAGCCGCGCGGCGGGTTGGCCGGCGAGGGCAAGTCGCCGGTGATGATGATGCGGCGGCGCTTTTCGACGCTGGCCGGGTCCGGGACGGGCACAGCCGAGAGCAAGGCCTGGGTGTAGGGGTGCATCGGGTTGTCGTAGACCTCATCCGTCGGGCCGAGTTCAACGATCTTCCCCAAGTACATCACGGCTACGCGGTCGCAGATGTGGCGCACCATCGACAGGTCATGAGCGATGAACAGGTACGTCAGGCCGAGTTCCTCTTGCAGGTCTTCCAATAGGTTGACCACCTGCGCTTGGATCGACACGTCGAGCGCGGAGATCGGCTCATCACACACGATGAACTTGGGCTTGAGCGCCAATGCGCGCGCGATGCCAATGCGCTGGCGCTGGCCGCCAGAGAACTCGTGTGGGTAGCGGTTGATGAAGTAAGGGTTAAGCCCCACCTTCTTCATCAGCTCTTCGATGTAGGCTTGGCGCTCGCGCTTGTCAGGGTATAGGCCGTGGATTTGCAGCGGCTCGTTGATAATGCTGCCGACGGTCATCCGCGGGTTGAGCGACGCGAACGGATCCTGAAAGATGATCTGCATCTGTTTGCGCATCGCGCGCATGGCCGAGCCAGACAGTTTGGTAATGTCTTGGCCTTCAAAGATCACCTCACCGCTGGTCGGTCTATAAAGTTGAAGGATCGTGCGGCCTGTAGTGCTCTTGCCACAGCCAGACTCGCCCACTAACCCCAGCGTTTCGCCGCGGTAAACGTCAAAGCTGATGTCGTCCACCGCGCGCACGGCCCCCACCTGTCGCTGAATCAAGAAGCCCGCGGTAATTGGGAAATACTTCTTGAGGTGGCGCACGCTGAGGATTACTTCTTTCGATACTTTCTTGCGAGTTGCTTCCAT
Source organism: Anaerolineae bacterium (assembly GCA_034432435.1). GTDB lineage: Bacteria > Chloroflexota > Anaerolineae > Aggregatilineales > Phototrophicaceae > JANWYT01. The sequence goes on from DAOUBS010000060.1 coordinate 2,197, forward strand.
CACCGGCTGGGTCATTATCTTACACTCTCTTTGGCGGCTTCACGTTCTTTGGCAAGTTCAGCCCGCAGGTCATACCACGCGGCTGCGAGGTGCTGCGGCGAGCCACCCGGGACGGGCAGCAGGGGCGGCTGCTCTTCGAAGCAGCGGGGAGTGGCGTAGCGGTTGCGCGGGGCGAAGGCGTCACCTTTCGACAGGATGCGCATATCCGGTGGGGACCCCTCGATCTGCGTCAAGCGGTTGCGCTGGCCGCCGGTGTGATCTGGCAGGGAGCGCATCAAGCCCAGCGTGTAGGCGTTGCGCGGGTCGCGGAACACTTCCTTCGTCGGGCCACGCTCCACCACGCGCCCGGCGTACATCACTTGGATCGTGTCGGCCAGCTCGGCCACCACGCCTAGATCGTGGGTGATCCAGATCATCGCCATGTTGAACTCGCGCTTGAGCTGCTTGACCAGCTCCAAGATTTGCGCTTGGATCGTCACGTCGAGCGCGGTCGTCGGCTCATCGGCGATCAGCAGTTTGGGGTTGCAAGACAGGCCGATGGCGATCATCACGCGCTGGCGCATCCCGCCTGAGAACTGATGCGGGTAGTCTTTCAGGCGCTTGGCTGCGTCGGGGATGCCCACCAAGTCCAGCAGTTCGGCGGCGCGCTTGTTGGCTTGGCTCTGGTTCATGCCGAGGTGCAGCTTGAGCGACTCGGTCAACTGTGTGCCGATGGTTAGCACCGGGTTGAGCGAGGTCATCGGGTCTTGGAAGATCATGGCGATCTCTTTGCCGCGCACCAAGCGCATCTGCTCGTTCGACAGCTTGAGCAGGTCACGGCCTTCAAAGATGACCTCACCGCTCTCGATCTTGCCGGGCGGCTGTGGGATGAGGCCCATCATCGCCAGCGCGTGTACGCTCTTCCCAGAGCCTGATTCGCCTACAATGCCAAGCGTTTCGCCCTCTTGAAGCTGGTAGCTGACGTCGTTCACGGCATACACGATGCCTTCTTGGGTATAAAACCTCACGACAAGGTTTTTGATCTCTAACAGAACGCCCACCGAGCGAACCTCCTTAAGATTGGTGCTGCTCCAGATTCTCACTGATCCGGCGCAACGCGCACAACATCATTAAAGTATTTTGATGAACCAAAGTGTAACGAACCACCAAGATTTAATCAAGCGATGGGGTAAGCCGATTGTCGACAATATTTTTTGTGAAAGGCAACCAAACTGAAGGGGGCATGGCACGCCATGCCCCTACGAGGCTGTGGACGCTAGGCGATGGTCACCTCAGGCGAGAGGTACACGTCTTGGATGGCGTGCAGCAGCTTCACGCCTTCATCCATCGGGCGTTGGAAGGCCTTGCGCCCGCTGATGAGGCCCATGCCGCCCGCGCGCTTGTTGATGACAGCGGTTTCGACGGCCTCGGCGAAGTCGTTTGCGCCGCTGGCCCCGCCGCTGCTGATGAGGCCGATGCGCCCCATGTAGCCGTTGGCGAGTTGATAGCGCGTCAGGTCAATGGGGTGGTCGCTCGTCAGTTGGCTGTAGATGCGCTCGTCGAGCTTGCCATAGCTGCTGCCGCCGGTGTTGAGCGCCTTGAAGCCGCCGTTGTGGGTGGGCAGCTTCTGTTTGATGATGTCGGCCTCAATCGTGACGCCGAGGTGGTTCGCTTGGCCGGTCAGGTCGGCAGCGGTTTCGTGGTTCACGCCGTTGACCTTGAAGTGCGGGTTGCGCATGTAGCACCACAGCACCGTTACCATGCCCAACTCGTGGGCGTAGGCGAAGGCCTCGCTCACCTCCTGAATCTGGCGGTTGCTCTCCTCACTGCCGAAGTAGACCGTCGCGCCCACAGCCACCGCGCCCATGTCCCATGCCTGTTTGATCGTCCCGAACATGATCTCATCGTATTGGTTGGGATAGGTGAGCAGTTGATTATGGTTGATCTTGACCATGAAGGGGATCTTGTGGGCGTATTTGCGCGCGACCGCGCCCAACACGCCAAACGTGCTGGCGACAGCGTTGCAGCCGCCTTCGATGGCCAGCTTGACGATGTTCTCAGGGTCAAAGTAGGCGGGGTTGGGGGCAAAGGACGCGCCTGCGCTGTGTTCGACGCCTTGATCGACCGGCAGGATCGACACGTAGCCCGTGCCGGCTAGGCGCCCCGTGTTCAGGATTTGGCCGAAGCTGCGCAGCACCTGCGGCGTGCGGTCGGTATGGGCTAGCACGTCGTTGATGTAGTTGGGGCCGGGCAGGTGCAGCAGCTCTTTCGAGATGGTCTTGGACGTGTGGCCAAGCAGATATTCCGCTTTGTCGCCGAGGTACGATTCAATCTTGCTGAGGG
>DAOUBS010000061.1:0-5902 GCA_034432435.1 Anaerolineae bacterium
GTCTTTGGTCTCCATCTTGGCCATTGTGATACAGTGCCGATGGCTGATGACCGCGGTGATGAACGGCGGATCCATCGTGGAGATGTGGTTCATCATCACGATAGTTCCGCCAGTCTGTGGGACGTTCTCGAGGCCAGTGACTTCGAGGCGGGCAGCTAGGCGCACGACCAGCCGCAAGCCCGGGTGAAGAATCCAGCGCCGTCGTCGTTCGTAGATGGGCTGGCGGGCGATGAACTCCTCTACAGTCAGTTGAGTCGTGTCCATGTTGGGCTTGGCGTTGCCTTATTGGCCGTGCTTGCGCTGGAGCGGCGGCTTGTTGCTGCGTCCTTTCTGAACAGGCGGACGCCCTCCCCCACCCGGACGTCCCCCTTTGAGGGGCGGGATCGGCTTCGGTTTGTTGGGGCGCGCTGGCTTGCTTGGCGGCGTTTCAGGGGTGTCTTCGGGCGCGCTGGCGTGCCGCGGTGGGCGTTGGTTGCCACGGTCAGCGCTGGACCGTGGCGATGGGCGACGATTGGCAGGCATGGGGCTTCCTCCTTCAACACGTTCGACGCGGTTCAAACGGACGCGATGCGCGGTGGGCACTTCGGCAGGGTTGTCGGGTGTACTGCCGCGGCGATGAAGATTCTTCAAGATTAGCGAACGCGCCACGCGCGCAGGCTGGCTGCGGTCACCGTGCGGCGGCACAACGTGCCTTGCGAGCGGCTGCTCAGCCGTGGGGGCTGCATCTGATTTGGGGCGGAAGGTGCGACGCTGGCGGATGTACTTCAACTCATCTGCTGGCATGAGCATGGCTGCTACCTCTTCCTCAGATAGCTCGTACCATGCGCCCTTTGCCAGCGTGCCCAACCCCAACTTGCCGATGTGGGTGCGCACGAGTCGCTGAACGTTGTAGCCGAGCACCCCCGCCACCTCACGGATTTGGCGCTTGCGCCCTTCGGTCATCACGATGCGCAGGGTAGTCATCTGCGGCGTCTTTTCTAACACGCGCACGTAGCAGCGGGCAGTCTTCTTGCCGTCTAGCCACACGCCTTCTTCCCATTGGCGCAGCTCGGCTTCTTTCGGGTGGCCATAGACGGTCACCTTGTAGGTTTTGGTGTGCTGAAAGCTGGGATGTGCCAGCTTGTGGGCAAGCTCCCCGTCATTCGTCAGCACCATCAAGCCTTCGCTCTCGGCGTCTAGACGTCCGATCACGAACAAATGTCCCTCCACAGGGACCATATCGCGCACCGTGCGGCGATCATCACCCGGCTGGGGCTTCGTCACGCTCAACACGTTGCGCGGTTTGTTCAGCACGTAGTAGCGCAGTTTTTGTTGGGCAGCCTTCAGCCGCGATCCATCTACGCGAACGTCGTCCACAGCAGGATCGGCTTGGTCGCCCAGCACGGCAATTTTGCCGTTGATGGTCACGCGGCCATCACGGATCATCTGCTCACAAGCGCGGCGGCTGCCGTAATCGGCGCGCGCCATCAGTTTTTGAACCCGTTCTTTCACGGTTGGTCTCTCCTCTTGTGCGTCCTCCCGACGCAAAGAAGAATTGTAATATAGAATTTAGGCGGTGAGAAGGCTGAGATGAACCCTTATGATCTAATCGGGTCAACTCGGCTTGTTAGGTGGTGCATCTAGCGGGGGTCAGACTTTTCGGCTGACTCTGAATTGCAGCGGGATGCCGAGCAGCAGGCGCGTTTGGGCTTGAATAGTGGGGATGGCTACCACGAACAGCGTCAAGATCGGCAGCATCGGCAAGCTGATGATCGTCCACAGCAGTTCAGGCAGGGTGATGGGGCGCGTGCGCGGTGGTCGGACAGCGACATCGATCAACCAGAACACGATCCCTAGCACGACGACGAGCGCCCCCGCGACGAGGATGAGCAGCCACGCCGGGCTGTTGGCGATGTTCTGCGCGGCCAGTGGGATGTTCTGTGACGGGTCTTCTAACAGCGCACTCGCGTTGAAGGGCGTGATCTCAGGGTGCAGCAGCGCGGGAAGTTGTGAGCCAACGGTCAAGATCACCCAGCCAGCGCCTGCCAGCAAGATGTCGTGCGAGATGCGAATGAGCAGCCGCAGCGAACGCCAGAAGCTCACCTCAGGGTGGTCAATCATCTTGGCGATGACGTAGCCTATCTCTTTGCTGCCCCACGCATGGCGCAGGGTTTGCTGATAGCGTTCCCAAAGCTCGCCCAGCACGCCTTTGCCGATGGTCGCGTCCGCCATGAAGGGCAGCATCACCCGCTCTAGCTCGACGCTGCCGCCCGTCGCGTAAAAACTCTTGATGTACATGTGCCACTCGTCGGCGATCACGTCTACATCCCAGTAGCCGCTGGCGTCTAACAGGCGCAAACTTAGGCTATAGGACGACATCGGCATAGGCTTCCAGTAGGGGTTGGCGAGGTAGGCCAGCTCCAGCGCTGTGGCATAGGCGTTGACGATGCGCAGCAGCGGGTTGATCTCCCAGATGTTGCCGTGATAGCGAATTGGCGCTTGCCAGAAGCGCAAATAGCGCTGCGGGTGCAGGGCAAAGAGCGCCGTCAGCGCGGCAAAGTGTTTGGGATGCCAGCGCGTGTCGGCGTCCTGTGTGGTGACGAGGATGTGATCGATGTTGAAACCGCGCTCATCGACGAGGTGGCGCTTGATCCAGCGCCCGGCCCAAGCTTCATTGGCGGACTTGCATTGCATCTCACCAGGCAGGCCGCGCGGATGCACGGTGTAGTGAAAGCGTGAGAAGCGGTGACGATACTCGCGCTGAAGCAGTTCGGCTTTTTCAACGCATTCGGCCTCACCTGCCTCCATAGCGAGCACAATCGTAAGCCGCTGTTGTGCCTCGCATTGGGCGGCTAGGTTGTCGAGCGTGCGGCGCAGGACGGAAAGCGGCTCTTTGTAGTTGGGGATGATGACCACATGGTGAACGTCTTCCCAACGCAGCGCTTGGTCGGTGCGGTGCTGCTCGTAGTAGGCGCGCCAGTCGCGCTCCTCGGCGCGGCGAATTTGGCGCAGGCCCACAATCGCCGCACAGCCCGCGATGAAGAAGCGCACCGCTGAGTAAAAGCCGATGAGAGCGGCGATCAGCAAGACCGTTCGTGGGAAGGCGATGGCACTGGCAACTGAGAACAACAGCGCCAACCATGCGAGGAAACCTGGAATGCCATCGAGGATGCGCTCAGGGATGGGCGTCGTTGGCACGCCGCCGAGCAGTGACCATCCAGCGCCGATTTGCAAGTTGTTACGACGGGGTTCATCAGACCGATAAGGCACTAATAATCTCACGACAAAGACATAGATGTGCCCTTAAGGATACGAAGGCGACGCTGTAGGCGCAAGGTGTGAACGCGCTGGCACGTTTCGACAGTTAATCTAGTATCAGGCTTCAGTTAATCTAGTATCAGGCTTCGCATGTGAAGAAAAATTTTGCTAAACTACAAACAAGGACTATGGCGTTAAGGCATCGCATGGCGACGCGCGTACTTATCATTGATGACGATGATGAACTGGTGCGGCTGCTTCGGTTTGATCTCGAGTCTCACCAGTATGAGGTTATTTCCGCTGCTGATGGACTAGAAGGGCTGCGGATGTATCAGGAATGTCTGCCAGACCTGGTGGTGTTGGACGTTCACCTGCCTCAGATGGACGGGTTGAGCGTGTGCCAGCGCATCCGTGAGCTGACGAACGTGCCAATTTTGATGATGACAGCGATGGCCATCAGCGAGCATGACATTGCCGAGGGCCTCAACCGTGGGGCAGATGAGTACATGCTCAAGCCGCTGGGGCGGGTCGAATTTCACGCGCGTGTGCGGGCACTGCTGCGCCGTGCTCGGCTGACTGACGATCACACAACCAGCGGTCCTGACTTCGACGACGGTTATCTGATGGTCGACATTCGTAATCGCCGTATAACGCTCAACCAACGTGAGATCAAACTCACGCCGACTGAGTTTAAACTGATGTCGATGTTTGTGAAGCGCCCTGGCGAGGTGCTGACGTTCAACCAGATCCTTGCGCTGGTGTGGGGCAGCGAGTACATCGGCGAGTACCACTATCCGCGGATTTATGTGTCGCACCTGCGCAAGAAGATCGAGCCTGATCACAAGAACCCCGTCTACATTCACAGCGAGTACGGGGTGGGCTATCGCTTTCTGAACCTGCAAACGACGTAGACCGCGTCTATTTCTTCATGCCTTTGATGCCACGATCAGCCGCCAACTTCAGCAGGCTTGTGCGATAATCCGTCAGACTGCGGCGCTTTTCGGCATGCGCTTCGCGCGCGTAGTAGATAAGCTGGTCGATCAATGCCGATTCGCTCAGGCCACTGGGCCGCCACAAGTAGAACGACAGCGAGCCAGGCAGGGTGTTCAGCTCGTTGATGTAAATGCGGTTGGTGCTGCCTTCAAGTAAAAAGTCAATGCGGACGATGCCGCGCCCGTCCACCGCGCGGAAGGCCTCCAAAGCTAAGCGTTGGATTTCGCGCGTCTTGGCCTCGTCGAGGGGGGCCGGGATAATACGATCGGCGCTCTTCATGCCCTTGCTGCCAGCGAGGTATTTGTCCTCATAGGTGAGGAAGTCGGTGTAGGTGAGGGGCTGCTCCAATACGGAAACGCGCACGTCGTCGCCAAAGCCGATGACTGAGCAGTTGATCTCGGTCGGGGCGTTGACCGCAGGCTCGACCATGACCCGCCGGTCGAGGTTGGCAGCTACGTCAATCGAGGGGCGCAGCAGGTTGAGGTCAGCCACGCGTGAAACGCCGATGCTGCTGCCGAGCGTGACGGGCTTGACGAACACAGGCAGCTCAAACGCTTCGTGGATCCGTGCAAGGACAGTGTCAGGGGTGTGCTGCCATTGGCTGCGGCTAAACCACACGTCGTCTAGCACGGGCAGCCCTGCTTGGCGCAGTACTTGCTTGGTTATGATCTTGTCGTTCGTGAGCGCGCTGCCCAACGTCGCAAACCCGACGTAGGGGATGTCTGCCAATTCGAACAAGCCTTGCAGCGTACCATCTTCGCCGTGAGTGCCGTGGATGGCGGGGAAGAGCACATCGACGCGGATAACTTGAGGGCGGCGGAACCAGCCGCGCGCTAGTGGGTCAACCAGCAGGCCGTGATGACGCACATCCGGCGACAGGATGACGGGGATCACGTCTTTGTGGCGCAGCACCGCGTCATCTTTGAAGTTGGCAATGTCAGTCAGTGGGGCACCTGTGAACCACTTGCCATCGCGTGCGATGTAAACGGGCACGATGTTATAGCGGGCGCGATCCATTGCTTTCATGATCTGCTGAGCGGTGACGATGCTCACGTCATGTTCGACGCTGCGCCCGCCAAAGATGACCGCAACTGTCAGTCGACGACTGCTCATGTATCTAATCCTCGTTAGTAAGTGTCGGGTAGGTCGTTCAAGAGCAGGACGGCGTCGCCTGCGTTTAACTGCTCACGATACCATGCGATGGCCTCGCTGACGTGGTTCACTACTTGGAGGCGTTCGCGCGGGAAGTTGGTGCTTTCAACGCCCTCGCGAATGGGTTGAGTCTGCTTTGACCCAACTAAAATAATGTCTGTGACGAACTGCGTGGCAAGGACACCCAGTTTGAAGTTCTCTTGATGGTGCAGATCCCCTAGTTCTACCATGCCGGGGGTGATGAGGGCGCGCCGACCGCTGTGCATGCCGAGCACAGCCAGCGAGCTTTTGACCCCGACAGGGTTAGCGCTGTAGGCGTCGTTGATGACGACGACACCGCGTTCATCCGTCTGAGTGACGAGCCGACTTTCCGCTGGTTGAAGCTGCGTGACGCGGCGTGCTACCTCGTCTAGCGTCATCCCCTCATGGACGGCAACCGCCGTCGCCAGCAGGATGTTCAGCACGTTGTGCCGTCCGACGACTGGCGTTTGAAACGTTTGGGTGATGCCAGTGGCCGTGT
>DAOUBS010000062.1:0-22454 GCA_034432435.1 Anaerolineae bacterium
AGCGAATGCTTTCATCCTCAGACAGGACCGGCAGCAAATTCGCATCGAGCAGTACTGGTAGCAACCGACTAGGATCGGCTTTGGACATTAACGCCATGAGATGCTGGACGAAGTTAGACTTGCCAACGCTGGCTGTTCCGATGACTGACACCGATCGCGCGCGGCGGACAGCATCTAGAATAGCGTTCGTCTCTTCACTTCTAAAATTAGGGGGATAGGTGCGCATGATTCCTCCAACAAGAATCATACTTGAATTCATGCTGCTACACAGATTATTTTTGAAAAGTTTCATTTTCATAGACAATTTTTGATGAAAAATAAAGATGTTTACGCTGCTTGACAAACCACAAGTATTTGGGCTAAAACATCTGCGATAAATAATATCCTCTGTGGCAGCGTGTCTTCCTAACAAAGTAAGGTGTAACACATGACTAGCGCTCAACGATGGACAGCGCTGCTGCCAGCTTACGGGTGGCTGCTACTCTTTGGGTTCTTGCCATTTTTTATCATGTTCGCGTTCAGCTTTCTGAATAGTCTGCCAACTGCCGGACGCGAAGCCAGTTTCACACTCCAAAACTACATACGCTTTTTCGAACGCCCCGTCTATCAACAGCTTACGTTAAACTCGCTGCTGATGGGTTTCTGGACGATGATTGGATGCTTGCTCTTGGGCTATCCTTTAGCGTTGGCCCTTGCACGAACAGTCAGAGGACGCTGGAAAGGCGCTCTATTTTTGCTGATCATCGTGCCATTTTGGAGTAGCTCGCTGGTGCGCCTGTACGCTTGGGTCGTCATGTTACAAAACGATGGCATCCTATCCCAAACTTTTGCGCTGTTCGGGATACAAATCGGCAGTTTGCTCTATACGTTCCCCACAGTGCTGTTAGGCATGATTCACGCTTTCCTGCCTTACATGGTTTTGACTATTTACGTGGCAATTGATCGAATTGATCCAAGCTTATTGGACGCCTCAGCAAGTTTGGGGGCAACACCCATGCGCACTTTTTTCAAGGTGCTTTTGCCTCTCAGCACACCCGGGATCATCTCGGGCGTAATCCTCGTGTTCATTCCCGCTGTGGGCGCATTTGTAGAACCGCGCCTGCTAGGAGGCCCCCGCGCTCAAGTGCTCGGAACTTTTATCGAAGATCTGTTCGTCGGCTCTTCTAATTGGCCTCAAGGTTCAGCGCTGGCTTTCATTATGCTAGTAATCATACTATTAATGATTGCAGTACTTGCGTTTTTTCGCCGAGTTTGGAGCGTTGCGCAGTGAAAATTGGCTTACAGCACATTGGGCGCGCCTACATCCTGCTGTCTTTACTGTTTCTGTATGTGCCATTGTTCGTAATGATGCTGATGGCCTTCAATCGATCACGGCTCAATCAGCTACCATTCGTGTTTGACCTCGTATGGTTTGAAGCACTCTTAACCAACACGCGGCTGCTTACTGCAACCAGTAACAGCATCTTGCTTGCGCTGTTCACAGCAGCGCTATCAACCATTCTCGGCATCATCACCGCCATTGCGCTAGGCCGCGTCAACTTTCGGGGGAAGAGGCTGCTGCAAGCCATTCTTATCCCCCCTATCACAATCCCGTGGCTGATTTTGGCCATTGCCCTGCTCGTGATGTTCTTTTGGCTTGGCGTGCAGCGCAGTTTGCTCACAATGATCGTTGGTCACGTCACAGTGCAGCTTCCCTATACAATTCTTGTAATCAGCGCACGCTATGCAACCACTGATGGCTCATTGGAAGATGCAGCCGCTAGTCTCGGCGCAGCCCCTGCCTACGTCTTCCGCCGAATCACTCTGCCGCTTATGATGCCGGCGATCTTGGCCGCGTTTGTCTTTGCTTTTGCCATCTCTTTTGACAATTTCGTGATATCGTACTTCCTGGCGCCTACAGGCGTGTCAACGCTGCCTGTAGAGATTTACACGGCTATCCGAACAAGCTTTACACCAGAAGTCAACGCTATTTCCTCCATCGTGTTCGTCATTTCGGCGTTGTGCGTCGTGATTGCGGGGCGCAACATCAACTTTAACTTCAACTAGCGAAGAGTGACTGCATGGATGTAATCCTAGAAAAAGTGTCGTATCGCTATGGCAGCAGCGCTGCCGTTGACGGCGTCTCTCTGCACATTCACAGCGGCGAGTTCTTTGCACTGCTTGGCCCAAGCGGCAGCGGAAAAACCACCATCTTACGGATGATCGCAGGGTTCATCACGCCGCAGTCTGGCCGGCTGTTCATTGGGGATGAAGAGGTTCAGCGCGTGCCGGTGCATCGCCGAAACATTGGGTTCGTCTTTCAGAACTACGCGCTGTTCCCGCACATGACCGTTGCTCAAAACGTTGCATTTGGCTTAGAGAGCCAAGGTATGCCGAACAATATTGTGAGCAGCCGCGTAGATGATATGCTAGCACTAGTTCAACTCAAGGGTTATGAGCAGCGCCGACCATCTCAGCTTTCAGGTGGCCAGCAACAGCGCGTAGCCCTTGCAAGAGCTTTGGCCACTCAACCGCGTGTGCTGCTTTTAGATGAGCCGCTGGCTGCACTCGATCGCAAGCTGCGGATTGAGATGCAAGTGGAGCTGCGCCAGTTGCAACGCCGCCTCGGCATCACCACTATTTTTGTGACACACGATCAAGAAGAAGCGATGACGCTAGCAGACCGAATTGCAGTGCTCAGAAGTGGGCGTGTCGAGCAGGTCGGCTTTCCACTCGAAACTTATGAGCACCCCCAGAGCGCTTTTGTCGCTGATTTTTTAGGCTCATCCAACCTATTTGCTGGCACAGTGGTTGATCGTGTTGCTGATACAGTGATTTTTAAAGTAGGTGGAACTTTCCTCAAGGCGGTTATCTCCACAGACCACCTGCATGCCCAGCACATCAGTGCCGTAGTGAGGCCAGAGCGCATCACAATACACACGAGTGAAGCGGTAGACCAGATGAAAAATCAGTTGCAAGCGGTGATCAACCACATTAGTTATACAGGCAGCAGTGTCACCTATCATCTGATGTCATTGGAGGATAACATCCCCTTTATTGTGTTTGAGCAATACGGCCAGCGCGAACGGCCTCTTAAAATCGGGCAAGTAGTGTTTGCATCTTGGGATGTACAGCACACAACAGCACTCGTGGAGGAATCTTATTGATGACTTCCCCTACCCTGTTGGAACGCATCCACGGATGCATTGCCGGCCTCGCGCTGGGCGATGCGCTGGGCATGCCCGGCCAACCCACGCCAGAAACGACATGGCAGCGCAACGGCGGCTGGATCGACCGCCTGCTGCCAGCGCCACCGGAGGATGTCTCAGGTCATGCAGGGCTGCCCGCAGGGTCTGCTACAGATGACACGACTGCCATGATCGCGCTGGTCAAGCTGGTTATTGAGCATCGGTCAGTTGATCGACATTCCGCAGCACGCGCATTGGATGCGTGGATCGAGCAGATGGGCGGCCTAGACACACCCTATATTGGGCCAAGCACCAAGCAAGCCATTCGCGCGCTGCGAAGCGGCGTTAGCCCTTCAGAGAGCGGCAGAAATGGCTGGACAAACGGCGCGGCCATGCGCGTTGCCCCGCTAGGCTTTCTCTACGCGCCTGATTTAGATGCTACCGTTCGCGCTGCGGTTGAATCGGCCTACCCTACGCACGCCACGAGCACCGCCTGTTCCGCAGCTGCAGCGGTGGCCTGTGCGGTTGCTGCTTGCACCCAGCCAGAAGCTGCGCTCCAGACGGTGACAGAAGCCGCCTGCTACGGCGCAGACGCTGGATCAGCGCTAGGCGTTGAGGCCATCAACCCATCCATCAGCCGGCGCATTCGTTTTGCGGTCTCACTTGTTTCAGACAGCCGACCCAACACAGAAAAACTGCGCGACGTATACGACCTTGTGGGCATGGGAATGGCGGCTTATGAGACGGTTCCGGCTGCGTTCGCCGTGATGCACATCGCACAAGGCAACCCGATGGAGGCTGTCATTTTGAGCGCCAACCTCGGCGGGGACACCGACACAACCGCAGCGATTTGCGGCGCAGTCTGTGGTGCACTCCACGGCATCAACGCGCTTGATGCGAACATGGTGCAGACGATTGAGCGCGTCAACAACTACAATTTTTCCGCGTTGGCGGCTGATTACTACCAAACGATCTTAAGGATGCGAGAGAACTCATGAAGCCAGTTGTCGTGCTCGGTGATCTTGTCATGGATTACACACTCGCGGTGGAGCGCCTGCCCATCCGCGCTGGGGAGCATCAGTATGTAAGTACGATACAGACTAGCCCGGGCGGCGCAGCGAACACCCTCATCATGGGTGCACGACTCGGACTGCCTATGCAAGCTGTTGGCACAGTCGGCAAAGACGAGGCCGGCCACGCGCTCCAGCAGGCGTTGCAGACACAGCAGATAGACACTAGCAACATTGCATTAGAAGATGTCAGCACCCCTGTTGTGTACTGCCTGACTGCCCCCGATGGGCAGCACGTCTTTCTCGGACATATATCTAAGCCCGCCCAGGATGCGCTGCGCAGCAGCTGGGCGCAGGCCATTCAAAATGCGTCTGCCCTGTTCTTTGACGGTTGGAACTATCGTGGGGGCCATCAGCGCGCCAGTGTTGAAGCGGCTGATGTTGCGGCCTCTCACCATGTACCCGTGTTTTTCGATGTCGGACCCGATTATCAAAACTTTGACGCTGACTGGGTGGCACAAGTGCTAGCTCGCACTCACACGCTGTTCGCTACCGAAGACGAGCTACGTGGGTTGCTGCAGGCCGCAGAAGAAGAGCCTTTAGAAGTCACCGCACGACGAGCCTTGCAGCGCGGCGTCCAACGGGTGATCGTCAAACAAGGCGTCTCAGGGTGCTCAATGGTGTCAGACGAGGGTGTTGAGCACCACGCGGGCTACACTGTGGCTGTTCAGGATACAACAGGCGCAGGCGACGCACTGGCTGCTGCTGTCATCTACGCCCATCTACACGGTTTTTCATCCTCCGACACGCTGGCATTAGCCAACGCCGCAGGCGCTACTGCGGTGACTCGCCTCGGCGCTGGTTTGAACCTGCCGACGAAAGAAGAGGTTCTGATCCTGCTGAAAACAGCAGGAAAAGAGGCGCTTTTGAATAAAGAAGGATAAGCGTAAAGGCAAAAAGCTGTGATATGATTTTTATGTACACCCCCTCTAGCGATCACAATTTTAAGGAAGGGAAATGATGAGAAAGTTTAGCATTCGTAGGCTAGTCTCCATTTTGGCTACTGGCGTGTGCATGCTGCCGCTGGCTGTCTCAACAGCGGCCCAAACGCCTGAGCTACGCGTCCTTAACTGGCAAGGGTACGGCTCAGATGAGCCGTGGGCGGTACAGCAGTTTGAAGAGCGCTTCGGCGTCCGAGTGGTGCACGACTACTTCACGTCTCTTGATGAAATGCTGATCAAACTGCGGACTAGCCCCGGTGTCTACGACGTGGTGCAGATGAACATCGCCTATCTGCAACCTGCTGTTGAGGAAGGGCTAATCCAGCCGATTGACGTAAGCCGCATCACGGCGTGGGAATCTTTTCCAGAGGAATTCCGCGAACTGCCAGAGCTTTCTCAAGGCACGGATCAGATTTTCGCTGTGCCATGGACATGGGGCGCTACCTCGCTAGTCTACAACACCGAGGCATTCCCTGAGGGCATCACGTCGTTGGCTGCGCTTTGGGATGAGCAGTACGCTGGCCAAGTAGGTATGATCGACAACTATGAAGAAGCTGTCATCTTCGGCGGGCTGTACGCCGGCGTAGAAAACAGCCTCGCCCCAACAGAAGACGAATTGGAAGAGGTACGCGCTGCTCTGGAAGACCTCGTCCCGAACGTGCGCACCTATTGGCAGTCAGAAGATGAGTTCAATCGCCTGTTTGCCAGTGGTGAGATCAAGCTCGGCATCTACTGGAGCGGCTCTGCGGCTCGCGCTCGAAACGCCTTTGATCTGCCGATGGCGTTCGTTGTACCTGAAGAAGGCGCAATCGGTTGGATCGACACGTGGACAATCGCTGCCAACGCGCCCAATGCGGACTTGGCAGTTGAATGGATCAATTTCATGAACGATCCGGAATTCTACCTTGAATGGGAGCGCGTGGCAGGCGCGCCTGTGCCTGCGAACACGGTCACCCTTGAGATGCTGCCCGATGACTCATTGAACAAGCAGTTGTTCAGCGATCCTGAGGTTGTCAGTCGTCTTGTCTTTCAGACCTACATTCCCGACGAAGTACGCCAAGACCTGCAACTGCTCTGGCAAGAGGTAAAGCTCTTCGGCAGTCGATAGCTGATTCAACGCTGTAAAACAAAACAGGGAATGCGGCGCTGCGCATTCCCTGTTTTTGTTGTTGTGACCCATACGGGATTCGAACCCGTGTTTGCGCCTTGAGAGGGCGCCGTCCTGGGCCTCTAGACGAATGGGCCAGATATACGGTATCTTAGCCGAGCGCCTTCATCGCGTCAAGGTTCATCAAGCCCAACCGTTCACGAACTGTGTTCAAAGTGGGCTGGGCTGCCTCGCGGGCGCGCATGGCGGCGTCGTGCAGCAGCGCCAGCAGCTCCGCTTGGTCGTCAATAAGCGTGCGATACCGATCGCGCACTGGGTCAAGTGTGCTGTTGACTGCTTCCACTACGGCTTTTTTCAGGTCGCCATAGCCGCGCCCCACAAACTGCGCCTCTACCTGCTCACGAGTTTGATCGGTGAGCGTCATGAGAATTGTGAGCAAGTTGCGCACCCCGGCGCGCTCATCCGATTCGTCGAACCGAACCTCTGCGTAGGAATCAGTCACAGCGCGCATGACCTTTTTCTTCACTTGATCGGGCGAATCGGTTAGGTAAATGGCGTGACCCTCTGCCGTCTCGCTCTTGCTCATCTTCTTCAACGGATTGTCCAGACCCATGATGCGCGCGCCATCAAACGGGATCATCGCTTCGGGGATGGTAAACACTTCGCCAAAACTGGCATTGAAGCGCTGCGCAAGGTCGCGTGTGTATTCAAGATGCTGCCGTTGATCGTCGCCGACGGGCACGAGGTGCGTTTGATACAGCAGGATGTCAGCCGCCATTAGCGCCGGATAAGCCAGCAGCCCAGTACTGACGGAATCCTGCTGCTGCTTGGCCATCTTGTCTTTGAACTGCGTCATGCGCTGCAACCAGCCTAGCGGCGTCATGCACGTCAGCAGCCAGCCCAGCTCAGCGTGTGCTGAAACTTGTGATTGCAGAAAAATCGTCACATGTGAGGGATCAAGCCCACACGCGATATACATCGCTGCCACTTCTAGGGTCTGATGCCGCAGCGCCACCGGGTCTTGAGGCACAGTCAGCGCGTGGAGGTCAACAATGCAGAAGAAACAGTCGAAGTCATACTGCAATGCGACCCAATGCTTGAGCGCGCCGAGATAGTTGCCCAGAGTGAGATTGCCCGAAGGCTGCATGCCGGAAAAGATGCGTTTCTTGCTCAAGGTGTGTTTATCCTTACCAAATTGTGTCAGGTGCAGTGTTGATGCCCGCATGAAGGCCGATTCGTTTGTACATCTGGAACCCAGTAAATGGGTGATCCAAAATCCCGTCATGGATAGCCCATGATCGGCTTCGTATCCGATTCCACCCATCTGAGGGGCGAAATGGCACACTGTCGTCCATTTTAGCATGCAAGTAGCCGCCGGGCAGGAAGCTTTCGTGAATTTCTTGCATGTCTTTCAACCCGCGAAGATAGTTGAAACCATAGCGTTCAAACACAATAGCGTTGTGATACGCCAGCGGCTCAATCAGGAACAGATCATGACCCATATCAGCGATGAACTGCTCAAACACAGGGACAGACCGCTTGAAAGCGCGCAGCCCACGCCGAACCTGGCCGGGCGCTAAACCAGCCGCCATCGCCGCCTTTTCAGCGGGCAAATTGCGCGACGTTGTGCCGAAGTGGGTGCGATTGCCCATCAAATCCACGTCGATGTTGAAGCGCGGCGCGTCTGGATCGTTGACGATCACAAGCAGCACTAAAATCTGACCGTTGAACGTGTCTGCCATGTTGATGTACAGAAGCGGATCAATTTCCAGCGGGTCACGCCGCAGGCTAAGCTCAACGGCGCGGCTGCCATTCGGGCAAACCAGCGTCATGATGTTAGGGTCATGAAGATCCGTGATGTGATAATCTTCCTGCAACCACGTTGGAACGAGGCGGCTGTAAACCGCGCGCTTCTCATCGTCTGGGAGCGCGTTGATTTGCCTGATTGAATGCGGTAGCGCGGTCACTCTTGCTGCCCTTTCAGCGCACGCTGAATCTGTCGGTCACTGTCGCGCTTGGCAATGTCGGCGCGTTTATCGTACAGCTTCTTGCCTTGTGCTAACGCAATTGTAACCTTTGCCCTGCCCTTTTCTAGGTATACCTGCGTCGGCACAACGCTGATCCCACGTTCACGGATGCGGCTAATAATCTGAGCAATCTGCTTGCGATGAAGCAAGAGCTTACGAGGCCTTAACGGGTCATGATGCCCAAAATGATGTGCCTGCTCATAGGGGCTAATGTGAACATTGTGAAGCCAAAGCTCGCCGCCGCGCTCTTGGACAAAGCCATCCTGTATGTTGATGCGGTTGTTGCGTATGCTCTTGATCTCCGACCCCATCAGCACGAGACCAGCATCGTATGTGTCTAGCAAGTTGTAGTTGTAGCTTGCTTTGCGGTTGTTGGTGATGATTTTCCTACCACTACTGCTCATTCTTGGCCTTCTTGAAGTGCTTGGCGTAAAACTCGTACAGCCTCCCCCAGTTCAACGTCGCGCCCGTTGATGTCGGGGATCATTTCAATGTCAGGGATAATACCCTGCCGATCAATTGAACGGCGGTTAGGCGTCAACCACTCCGCAAACGTCACGTGCACCGAAGACCCGTCAGAAAGCTGATAGATCCGCTGCATCGTGCCTTTGCCAAACGTGCGCTGTCCAATAACCACCCCACGTTGGTAATCTTGAATCGCACCCGCCACAATTTCTGCGGCGCTGGCCGTGCGTTCGTTGATTAACACCACCACTGCCAGCGACTCCCCTCGCCCACCTGAGCGGGTGTTGTAGGTCAGTTCGCCGCTTCGGTTGACTTCGTAAGCAATGACACCTTCACTGATGAACGCCCCAGCCACGTCAACCGACTGTTGCAACAACCCACCACCGTTGTTACGGACATCAACAACCACGGCCTTGATCCCCTGACGTATGAGGTCTTCCAGAGCTTCGTCTAACTCACTCGGAGTTCGCTCGGTAAAGCGCAGCAGGTGAACGTAGCCGATGCGCGCGTCTTCCTCCAGCACTCGCCACGTGAGCGAAGGAATCACGATCACCTCGAACGGGATAAAAAATGTCTTTTCTTCTCCCTGTAAAGTGACAATCGTCACGCTGACGCCGTTGTTATCGCCCACTTCACCACGCATCGATTGATCGATGCTGTCAAGCCCATCCGTAAGTTGAATGCGCCTGCCGTTCACAGCGATCAAGCGATCCCCTTCCACAATGCCGGCCCGTGCGGCTGGGCCGTCTACAAACGGAGTGAGCACAATGAGGCCTTGTTCGTCGCGGCGAATGGACACGCCAATGCCGCCATACGTGCCTGAAAGCACATGCTGCTCACTGGCGGCTACTGGCGGATCAATCAGAAAGGTATTGCGGTCTTCAAGGCTTGAGAGCAAGCCACGAATGGCCGCGTATTCACGCACCTGTACTGGTGGCAGCGTTCGCAGGTATGACTGCTCCAAGATCACTTGGACTTCATCCAGACGGCTGTAGGAGATAAACCCCTCTTCGGCTGACCGATTGGTGACCTGAAGTACGTCGCGCGCGTAGTAACCGGCGGCAAACACCCCAGCCACAAAGAAGCCGAGCGCCAACCCCAGCGCCACAGATTTGATCGTTTCTCGCATACTAACCCCAGTTTACAACTTGCGCTATGATACTATATAGGATAGTAAATCGTGCAGGTGTAGAAACATGCAGTCTTCTCAGCCTCAAGCACCTAGGGTTCTAATCGTCGATGACAACCGAGGCACCGTTGAAATGCTTTATCGGTTGTTTGAAATCCACCAATTCGCAGCGCTGAAAGCATTCAATGGGCATGATGCGCTGCTGCTCGCGCAGACAGAGCAGCCCGATCTTATCATTCTCGATGTGATGATGCCCCATATGAACGGGTTTGAAGTGCTGCAAGCCCTACGCCAAGACCCAACTACCGAGGGCATTCCAGTCATCTTTTTGACTGCAAAGGATTCTCCCGCTGACGTCGAACATGGCATTCAGCTAGGCGCAGACGATTACATCCCCAAGCCGGCTGAAGGCCGTGAACTGATCGCGCGTGCCCGCTCAAAGATCGAAGCGAAGCGCTATCGAGATGCCCTCGCGCGCAAGAGCCGCGACCTGCAGCAGCTCTTGGACTTGTCAATCCAACTGAACGTACAAGTAGATCTTCCCAGCATGATGAGACGTGCTCTGAATGCCATCGTGAATCTGCGTCAGACGCTTGCTGCGGCGCTCCTTTATGAGACCGATGCTGAATTGTGGTATGAAATCGCATGCGCGGATATCGATAAAACACAAGCTGCTAGCGCATTAGCTCGAGTTACCTTAGAGGCAGCATTGCGCCATATGAAAGCCGAGCAGCAGTCAACGCTAGAAGTAATGAGGATCAGCCCATACATCGTGAGCGGTTACGCCCTTTTCACCGACGCTCAAATACACGGCGCTCTGTTCGTTCTAAGTGAGACCGACTCATTGGAAGAGTTAAGCCCTCTCTACGAAAGTGCTGCGCAGCAATCAGCTCTCGCGCTTGACAATGCCAGATCATTTCAATTGCGACAGAACTATGCCCATGAGCTTGAAGAGACTGTCAACCGCCGAACAGAGGAACTTAAGCGCGCCCAAGAACTGCTCATACGTTCTGAGAAGCTCGCTTCAGTCGGGCGTTTAGCCAGCGCAATCGCTCATGAAATCAACAATCCGCTGATGCCGATTGTGCTCAACCTTGAGCTGATGGTCGAAGATCTCCAGCAAGGTAACCCGATCCAGCTTACCGATGTCGATATTCTCGTCACCTACCAACATGCGGTGCGCATCAAGCGAACGTTGGAGCGCGTTCTGCAATTTACGCGCAATGGTCGCGAGGGGAAAGCCGCCATGCACCCCGTATTCATCAACAAGCTTCTAGAGAATCTAATCACCCTCAGCAAGCACTTCTTTGCTCAATCATCTGTTGAGATTCAAGCCTCATTTGACGAAGAGGTCAAGCCAGTCATGGGCAACTCTGATCAACTTGAGCAGGTCTTTCTCAACATGATGCTTAACGCTCGTGACGCCATGCCCAAAGGTGGCAAGCTCCACATCTCGACACGGGCTTTAGCAGATCGTGTCGTTGTGTCGATTCGTGATACAGGGGTTGGCATCCCGGCAAAGTTTATGGAGCGCATGTTCGAGCCATTCGCCAGCAACCGAGAAAAGGGCATGGGCCTCGGCTTGTTCATCAGCCATGAGATTATCACGAACCATCAAGGCACGATCAACGTTTCGAGTGAACCCAATCAAGGCACAGAGTTCTTGATCGAGCTGCCCACAACGGCTTAACGGACAGGCTGTATCGCCTGCTGCAACTGCTGAAGTGTAATTTCACCGCGGGCATATGCCTCTACTCGATCTCTTGGGACGGCGATCACCCGCTGTTCTTGATTGCTAGTGCAGTCTACAATCCCAATTTCGATGGTGCGCGTCGAAGGGTCAAGCTCCGCTGTGCCAATCGAAACTGTCATCAGCAAGTCACGAATGGCATTCCCAGCGCCAATCCCCGGCACAGCACACAGTGAGATGCTTAGGACGTCCCCAACGAGAAAGACACCATTAGAGGGTGTGAGCTGCCCCTGCATGAACTCGTAGCTAACGAAGACCGGCTCAGTATTCTGTGCGAGCAGTGTGGGACTAGTTACCAGCGCGTCTGATGTCGGTGGAATCGGCTCTTCGGTTGCCGTTGGAGGAATCGGCGTCTGAGTAGGCGGAACAGGTGTAGCCGTGGGTGGGATAGGCGTCTGTGTTGGTGGCACGGGGGTGGTAGTTGGCTCATCTGTTGCCACTTCCGTCTCAGTCGGTGGCATCACGGTAGGCATTTCAGATGGCACTTCAGTCTGCATCACGTCAGACGTTGTGGCAGCCTCTGCGCTCATTGTTTCGTCAGCAGCGATCGTGACCGTCTCGATTGGCGTTGCAGAGCCGTCACCCACGCCGGCGACTGTCTGAGTCGGTTGGCTGCTGTTCAAGACAAGAAAGATGAGAATGCCCAACGCGATTGCCAACAGCGCCACCAGCGGCAGCAGAGGGACTCTTCTGCGCTTTCTGGTCGGCTGTTCTGACGCAGAGGCTAACTGCTCCGTGGAGCGTACCTCTTCATCTAGCTCGCGTGCGCCCGGGTAGTTTTTGTCGAGCAGCAGCACTCGTCCTAAGGCTGCGCGGCCAATCTCTGGATCATTTGTGGAGTGGGCAACTAACCACCAATAGTCTGCGTTGGTTTCATACTCATGACGATGTGTGTCGAGGAGGGCTTTGGCGTCGTCTAACTGCCCTTGTTGGATAAGTTCATACGCATTTTGCAGCACCGACATAGCCCCACCTGTCACGCCGAGGTTTGAATAGCTAAACAATTGAGAGTTTACACTTGACTATCGAATGGTGCAACTTGGCACAAAAGATGCGAGCGTCTTAGGTTTAAACAGAAATGCCGGAAGCAAACGCCTCTGATCAGATACTGAAATAGAAAAGCCACGCTGTGTGCGCGGCTTTGATGTGCCCTGAAGAGGACTTGAACCTCCACCCCGTTAGGGACATGGCCCTCAACCATGCGCGTCTGCCAGTTCCGCCATCAGGGCTAGCTTGAGAAGATTATAGCCACTTCAAAGACAGCATGTCAATCCTAGGCTGTTGCATTAGAATAAAAGTAAGATCAACCTAGCCAAAGAAACTGTGGTATGCGTATCGTTTTAGACGCTATGGGCACCGACAAGCGCCCTGTCCCGGATGTAGCCGGCGCTGTCCTTGCCGCCAGAGAATATCACGACACGATCATTTTGGTTGGTGATGCGCCAACCGTTGCAGCCGAACTAGCAAAACACAACACCAAAGGGCTGGCAATTGAGGTCGTTCATGCCGACGAACAAATCGGCATGGATGACAAACCTAGCTATGTTGTCTCACACAAGACTGCTTCTTCTATTCACGTGGGTCTAGGCCTCGTTAAAGACGGCGCTGCCGATGGATTTGTGACGATGGGCAACACGGGCGCGACGCATGCCATCGCAACGCTCAAAACGCTGCGACGCATTCCGGGTGTCCTGCGGCCAGCGCTGACCGCTATCTACAGCATCGACGGCCACGATATGATCTTTCTTGACATCGGCGCAAACGCCGACGTCAAAGCCGAGTATATTGAGCAGTTCGCGTTAATGGGGTCGCTCTACGCCAAAACGGCCCTGAACATTTCAGATCCACGGGTTGGGACGCTCTCAAACGGTGAAGAAGAAGGCAAAGGCAACGCGCTCACCAAAGAATCACAAGAACGGCTGCGCGCGTCGTCGTTCGATATTCACTACGTGGGTCACATTGAACCGAAAGAGATTCTGCTCAACCGCTGCGATGTCGTGGTGATGGATGGTTTCGTTGGCAACATCTTTCTCAAAACATTTGAAGGCTCTATGTCGTATATGGCACAGGTCATCCGCAAGGAAGTTAATCGATCTGTTCTGTACCAACTCGGAGCGCTTCTCATGCGCGGGGCGTTCAAAGCGCTGCGTCAAAAACTGGATACCCGTGAAATTGGCGGCGCGCCCCTTCTCGGTGTGAACGGGGTCGTCATCATCGGTCACGGGGGCGCAGACGCCATCTCAGTCAAGAACGCTATCAATCAAGCTCGTCGAGCAATCGCGGGCAACACTATACGGGCAATGACTGAACAATTCGCCAAGATCAAGTCGCGTCCTGTTCTTGATCTAAGTCGTGAGGTTCCAGAGTAAATCTTGTCTCAGTGGGAAACAGTAGAAGCACTAATCAACCAGCGCGAGTTCAAGCGGGCTGAAGTGCTGCTAACAAAGATCGTGCGGCAGGGAGCAGACCCCCAAACCAAGACACGGGCAGCGGTATACAGGGCTAAGCTGCGTCTGTTGATGGGGCGTGCCAACGAAGCGCTTAGCATCCTGCAAACCATCGAACCGCCGCTGCCGATTAGAGACAAACCAGAATATGCCGAGCTTCTGGCTGACATTCACTTTCAGCGTTATGAGCTTGCCATCGTCGGTTTTGCTGACAAATCAGATTTGCAGCAGGCTCATGATCTCTATATGCACGTGTTAGACCAGCATTCTGATTACCCCAATCGAGGTTGGGTACACTACCAACTTGGTCGGCTTTTGCTGATCAGCGCACAAAGCCTTGAAGCCGAATTTCATTTTCGACAAGCGTTGTTTCAGCCCAGTCACATCGTGACGCTGACCGCCTTTGTCTATGAACGCCTCGCCTACGTCGCTTTGTATGAGTATCGTGTGCCTAGCCAAGCCCTTACCTTCATCGACAAGGCCATCGCCACTTACCCTGCAAATGAGCCGCGCGCGTGGCTCGTTCAGGCGCTCATCCTGAAAAGCAAGATCTGTCAATACGTCAGCATTGACCATGCTCTAACTGTGGCGCATGAAGCGCATCGGCTCGCAACCATGCGCGGCAGCCGCATGAGCCGCTCTCTGGTCGCTGAGTCGTGGTTCACGATGGCCGATTTAGCATCACGTTCGCGCGGGCGCGAAAAGGAAGTCATCGAATACGTGCTCAAATTTCTTCAGCTCAGCCGCAGCCCGCTCGGCGTCGATGTCACATGGTCACGTGCACACGAGATGTTGGCCGAATCATACTTTGCGCTGAAGCAGTATGCTCAAGCGTTGGCCGCCTATCAAACTATGCTTGAGTTTAATCCGTATTACCCGTGGATCAGCGCTGTGCGCCTGCGCATTGCCGAGTGCTACTATCATTTACGACAGTACAATGACGTGATTCGCCTGTGCGAAGAGCTTCTTAACGATCAAGACAACCAAGAGGCTGATCGTGTGCGCGCCCTCTTGGGGCAAGCGCTCCACGCCGCTTCTTAACAAGCTACAGGAAGAAAAATGACTGGACACTTTTTGAACGTAATTGGTGGTGGACTGGCTGGCAGTGAGGCCGCATGGCAGCTAGCGGAGCGTGGGCATACGGTGCGGCTCTACGAGATGCGCCCTCAGCGCCAGACCGGCGCACACGTCTCTGACCGTCTGGCTGAGCTTGTTTGCAGCAACAGCTTAGGCTCAAAGCTGCCCGACCGCGCTACGGGTGTTCTGCAGCAAGAGCTGGTGCTGTTGAATTCACTGCTTATGAACATCGCGGAGCAGGTGGCGGTTCCCGCTGGCGGTGCGCTCGCGGTTGACCGCGAGGCGTTCGCTGAAGCCACAACCCAAGCCATCCTCTCACATCCGAGGATCACCCTCATTCGTGAAGAGGTTACGCGCATCCCTGAATCGGAGCCGACCATCGTTGCTACCGGCCCCCTCACGTCTGTAGCGCTGTCTGAAGAGTTGGCGCGCCTGACCGGACAAGAATATCTGTACTTTTACGATGCGCTGTCGCCGATTGTGACGGCGGAGAGCATTGATATGTCTATCGCATTTAAAGCAGCACGCTACGGACGCAGCGACAGCGACGACGGGGACTACATCAACTGCCCCCTGAACAAAGAGGAATATCTGAACCTTGTGGAGGCACTGCGCACCGCCCCGACGATTGAACTGCGCGATTTCGAGCGCGAGGATCCGCACTTCTTTGAAGGCTGTTTGCCGGTTGAGCAGCTTGCCAAGCGCGGAGAAAAAACGCTGGCCTACGGAACCATGCGGCCGGTTGGCCTGACGGACCCAAGAACGGGGCGGCGTCCCTACGCGGTCGTTCAACTTCGCAAAGATAACCTCGCCGGAACGCTTTACAACATCGTCGGCTTTCAAACCAACATCCGCTGGGAGCAGCAGCGGCAGATCCTGCGCATGATCCCCGGCTTGCAGAACGCTCAGTTCGTCCGCATGGGGCAAATGCACCGCAACACGTTCATCAACTCCCCTGCCCTACTGCACCCAACGATGCAGTTTCGCACTCACCCGAACCTGTACTTTGCTGGCCAGATCACCGGCATTGAGGGTTACATGGGCAACGTTGCCACTGGTCTGCTTGCAGCCATTAATCTATCACGACAGCTGAACGGCCTTGCACCGTGGGTTCCCCCCCAAACAACGATGCTAGGCGCGCTGGTGCATTACGTCACACACGCTGAAGAGAAGCACTTCCAACCTATGAAAGCCAATTTTGGCATCCTGCCGGAATTGGAAAGCAGCCACAGTAAAGTAGATCGTAAAGCCGCTTATGCCACACGGGCGCTGGCGGCCATGCGAGCATCCATTGCAGAATTAGAGCAAGAGCCAACATCATGAAAGCTTATGTCACAACCCCTGAGGCTGAACTTGCCCTGCTCGTCGGTGCGAGCGTCAAGGGCACAGTGCTGCTGCGCAGCATGGCCGACTCACTCGACGAGCTGGAACGACTCGCTGAAACTGCGGGCATCCAAGTCGTAGGCCGACTGACGCAGCAGGTCAACCACATTGACCCTTCAACCTTTGTCGGATCAGGCAAGGTCAAAGAAATTCAAGAAAAGCTGCTCGAAACGCGCGCTAAAGTGGTGATCTTTGACGATGAGCTTTCACCGCGCCATCAACGCGAACTCAGCAAACACTTCGGCAACGAGGTAAAATTGCTAGATCGCTCAGCGCTCATCCTCGACATCTTCGCCCAACACGCGCGCACCCGCGAGGGAGCCTTGCAGGTTGAACTGGCGCAGTACGAGTATCGGCTGCCTCGGCTGACGCGCCAATGGACTCACCTCGCGCGTCAAGGTGGCGGTGGGGCGGCGCGCGGCGGCAACGGCGGCGTCGGGCTGCGTGGGCCGGGTGAAACGCAGCTCGAAGTCGACAAGCGCGAAATCGGCATGCGTATCGCACACCTGAAAACAGAGCTAGAGCAAGTGCGCCGGCATCGCAGCCTGCATCGTGCCCAGCGCCGCAAATCAGGCATCCCAGTAGCCGCCATCGTGGGCTACACCAACGCAGGCAAGAGCACACTGCTCAACGCCCTCTCCGCGGCTAACATATACGTCGCTGACCAGCTCTTCGCCACATTAGACCCCACGACGCGCCGCATTCGCCTGCCAAGCGGACGTGAAATTCTGATCACTGACACAGTCGGTTTTATCCAGAAGCTGCCGGCCACGCTGGTTGCAGCTTTCCGCGCCACGCTTGAAGAGATCGTCGAAGCCGATATTCTCCTGCACGTCGTCGACATGAGCGACCCACACGCGGAAGCCAACATCGAAGCGGTAGAGGACACGCTCGCCGAGATCGACATGCCGCGCGTGCCGCGCATCCTCGTTTGGAACAAAGCTGACCGCGTGAGCGAGCCGCCTCAAATTGAATTGGACAGCAAAACTTACAAGCAGGCAGTGATCATTTCTGCGCAAACTAAGAGCGGCCTTGAAACGCTTCTAGAGACCATCGAGGATGTTCTAAATTCGGCTAACCAGCGGATGCAGCTTCTTATCCCCTTCCAACGTGGCGATCTGCTGACGCACTTGTTCCAAGTCGGCACGGTACATACACACCAGCCCACCGAGCACGGGACGCTCATTGAAGTCACGCTGCCGCCAGCGGCCATCAGCCTAGTTAAAACGTTTGTCATCTCAGAGAAGGAGCCAACCCATGATGCAGAGGCTTGATCAATCGCCGGGCCTGATACGCCTGCTTAACCGCACGTCAAACGTCTTCGCCCGCCGCCGTGGGCTGCCAGTCATGATCGGCATTGTACTTATTGCAATCAGCCTCATCTTGGCACTTGTAAACCTCAACGCAAATTCACAACTGCTGAGCCTGCTGCAAATCGTGGCGCATCACGTGGGGGTGATGTTGGCTCTGGTGGGGCTGCTGCTCGTTCAGCCATTGGGCAACTGACCTAAGTCTGACGGGTACACGTCCAGCCAGTAAATCTCAGGCCGGAAGATCGTGTGCACGAACAATCGCATGTCGGGTGAAAACGTCAGCCCTGCCAGCGGCGCTTGGAGGTCAGTGAACAAAACAATCTCCACGTCTTCGTTGCTGCACCCATCCGCACAGGCCGACGGCGCGACACGCCCAACAACGCCGCGTGCGCCAAGCGAGTAGGTAAAGTACGCGTAGCCATCCGAGCCAAAGACCACCCCAGACGCGCTTTGCAGCCCGCTCACGAACGGCTGCGGCCCGCCCACGGGAAGCCCGGCATCGTCCAGCGCAACGCGCTCAATAGCGCGGCGTGCGCTGCCGTTGTTGACGACGTACAAGTAGCCGTCATGGATGGTGATGCCCGCCGGCGCACGAAAGCCATCAAGAAATGGACTTATATCCCCGTTCTGGCTGATGCGCACGATGTCGTTGCCGCGGATGTTGCTCACTAGAAAGTGGGAGTCGTCGAGCTTAGTAATACCCCACGGCCCGTTCAAATTGCTTGCCACCGGCCGCGGCGTTTGACGGCCTTGATTGATCCGCATGAGTCGATTCGTGTCAAAGTCTGGAACCCACAGATCAAAGGACGCCCCGCTCGGTTCTGCCCACAACACATGCGCGTTCTGAATCCCGTAGATCAGCGTCCGCGTTTGGCCTGTTACAGCGTTCACCTCGTACAAGGTGAAGTCACCATTGCAAGCCGTGTACAGGTTGCCCGCATACCACAGCATCCCATTGGGGCGTTGTACGTTGCCTACCAAGACTTGAAGGTCATCTTGTGTGTAGGAGCGTGCAAGTGGTCGCGGTGTCCACTCGTTCGAATCGTTCAGAGTATCAGGGGCATCTTCGGTTACAGTAATCGCTGGGGCAGCCGGCGTTTTTGTCGGCGCAGGCGTCGCTGTGATGTCTTGCGCAAGGATGACTCCGCTCAGGCCAACGACAAACATCATTAAAACTCTAAAAAACACGCAACCCTACCTAACGCTTACGCTGTGGCCATTATAAACAGGAAGTTGAACGTAAAAGTGAGCGCCTTTGCCAAGTTCACTTTCCACCCAAACGCGCCCGCGATGATTCTCAACCACCGCCTTGACTAGACTCAATCCTAACCCTGTGCCGCTGATGTGTTCAATCCCAGATTGCTGGCCGCGGTAGAATCGTTCAAAGATTCGCTCGTGCTGCTCTGGTGAAATGCCCACACCGTTATCTTCAACGATGATTTCAACAACAGCCCCCACTTGATGAGCGCGCACCAGCACCTCACCGCCTGCTGGCGTAAATTTGAGCGCATTCTCAATCAAGTTACTCAGCGCCCTCTCA
This sequence comes from Anaerolineae bacterium, assembly GCA_034432435.1. Taxonomy (GTDB): domain Bacteria; phylum Chloroflexota; class Anaerolineae; order Aggregatilineales; family Phototrophicaceae; genus JANWYT01. Next base: position 19,418 of record DAOUBS010000062.1, read on the forward strand.
ATCTGAACGCCATTCCCATTGATGACGCCCATCGGCTCATCGAGCTGAAGTTGAAACAAGATGCATCGGTCACGCGCCATGTCGGCCATATCATCGTACACTTTGCGAACGACGAGCGCTATTTCAAACACTTCGGCTGACTGCACGCCCACGCGGGCGCGCTCCAAGTCCAAGATCCCACCAATGATGCGCTGCATCTTGATGAGCTGTTTTTCAACGTTGTTCGCGGATAACAGCAGCTCGGAAGCGTCGCTGTCTAGTGCTGACAAATCGTCTTTGAGCAAATCAAGGTTTGCCAGGGCTGCCTGAAGCGGATTTTTCAAGTCGTGGCTGGTCATGCGCACCATCTCGCTCTTGATTCGGTCAAGCTCTTTCAGCTCTGTAACGTCGTGTAACACCGCCACCCAGCCCTCCACGCGCCGAGTGCCCCAGGCGCTCAAACGGCATTGATAGGTCTTATCGGCAACAACTATTTCATACACGTACACCCCATAGCGTCGAATACGCCGTATAGCCTCTAGTGGTCTAGGTGGAAGTAACGGGCGCAGCACATCGTCCAGAATGAGCACAGATTGGTTGAGGCCAAGCGAATGCAGGACTTCATAGGCTGCGGCATTGCTGAACACAACGACCAAGTGACGATCCAGCGCCAGCACTGGGCTTTTCGTGCTGGCGAGCACTGTCTGAAGTTGGTCGTTGGCAAGCTGAATCTGTGTGGCCAGTACCTCACGGTTAGAGAAGAGCTGCTCATGAGCCAGCGCAACTGCCGCCTGTGAGGCTAACAAGTCAAGTAATGTGACATCCTGTGGCGTAAACACACGCGATTGAACGCTGGAGATAACGATCAAAACCCCAATTACTTCATTATCGTAGATCAGCGGCGTGCCAATCACTGAGCCAAAGGCCGACCGCAACGCGCTCAACTCATCAATATTCGTCCACTGTGTGGCGTAGTGTTCAAGCAGCATGGCCGTCTGTGATTGGCTGACCAAGCGGGCAAAACTCCCCTCTTGTGCCGTCACCCCAATCAGCGCTTCGGGCAAGTCGTTCACCGATTCTAGCCGCAGATCCCCCCCCACCCACAAGTAAATGGCGGTGGCGTCCCCACGCAGCCACGCCTTCGCTTGCTTTCCGATTTCGTCTAGCAAGTCGCGGGTGGTGATCCGTTTGCTGATCGCAAGGCTTACCTCGTGCATGTTGATAAGCTGCTGATTGCGTGAAACCAGCGGCACAATCAACTCTCGCCGTACAAATGCGCCGCTGATAATCAAACACCCCACTGAGCTAACCAACATCCCAACCGCATCAACCCCGAGGGTTCGATTGACGAATCCCAACCCTTGCCCCACAACGAAGAGCAAGATGCCCGCCATAATCGCCCGGTTGTCAATCGTGCGGCGGTAGTGCCAGACAATAAAAATGGATGCGGTTGCAAAAAACAAGTAGAAGTAGCTACTAAAATCTAATGGCTCAAATGGAACATCTCTATATGCAGCTTGGCTGATCACAATGATCATGTTTAACGACACGGTTAGGATGATTGCGAGGCCAGCAATGGTTCGAAACCACTGCAATCGCGTTCCTACCAACACTGCACACAACGCATACAGCGCCGCGCTTGACCCCGTCAAACCGATCGTTGCCATCCCATTTGACAGCCGCTGAAGAAGTAAATCTGGCGCAAGCAGCCCGCTCACTTGTTGCAGCAAGCTTCCGACATTCCACACCATCACCAACACCAAGAACGCTGCAAAAAACTGATGCTCGGTGCGACGCGCATCATACCACAGGATAATCAGCAAGAAGGCCAGCGCCAGCGCTAGGAAGAAACCATTGGCTATCAAAAACAACGGGGACACAGCCGGCGCAAAATTATCCAATGTGGTTGGGTTGCTTCTCGAACCGATAGCCAATGCGGTGTTCTGTCAAGATGTACAGCGGGTTTGCCGGGTCTTGTTCGATTTTACGGCGAAGCTGGCTGACGTAGACGCGCGGGTAGTACACGTCATCAATGTATCCCGGCCCCCATACCTGTTCTAACAAATCGCGCTGATTGACGACTTTGCCCGCATTCTCTACTAAAATCGCTAGCAGCTTATACTCAGTGGGGGTTAGGTGGACACGCCGTCCTTGTACGTAGACTTGGCGACGATGCGCGTCGATTTTAAGATAGCCATCGTCGTACTCATGGCTGGCCTCTGATCCGCTCGCCTGTGCGCGCCGCAGTAGCGCCCGAACGCGCGCCACGAACTCGTTGAGCCGCACCGGCTTCGTGAGGTATTCATCTGCGCCTGCGTTCAGACCCTCGATGATGTCATCCTCGGTGATTGCCTGTGCCGACAGCATCATGATGGGCGTCTCGGCGATTTCCCGAATACGCCGGCACGTCGTCAAGCCGTCAAGCCCTCCGGGCATAACAATATCCAGTATGACAAGGTCAGGCCGTTCAGCGTGGAACTGCTTCAGCGCCTCAATGCCGTCACTTGCCAGCACGATTTCGAACATCTCGCGCTTGAGCTTGCGGCCTAAGGCCTCTCGAATGTCTTGTTCGTCGTCTACGATCAAAATCTTCATGCGCAGGTTCCGTCAGCCAGTAAACGCCTAACTATCGTCAGGTTTGCAACTTTCAACTAAACTATAATCATTGTAACAGCAATTAGATAGTTGTCACCCAAATTGAGAAAGGCCAGCTCTCTATGATCGAATTTAAACGCCTGCGGCTCGGTGTTGGCATTTTGACGCCGCTAATGGCGCTTCTCCTGAGTGCTATCGCCTGTAACCTCGGCACAGCTCAGCCAGATGTGACCGACCTCACCAGCCCACCAGCTGAGCTGACAGCACAGGCTACGCGGACTCCCATTGACACTGGCCAACTCACAACTGTGACGCCCATCCCCTTCCCAACTCGGCTGCCCGGCGTTGTGCCCACCTTTGCCCCCCCCACTCTACCGGTCATTTTGCCTCCAGTAGCGGTGGTTCCTACGAGCACGCCCGCGCCTATCAGCATCTTCATCCTCTCGCCCACTAACGGCAACAT